>NZ_CP096658.1:1834182-2139879 GCF_023238445.1 Halorussus gelatinilyticus | reverse complement strand
CGTGGCCCGGCACGAACGCCCGCGACGAGTCGTCGGTCATGCGCCACTCTTTCGAGTCGGTCCGTATAACGTTTGTACTATTCGTCGGCGCGGACCCGGCCCTGCGTTCGGGTGCACCCGAGACTAAATATCTAGACATTAAATTAAATATTAATAAGAAAGAAAATTGTGTGTGCATGTTCCGAGACGACCAGACCGACGACGTGAACGCCAGCCGACGAAGCCTGCTGAAGGGAGTCGCCGCGGGGTCCGTCGCCGCGGCGAGCGCGGGAACCGCCAGCGCCTCGGACGCCGCGGGGTACGCGAGCATGGCTCAGAAGGAGCAGGTTCGCGCCCAGTACGACGCCGAAGCGGTGGTCCGCGAGCGCGTCGCCGAACACGCTGGCGAGTTCCTCGCCGCGCTCGAAGCCGAGGGACTGGTCGATAGCGCCGACCCCGCGGACCTCGTGACCGAACCGAAGCCGACGGGAGAACACCTCGAACGCGACCGGAGCGTCAACGTCGGCGCGGTGTCGGCCGACGAGGGCCTGACCGCCCACATCGACCTCGCGTACCGCACCGACGAGTACGACCTCCACCTCATCGTCCAACCCGAGGCGGGTCGGGCCTACGGCTACCTCGACCGCGGGGAGACAGTCCAGCGCCTCGATTACGACTCGAAGGACGGCGTGACGATTCAGGAGCGATGCGCCCTCACGGAAGCCTGCGACAACCAGCTCTGCGACGACAACACTGGCAACTACAAGGTTTACCAAGTCGAGTGTTGCGAACAGAGCGGTTGCGACGTCGGCTACGTCACGGGGTGCTGTCACCAGTTCCCCGGCTACGTCGACCCCTGTTGCGAAGCCTGCGGGTGTTGAGGTCGGCGAGCGATTTTTTCGACGATGGACGGCGGCGGACGTCCGGCAGGCAGTCCGAGCTACGGCGAGAGTCGCTGTCTGTCCCGCGGGAACAGCACGGCCTCGCGGATGTTCTCCAGTCCGAGCATCGTCATCACGAGGCGCTCGCCGCCGAGTCCCCACCCGGCGTGGGGCGGCATGCCGTACTCGAACATCCGAGTGTAGTAGTCGAACGCCGCGGGGTCGAGTCCCTGCTGTTCGAATCCTTCGACCAGTCGGTCGTAGCGGTGCTCGCGCTGGCCGCCGGAGACCAGTTCCATGCTCGGGTGCATCAGGTCGAACCCCGTCGAGAGATCGGGGTCGCGCCCGGTTCGGCGTCCGCGGCGTAGGTGCGGTCTCGCACTCCCTCGGGTTGTGCCGGGGTGAGGTGAAAATCGCCTACTCGTTTGAAGGTCTGGGGCGGTCGGTCCGCCCGTCTTACGCGCCGTCGGTAGTCAACCCCGCCGCGACGACTTCGATGAGGGCGTTTCGAACTGCACGGTAGAACGCCTCGTCGTGGAAGTCGTCCTTGTGGTAGGCGACGAACTTCACGACGCCCATCGCGGCCGCGAGGACCTCCGGGTCGCCCTCCCGGAGGTGTCCTTCGGCCTGCCACCGCTCGACGTAGGGGACGACGTAAGACAGCGACTGGGCCTGCTCTTCGCGCAGTTCGTCGTCGCTGAACTGGGCCATCAACCGCGAGAGGTCGTCGTCCACGATCAGTCTGCGCACGAGGGAGTTGGTCTCTATCTCCTCGCAGAGCAGGGTGAGAAACGCGACGATTCCCTCCTCGGGGGAGAGTGCGTCCTCGTCCCTGCTCTCACCGTCACCCTCACCCGCACCGACGCGCTCGAACGACTCGGCGAGGATGTCGGCGGCGAGTCGCTCGCCCTCCTCGCGCAGAATCTCGAAGTAGAGTTCCTCCTTCGAGTCGTAGAACCGGTAGAACGTCCCGTTGGCGATGTCCGCGGGGTCGGTCAGGTCCGCGATGGTCGTCTTGTCGAGTCCGTAGCGCGCGAACAGGTCCCGGCCGGTCTCCCGGAGTCGGCGGCGGATGCGCTCGCGCTCGTCGGCGTCGAAGCCTCTCATCCGGTTCCCCCTTCGGAGCTCGGTCGGTATCGCTCCATCGGAAGCGTCACGCGACGTCCTTCCTCCGGAACCACGCCGCGCTGACCGCGACGAGGAGCGCGGTCCCGGCCAGCAGGACGAGCGCGCCCGCCCAGTCGTACTCGCCCGAGACCAAGACGGCGGTCGGGTCGTAGTACCGCGTCGGGCTGATGGCACCGAGCCAGCCCACGTCGGCCGACTGGCTGACCGTCTCCAGCAGGAAGAGCGCGAAGATGGCCCCCAGACCGCCGCGCTTGGCCACGTCGGACTCGTCGAAGGCGACCGACAACAGCAGGCCGATGGCTCCGCACGCCAGCAGGTACGGAATCGACAGCAGGTGGACCGCCGCGAGGTCCGCGAGCGGGATGGTCTCGCCGATGGCGAGGACGGTGGCGTACACCGCGACGCCGACGATTACGTTGACCGTGACCACGACCGGCACCAGCGAGGCGAACTTCTCGACCACGACGCGCCGCCGGGAGACGGGCGCGGCGAGCAACACGTCCATCCGACCGCGCTCCACGTCGCCGGCGACGAGTCCACCTGCGACGTAGGCCGTGTAGATGCCCAGCAGGAGCAACCAGAAGAACTGGTAGAGTTCGACCGCCAGAAACCCCTCGATGGTGGCGATGGAGAACGCGCCGGTCGCGCCGAACGCCGCCCGCATCGCGGGCGGCAGGCTCTCCATGTAGGCGTCCAAGTCCGCGCCAGAGTTGGCGATGGAGGGGAACAGCGCGACGAACAGCAGGGACATCGCGGCCAGCAGGACGCCCAGCACGAGCGCGCCCCGAATCCGGCGCTCGGACTCGTAGGTGGCGACCTCAAGCATCGGTCTCGCCTCCCGCGGACGCCGCGGTCCCGGTGGGCGCGGAGTCGGACCCCGACTCCGCGCCGGTCGCCCCGGCCGGCGCATCGTCGTAAAACTTCATGAATACGTCTTCGAGCGGGGCTTCCTCGACGTCGAGATCCACGACGTGATAGTTCCGAAGGTGGTCCAGCAGGTCGTCGTACTCGCCGGTGAACATGAACGAGGCGTCGCCGTCGCTCACTTCCAAGTCGTGGACGCCCGCGATTTCGAAGTCGGCGGGGTCGATGGCGTCTCCGACGCCGACGCGGACGCGCTTGCCCGACCGGTCCAGTAGTTCCTCGACGCCTTCCATCGCCACGAGTCGCCCGTCGCGGATGATGCCTACGCGGTCGCAGACCCGCCGGACCTCGCTGAGGACGTGGCTGGAGAAGAAGAACGTCGTCCCGCCGGTCCGCTCCTCCTCGATGAACTCGTAGAGGCGTTCCTGCATCAGGGGGTCCAACCCCGAGGTCGGTTCGTCCATGATAACGAGGTCGGGGTCGTGCATGAACGCCAGCACGAGCGCGAGTTTCTGCTTGTTACCGGTCGAGTACTCGCCGACCTCGCGCGCTATCGGCGGGTCGAATCGGTCGAGCAACTCGTCGCTCCGCTCGTCGCCCTTCAGCGCGGCGTGGTACCGAATCAGGCGCTCGCCGGTCACGCCCTCGTCCAAGCCGGGTTCGCTGGGCAGGTAGCCGATTCGCCGCTTGGCGTCGAGAAGCGCCGCTTCGTCGGTCACGTCGTGGCCGAGCAGCGTCGCCGACCCGCCGGTCGGCGCGACAAAGCCCAGCAGCGTCCGGATGGTCGTGGTCTTGCCCGCGCCGTTCGGCCCGAGGAACCCGAACACCTCGCCCGCCTCGACTTCGATGGAGAGGTCGTCGATGCCGCGGGTGTCGCCGTAGTACTTCGTCAGGCCGCGGGTCTGGATGGCAGTCATGGCTTCACCGATGGGTCTTCGCGCTGTGAATGGATGAACAGTTCGGTTATCCGTTCACGACACTCGGACGTCCGACGACCGAACCGCTGTTCACCGAAACGACCTCCGAAGCGAGAGACGTAGCGAGACGGACACCGCAGTCGAAAACGAAGTCAGACCGACTCGGCGGCCGTCTTCTTGGCGTCCTTCGCGCCCTCGACGGTCTCGCGGACCGCCTCACAGCCCTCGTCGTGGACCAAGTCGCCGACGACCACGGTGTCGGCGTGCTGGGCCATCGTGTTCGCCGACTCGTAGTCGTGGATGCCGCCGCCGTAGAACAGCGCCGCCTCGTCCAGCGCGTCCGCGGCCGCCCCGACAACCTCGGGGTCGCCGAAGGTGCCGGAGTACTCGACGTAGACGATTTCCTGGCCGAACATCTGCTCGGCGACCTCGGCGTAGGCCGCGACCTCCTCGGGCGACTGGTCGCAGTCGGCCTCGGTGAGTTCGGCGACGCTCGCGTCGGGATTCATGATGATGTACGCCTCGGTGGTCGTGCGCTCCCACTCCACGTCGTCCATCCGCACCCACTCCTTGTGCGCGCCGGTGATCCACGAGACCGCGCCGGCGTTCAGCACGACCGGCACGAGGTAGCCGTCGAGGTCGTCGTCCTCGACCACGACCGCGGGGTTGCTCGGTTCCTGATACAGCGGTACCTCGTATTTCGCGCAGGCGTCGATGACCCGCTGCATCTTCTCTTGGGTCATGTCGAGGGTCCCCCCGATTTCGAGGGCGTCGGTGCCGGTCTCGCACACGTCCTCGAAGGTCTCGCCCTCCACCAGCGTCTTGTCCGGGTCCAGTTTGACGATGTGGTCCCAGTCGGCCCACGGATTGCTCATTACCAGTGTAATCAAAACCGGCGAGTAAAACCCCTTCGGTAGCGCTTCTCGGCTCCGTCTGCGAAGCGCGCTCGCGGGCAGAGCGACGCTCTCGACCGGTGTCCGGCGGTCCCAGCTCTCTGCCCAGCGACGGACGGCCGGAACGCCGAGCAACGCTGGCGACGGTCGAGACCGAGTTCAGTCGGCTTTCGCCTGCCAGCCCCGCAGTCGGTCCTCGCTGACGCCCTGCACCTCCGAGGCCACCGTCTCGACTTCCGCCGATTTCAGGTCCTCGATGCTCTCGATGCCGGCGTCCGAGAGCTTCTCGGCGGTCTTCGACCCGATGCCGTCGAGCGATTCGAGGTCGCTCCCCGACTCGCTCTCGCGGGCCTGGAACTCCCGGTAGTTGCAGATGGGACAGCCCAGTTCCCACGGTTCGTCGCCGTTGTGGACGATTAGTTCCGGCAGGTCGTGTTCCTCGCAGCGCTCGTCGGTGACTTCGATGTCGCCCCGGCGCGGGAGCGGGAGCGAGTAGTCGCAGTCCGGGTAGCGCGTACAGCCCACGAGTCGCGAGCCGTTCTGGAGGTGCTTGATGGCCAACTCGCCGCCTTCCGCTTCGGCGGCTTCGCCGCCTTCGTCTCGTTGCTCCTCCGTCGCAACGCCCTCCCCGCACTCGGGACACACGCCGATAACCTCGTCCTCCTGCTCGTCGGCCTCCTCGGCCTTGCAGAGCGGACAGCCGTGGACGAACGTCTGACGCCCGGCGAGCATCTTGACGTGGCGCAGACCGTGTTCGTCGCACTCCTCGTCCAAGATGAGGGGCTTGCCCGTGTTCGGGAGCGGAAGGGTGTACTCGCAGTCGGGGTAGCCGTCACAGCCGACGAAGTACGAGCCGTTGCGACTCTGGCGGACCAGCAGTTCGTGGTCCGACTCGGGACAGGGACCCAGCTTCTTGTCGGCCTTCAGCGACTTCTGGAGCAGGTCGCCGACCTCCTCGCGGGAGTCGCGCAGGTCCTCGAACACCTGCTCCAGATACTCGCGGGACTCGTCGGCCACCTCGCTCAGGTCGGCCTCGCCCTCCGCGATGGCGGTCATGTCCTCCTCGAGTTCGGCGGTCATCTCCTCGCTGACGACCAACTCCGCGAACTTCTCGGCCGCCTCGACCACGGCCTCGGCGAGTTGGGTCGGGCGGGGCGGGTCGCTCTCGACGTAGCCGCGGTCGTAGAGCTTCTCGATGGTCTCGTGGCGGGTCGCCTTCGTCCCGATGCCCATCTTCTCCATCGTCTCGATGAGCCGCGACTGGCCGTATCTGCGGGGCGGTTGGGTCTGCTTGTCCTCGATGCGGGCGTCCGTGACCTCGAGTTCCTCGCCCTCCGCGACGTCGGGGACGTAGTTCTCGGAGGTGTTGAAGTAGGGGTAGACCGCGTGGTAGCCCTCCTTCAGCAGGCGCTTGCCGTTGGACTTCAGGGTGTGGTCGTCCCCCGCCGCGGCCGCTTCGACGGCGGTGACCACCTTGAGATGTTCCCACGTCGCCGACTCGGCGACCGTGGCGAAGAACCGCCGGACGACGAGTTCGTATATCTCCCACTCGTCGTCGCTCAGGTCGCCCTTCGTCGGCACGTCCTCGGTCGGGTGAATCGGCGGGTGGTCGGTGGTCTCCTCGTCGCCCTCGGTGGGTTCGAGGTCGTCCAGTTCCAGCAGGTCGTCGGCGTCGTCGCCGAAGTGGTAGTTGCCCGAGAACGTGTCGAGCAGTTCCTCGGGGTCCAAGTCGTCGGGGTAGACCGTGTTGTCGGTCCGGGGGTAGGTCATGTACCCCGCGGTGTAGAGGTCTTCGGCGATGCTCATCGCCTGCTGTGCCGAGTAGCCCAGACTGCTCGCGGCCCGGATGAACTGCGTGGTGTTGAACGGCGCGGGCGGGTCGTCGGTCCGGGTGCGCCGGTTGACGCGCTCGACGGTCGCCGACGCGGCGGTTTCGAGCGCCTCGAAGACGCTCTCCGCGGTCTCCTCGTCCCAGACGCGCTCGGCCTCGTTGTCGTCCTCGTCGCGGTAGAAGTACTGCGCTTCGAACTCCGCGGAGTCGTCTTCGCCGTCGTTCGCGTCCGGCGCTTTCAGCAGGTCGGCGAACAGTTCCCAGTAGTCCTCGGGGTCGAACGCCTCGATTTCGCGCTCGCGGTCCACGATGAGTTTGAGGGTCGGCGACTGGACGCGGCCGACCGAGATGAAGTCGTCGCCCAACTGCCGGGAGGACAGCGAGAGGAACCGAGTGAGGGCGGCACCCCAGATGAGGTCGATTTCTTGGCGCGCTTCGCCCGCGGCCGCCAGGTCGAAGTCCAACTCGTCGGGGTTCTCGAAGGCGTTCGTGACCTCGTTCTGCGTGATGGAGGAGAACCGGACCCGGCGAATCGGCACCTCGTCGTTCACGTCGCGGACGAGTTCCCACGCCTCCTTGCCGATGAGTTCGCCCTCGCGGTCGTAGTCGGTCGCGATGGTAACTTGGTCGGCCTTCCGCGCGAGGATGCGCAGTGTCGAGACGATGTTCTCCTTCGTGGCCTTCTTCTCGATGGGCGCGTCGATGAGTTCGACCGGCTCTACGTCGCGCCAGTCGTTGTACTCGTCGGGGAAGTCCACGCCGACGACGTGGCCCGACAGCCCGATGCATCGTCGTCCGCCCCACTTGTAGACGTTGACGCCGTTCTTGCGCTCGGCCTCGGCGGATTCGCCGCTCAGGATGTCGGCGATGCGTCTGGCCGCGTTGTCCTTCTCGGTGATTATCAGTTCCATACCTCACCTCCGACTTCGGGGGAGTGCCCGGCGCGGCGCGGTCGCTCTCGGGGGAGTCGCCCGCCGCTCGGGAGTCGCTCGTCGTCCATCGTGTCCCCGCTAGGACAAGTGAAACGGTAAAGCTTTCGCCGCGGAAAATCGCAAGCCGGCGGCGGTCCAAGGCGCGGGCGTCGTGCGTGTGAGGGTGCGTGCGCAAGCGCGTCCGGAAGTGTGCGCGACGACCGTCCGTGCGTCGCCGGACGGCATCCCGTCCGTCTCGTGACCAATTTTATCTCCCGTGGGCGAGACCCGCGAGTATGACGCTTCCGACCGGACTCGTTCCGGCGACGGTCTTCGTCCTGACCGCTGGCATCGCGCTCCTCGTCACGGGACTGGCGCACCTGTTCTACCGCGCCGGAGCGCCCGCCTTCAGCGCGGCGCTCCGACGGGCGATACTCGCGGTCGGCGGACTGTACCTCGTCGGCGTCCTCGTCGTCTGGGCCTTCGCCGGCGGACTGCGGCTGTGGGAAGTCGCCGCGACGCTCGTCGTCGCGGGACTCGCGAATCTGGCCGTCCTGACGGCGCTCCCGCTGGTCGTCGGCCGGCTAATCGTCCGACTCGCCGGTGGCGTAGACGACTCGGACGCCGCGCTCCGCTACGCGACGGCCGGGTGGCCGGTCGCCATGCTCACGGTCTTCGTCGGTTTCGTCCTCCCAGGCGGTCTCGGTACCAACTCGTTCTTCCATCTCGGCGGCGTGGAAATCTGTCTCGTCGGATTCTGCGGTGTCAGCCTCTGGACCGCGTTCGCGGTGCTCCTCGAACTCGCCGCGGCCCTCCTCGGTCCCGGCGTCGTCGGACTCGCGCTCTACTCCGCTGGAGTCGGGGCACGCGAGCGGACGGCGGGTTCGTAGTCGGCGGACATCAACACACGGCGGCGTCGATTTTCGCCGTCCCGGACGCGGTTATCTCCACGCCGTAGCGGTAGCAACTCACTGCCCGCCAGACGCGTCGGCGCACCGTGTCGTCGTGTTCGACGACGAGTTCGTACTCGCCATGGGAACGAGGTTCGTCAGCGTACGACGCTCCCCCCGGAGATAGCGCGTACGCTCGGCGGTGTCTCTCCCCGCCGTCTTCGAGTACGGCGACCGTTACCTCGTGGGAGGTGTCGTCGTCGTTCTCCAGCCGGAGGTCGTTCGACTCCGGGTCGTACTCGGGCCGGCCCGTCGGAGCAGAACACCCGCTGAAAATCAGCAGCGCCGCGGCACTGACGAACGTTCGACGGTTCACGGGGCGGTTTCGCGTCTCACTCTGATAAATCCAGACGTTATTTCGTTCCCGAAGCGTGCGCGGACGACGCTCGGAAACCCGGCAACCCCGAACGGAAGGGACACGTTTACCAACCGCACGCGCGACCTTCCGCCGAGAGCGTGTCGAGCCAACAGGACAGTCGCGTCGATATGACGACCGGAGCGATAACGCCGAAACTCGTCAGCCTCGCGTGGCCGCTGGTCGCCGGGAACCTCCTCCAGACGTTCTACAACCTCGCGGACATGTTCTGGGTCGGTCGGGTCGGTCCGAACGCAGTGGCGGCGGTGTCGCTGATGTTCCCGACCGCGTGGATGTTCGTCTCGGTGGCGATGGGGCTGACCGCCGCCTCGGTCGCGCTGGTCTCCCAGCACGTCGGCGCGGGCGACGACCGGAAGGCCGACAACGTGGTCGCGCAGACGACCATCCTGACCGTCGCCGTCGCGCTGGTCCTGTCGGCGCTCGGCTACGTCTTCCGGCACCCGCTCCTCTCGCTGGTCGGGGCCGAGGGGCGGGTCTACGCCTACTCGCTCCAGTACATCGAGGTCCTCTTCCTGTCGATTCCGTTCACGTTCCTCTTCTTCGTCTTCCGGGCGGTCCTGCGGGGCGCTGGCGACACACGGACCGCGATGTGGCTGATGGTCCTCTCGGCGGGCGCGAACGTCGTCTTGGACCCGTTTCTCGTCCTCGGCTACGGACCCTTCCCCGAGTGGGGCGTCCGCGGGGCCGCGGTCGCGACGCTGATTTCCCGGATTCTGACGGCGGTCATCGGCGTCGCCATCCTCGTCAAGGGCGACTGGGGCGTCCGCCTGCGACTCGACGACCTCCGGCCCGACTGGCCGGTCCTCCGGAAACTCGTGGACGTCGGCTACCCCGGCACTCTCGACGGGCTCGCGCGGAGTTTCGCGGCGGTGGCGATGGCGGCGCTGGTCGCGCGATTCGGCGCGGTGCCGACCGCCGCGTACGGCATCGGACTGCGCCTGATGTCGGTGTCGTGGACCGTCTCGGGCGCGGTCGGGCAGGCCACCGCGACCGGCGTCGGCCAGAACCTCGGCGCGGAGACGCCCGACCGCGCGGCGACGGTGACGTGGACGGCCACCGGCGGCACGATGGCGGTGCTGTTCGGCGTCGGCGCGCTGATGGTCGCGTTCCCCGACGAGGCGATGCGCGTCTTCATCGCGGACGCGGCGGTCGTCGCGGCGGGCGTGGAGTTCCTGCGCATCATCGGCCCGTTCCTCGCCTTCTTCGGCGGGCTGATGGTCCTACAGGGCGGGTTCCGCGGCGCGGGCGACACCCGGACCGCGATGGCGCTGTCGGTCCTCTCGCGGTGGCTCCTCCGGATTCCGGCGGCGCTCCTCGTCGCCTACTCGTGGACGGTCACGGTCGCGGGCGTCCCGCTCACGGGATGGTCGTGGGGCGTCGAAGGCCTCTGGTGGGCGTGGTCGTTCTCGGCCATCGCGTCGTTCCTCGTCGGCGTCGCGTGGTTCGGTCTCGGCCGCTGGCGCGAGGGAGTCGTGGAGCGAGAGGAGACGGCGACACCGGGAGATTAGCAATCTCTATCTGTTTCTAAGAATCCTCTGTATCTATCCAACATGGATAAATATTTCTGAGGTGCGCGTCCGCGGCCGCACTGCGGCCGCGGACGCGCGACCGATGGATGACAGGTGGAAATCGCGCGTTCCGGTGGCGAATCGCTATCTCAGGCGGAATCGAGGTACGTCTCGACCGACCAGCCCCACACGTCGCGGTCGAGCCAGTGCATGCCCCACCACGTGTAGCCGTCCTCGGTGGTCGGGCCGTTGACGATTTCGCCGACCTCGTCGGGCGAGACGGTGGCGACGACCGTCGATTCGGTGCCGGGCCGTTTGCGCGTGTTCAGGTTCACCGTCGGAGTCACGCGGTCGCCCTGGCTGAAGCCGGTGCCGCCGCCTCCGCCGCCGTAGGCGTCGCGGTAGTACGCCGCGGCGTCCTTCACGTCGCTGACGTAGGACCAACTGTGGTTGTAGGCGTAGAGCGCGTCGTCCCAGTTCTCGGGCGCGCCCGAGGAGGTGAGGTAGTTCGCCGCCGACGGGATGGCACCCTCGTAGTTGCAGATGTCGGCGTAGCCGTCACCGTCGCCGTCCACGCCGTAGGCGTCCCACGTCGAGGGCATGAACTGCATGGGCCCCTTCGCACCCGCCGACGAGGTGTCACAGCCCGCCTCGTACTGGCCGTGCTGGGTCTCGACCCAGCCGACGCCTGCCAGATACGTCCAGTCGATACCGTAGGCGTCGCCCGTCGCACGGTACTCGGTGAGATAGTTCGACGGGATGGAACCGGGTGCCGCGGCCGCGGAACCGGTCAGTCCCGCGACGGCGACCGCCGTCGCGCCCGTCGCGCCGATTCGCTTGAGCATGTCGCGTCGTGAGTGCATGATTCATTTTTCCATCATCTACCAGAGTGTGATATTTTCCAACCGCCGTAGGCGTAATTTAGAGGGGCGTTCGCCGTTTCCGCCTCCGACGAGTAGTTAGAAATCGCACCAATCTCGACCGACGACGCACGCGAAGGTTTACACCGAAAGCCGGGACGAACCCCGGTCGTGACCTGAGAATCGCCGCGAGGGCGTCGAGGCGGGAGCGCGGCGCGCCCCTCGCGGAGAGAAGAAAGCAGAATCGCGTCCACGCGCCGCCTGCTCGATACGCCCTCCCCGCCGCTCCCGTCGGTCGGCGACTTACTCGTCCAGTCGCTCGCGGAGCAACTGGTTCACCGAACCGGGGTCGGCGCTCCCGCCGGTCTTCTGCATGACCTGCCCGACGAGGAAGTTGAGCGCGCCGCCCTCTCCGGCGTGGTAGTCCTCGACCGCGTCGGGGTTCTCCTCGATGGCTTCTTCGACTGCGCCTTCGACGGCACCCTCGTCGGCCTTGCCGAGACCCTCGCGGTCGATGACCGTCTCGGGGTCCTCGCCTTCGTCCAGCATCTCGCGGAGGACGACCTCCTCGGCGTTCTTGGTCGTGATCTCGTCGTCGGCCACCAACTCGATGAGACGCATGAACTCGTCGAGGCGACCTTCCACGTCGGTAATCGCCATGTCGCGGTAGTTAAGTTCGCCCAACAGGTTGTCGGCGACCCACGTCGCCGCGAGGTCGGGGTCGTACTCGCCGGCCACGTCCTCGTAGAAGTCCGCGACCTGCTTCGTGGAGGTGAGTTTCGAGGCCGCCTCCTCGCTCAGGCCGTACTCGTCGCGGAACCGCTCGCGGCGGGCGTCCGGCAACTCCGGAATGTCGAGCTTCTGCTTCCAGTCGCTGACCTGAAGCGGCGGCAGGTCGGCCTCCCGGAAGTAGCGGTAGTCCTTCTCTTCTTCCTTCGAGCGCATCGAGACGGTGACGCCGCGGCCCTCGTCCCAGTGGCGGGTCTCCTGCTCTATCTCCCGGCCGCGCTTGACCGAGTTCTTCTGGCGGGTCGCCTCGTAGGACAGCGCCTTCTCCGCGCCCTTGTGGCTGGAGATGTTCTTGACCTCGGTCCGGTTGGCGTCTTCGAGCGCCTCGTCGCTGATTTCTCCGTCCTCGCCCACCTCGTCGGCGGGGACCACGCTGAGGTTGGCGTCGATGCGGAGGCTGCCGTCGCGCTGGCTGTCGAACACGCCGAGGTACTCCAGCACTTCCTCCAGTTTCGCGAGGAACGCCCGGACTTCCTCCGCGCCGCGGAAGTCGGGGTCGGTAACTATCTCCATCAGCGGCACTCCGGCGCGGTTGTAGTTGACCAGCGTGTAGTCGGCGCGGTCGATGCTCCCGCCCTCGTGCTGGAGGCTGCCGGGGTCCTCTTCGAGGTGGGCGCGCTGGATGCCGACCGTCCGGCGCTCGCCGTCCACTTCGACGTCGAGTTCGCCGTCCCGACAGACCGGCGCGTCGTACTGGGTGATCTGGAACCCCTTCGGCAGGTCGGGGTAGAAGTAGTTCTTCCGGTGGAACGTCGTCTCCTCGGGGATGTCGGCGTCGATGGCTTTCCCCACCTTGACCGCCGACTCGACGGCGGCCTCGTTCAGCACCGGGAGCGCGCCCGGCAGGCCGAGACACACCGGGCAGGTGTGGGTGTTCGGATCGGCGTCGGCGACGTCGGTCGAACAGCCACAGAAGATCTTCGTGTCCGTCTCCAGTTGAACGTGGACCTCAAGTCCGATGACGACCGCGAGGTCCTCCTGTTGGACAGCCTGTGCAGTCATTACCCGCCAGTTTGCGGTCGGGCCGCTAAAGACTAACGAACGAAGGTTCATTACCCCCGAGCGAGCAGGTGCACGAAAAATGAAGGTCCGGACGAAGTTCGCGGTGCTGATGCTGGTCGTCACGCTCGTACTGAGCGGGGTGGTCTACGGCCAACTCGAACTGGCCAAGGACCGGTCGGTCGCCCAGATGCGCGAGAACGTCGACCAGACCGCGATTCGGACCGCCGAGCAGATAGACGCTCAAATCCGCCAGCAGAAGGACTACGTCGGATTCCACGCGTCGCGGCCGCGGGCAAGCAACTTCAGTCGCTCCGAAGAGTTCCTCCGTGGGTTCCTGACCAACCCGTACGTGTTCGCCGGCCAGGTGGTCGCTGCCAACGGTACCGTCGTCGCCTTCGAGGGCGACGTGGCTCCCGAGGTGCGCCGCGAGACGGTCGGCAACGACATCGAGAACCGGACGTATTTCCAGCGCCCGGCCCGGACGGGCGAGATACACGTCACCGACCCCGAGCGCGTCGCGGACACCGACCAGCACATCGTGATAATCAGCGCGCCAATCTTCGAGGACGGCGAGATAACCGGCGTCCTCGCGGCCGCGTTCCCGGTCAACGAGTTTACGTTCCTCACGATGGTCAAGCCGCTGGAGACCGACGTGCGGACGGTCTCGGTCGGGATGGGGAACCAGACGCTTCACGAGTCCCGACGGTCGTTCATCGACGGCGTCTCCAGCACCGCGACCGTCTCCTCGACCGGGTGGACCGTGCGGGTCAGTCGGAACCGGGCGACGCTGAACGCCCGCCTGCGCGAGATGGCGATACTCCAGGCGGGGAGTCTCGCCCTCGTCCTGGCGCTCGTCGTCGGCTTGGCGGTCTGGGAGTACAACGCCAACATCCGTCAGGCGGAGAAACTCCTCGACGGCTTCCGCGCGCTCCGCGACGGCGATTACGACCACACGCCCGGTCTCTCCTCGGGCGAGGAGTGGCACCAGATACGCGAGGGCTTTACCGACCTCGCCGACTCGCTGGCCACGCGCGAGACCGAGCTCCGCGAGCGCGAGCAGCGGATTCAGGTGTTCAATCGCGTCCTGCGCCACAACCTCCGCAACGACATGACCGTCGTGGTCAACTACGCCGAGTACGTCGCCGACGAGTCAGAGAACCCCGAGGTCCGGGAGGCGGCCGAGAAGATAGCGGCCCGCGGGTGGGACCTAGTGGACCTGAGCGAGAAGGCCCGCCGCTTCGGCGCGGGCATGGAGCGCGAGGGCACCGAACCGGTCGATACCGACGTCGCCGCCGTCGTCGCCGACGCCGCCGCGGTGGTCCGCGAGGAGTACCCGGACGCCGACGTGTCGGTCGAAGCGCCCGACCGACAGTTCGCGTCGGCCACGCCCGCGTTCGACGCGGCGGTCGAGAACGTCTGTGAGAACGCGGTCGAACACAACGACGCCGACCCCACGGTGTCGATTTCGGTCGAGTCCGTGACCGACGACGGCGAGGAGTGGGTTCGCGTGGCGGTCGCCGACGACGGTCCCGGCATCCCCGACCACGAGCGCGCCGTCCTGACCGACGGCGGGGAGACCGACCTCGAACACGGCAGCGGGTTGGGTCTCTGGCTGGTCCACTGGGTCGTCGAGCGCTCAGGTGGCCGACTCTCGTTCGCCGAGAACGACCCCCGCGGGTCGGTCGTCCGGATGGACCTGCGGCCCGCGAGCGACGACTGACCGAGCGAGAGTGGAGAGAACTCGCTTCACTCCCGCCAGCGCGCGACGGCGAGCGACCCGAGGAGCGCGACGACGGCGACGCCGACGCCGAAACCGGGCACGCCGGCGGTGGTCTCCGCGCTCGACCGGCCGTCGGTCTCGCTCTCGCCGGGGTCCGTGGCGACGTCGGTCGGTTCGTCCCCGGTCGCACCCTCGGTCGCCGAGGACGCGGCGGTCCCGTTCACAGCCACTTCGCCGACCCGGTACTCGTTGACGTGCACCTCGTAGACGCCGGGTTCGGCCACCGTGCGCTCGAAGGTCGTCTGGCGCATCCCGCCCGCCGCGATGGTGAGTTGGCGCTCGGCGACCGGGCGGTCGCCGAGGACCAACTCCGCGGTGAACGTCCCGTCGGCGTCGCCCTCGTTCGTGATTCGGACCCGCACCTTGAGCGCGTCGCCGACCGAGAGGGTCGAGATATCGACCGTCGCGTTGGTTATCTCGAACTTCGGGCGCTGTTTCCCGGCCGCGAACTCCGAGAGACCGGGCGAGCGAACGCGGTAGACGTAGTGGCTCGCGGTGGTCTCGACCAGCGTCGTCGGGAGTTCGTTCCACGAGTCGTCGTGGTAGCGATAGAGCGCGATTTCGTCGCGCTCCGAGGCGTTCACGCGGTCGCGCCGGAGGCGGAAGGTGAAGTTGACGCTACTGATGTTGCGGTCGGAGATGGAGTGGTCCACGCTCAGGAACGCCAGCGGTTCCGTGCCGTTCGACAGTTCCTCGGTGGGCGTCTTCTCCGCGATGGGTCGCTCGCTCGCGGTGACGTTCAGCGTGAAACTCGCGTTCCGCGTCGGCGTCACTTCGAGCGTGGAGAACGAGACGGTCCGGTTCCGGTCGGCGGGCGTCGAGACGTTCACCGCCACCGACTCGTTCGCCGAGGCGTTCTCGACGGTCACGTCGACGGTCGGGACGTCGGCGGAGCGAACGGGTCGCCCGCGTCGGGTCGCGTTCTCGGGGAGCGTCCGATTTCCGGGGGCGTCGGTCGCGTTTCCGGGGAACGCTCCGTTTCCGGGGAAGCCGCTTCCGTTGCCCGGACGGCCGGGCCGGTTCGGCGACTGACCGGGGCGGTCCGCGGGCGGTCCGGAGCGGTTTTCGGACAGACCGGGCGGAGTCGTACCGTCGCCGACTCGGCCCGGCGGGTCGGTCTCTCCGGGGTCGGTCACGTCCGGCGGGCCGCCGAGACCGGGCGGGTGCACGGCCCTAGGCGAGTCGTCGTTACCCGGCGGTCCGTTCTCGTCCGGCGGCCCTCCGTCACCGGATGGGCCGGCGTCCTCGGGCGGCCCACGTGCGGGGGTAGCGGTCCGGTCGTCTCGTCCGCGTCCGGAGTCGTCCGTCGCTGTCGAAGTCGTTTCTTCGGTCGAGGTCGCTGCGGTGGTCGTCCGGGCGGTCGCGTCCCGACCGGAGGTGGATTCGGTGGTCGAGGCGCGCTCGGTGGGCGTTTCCGTCGGCGTCACGACCGGCATCGTGACCTCGGGGGTCGTAGTCCGGTCGGTGGAGGTCGTGTTCCGCTCGTCGGTCCCGTTTAGGGGGTTCGAGACCGACACGCCGGTCGTCGGGACGCCCACCGCCGACGCGCCGACGGCGGGCGCGAGGCTGGCGACGACGAGACCGACGACGGCCAGCGCCGCGAGCGCCCGCTTCGAAACCGTCGGCGAGCGCGGCGTGGAATCTGTACCCCCAGTCATCTGTTCGGAGTAACGGAACTTCTCCGTAGTAAATACTTCTACTCTTCGGAAAGGACTCCGGTGAGACCGCGGTCGCTCACCGGCGGCGAGTGGTAATCTATCCGACACGCGTCTGACGTACGTTTATGGTTCTGCCGTGGGGCAACACGGACATGAGCGACCAAGGCGAGCGCGTCGAGGAACTCGAATCGAAAGTCGAGCGGCTCGAAGCGACGATTCAGGGACTCACCGAGGAACTAGTCGAGGTCCACGACCGCCTCGAAACGCTCGAAGAGAGCGAGGCCGACGAGGAGACGACGCGGACTTCTACGCGGGAGTCCGGCCCGGCCGAGACGGAAACCGAGCAAAACGACGAGGCTAAAAGCCAAGAGTCCCAGAAAGAAGACGAGACGGGGGACGATTCCGGGTTAGGCGACGACATCATCGTCGCCTAGCGGGGTTCCCACGTACGAGCAACCATGCACATCAAAAAGCTCGTCTTGGACAACTTCAAGAGCTTCGGACGGCGAACCGAAATCCCGTTCTACGAGGATTTCACCACGGTCAGCGGTCCGAACGGCTCCGGGAAGAGCAACATCATCGACAGCATCTTGTTCGCGCTCGGGTTGGCCCGAACGCGAGGCATTCGTGCCGAGAAACTCACCGACCTCATCTACAATCCCGGCCACGCGGACGAGAGCGAGGAGCAGAGCGGTCCGCGAGAGGCCATCGTGGAGGTCGTGTTGGACAACGGCGACGGCACCGTGGACCGAGCGCAGGTCGTCAACGCCGCCGGGTCGGAGAACGTCGGCGACGTGGACGAAATCGTCATCAAGCGCCGGGTCAAGGAGACCGAGGACAACTACTACTCGTACTACTACCTCAACGGTCGGTCGGTCAACCTCTCGGACATCCAAGACCTGCTCGCGCAGGCCGGGGTGACCCCCGAGGGGTACAACGTCGTCATGCAGGGCGACGTGACCGAGATTATCAACATGACGCCCTACGAGCGTCGCCAGATAATCGACGAAATCGCGGGCGTCGCGGAGTTCGACGCCAAGAAGGAGGACGCGCTCGAAGAGTTGGAGACCGTCAAAGAGCGCATCAGCGAGGCCGAACTTCGCATCGGAGAGAAACAGGACCGCCTCGACCAGTTGGCCGACGAGCGCGAGACCGCCCTCGAATATCAGGGCCTGCGCGACGAGAAACAGGAGTACGAGGGGCACCTCAAGGCCGCCGAGTTGGAGGAGAAGCGCGAGGACCTCGCGCACACCCGCGAGGACATCGAAGACCGCGAGGAGGAGTTGGCCGACCTGCAAGCCGAACTGGACGAGAAGCAGGGCGCGGTCATCCGCCTCGAAGACGAGTTGGAGGAACTCAACGCCGAAATCGAGCGGAAGGGCGAGGACGAACAGCTCCGCATCAAGAGCGAAATCGAGGAGGTCAAAGGCGAGATTTCGCGCCTCGAAGATGCCATCGAGTCGGCCGAGGAGAAGATTCAGGACGCCGAGAACACTCGACGGCAGGCGTTCGTGGAGATAGACCGCAAGCAGGAGGACGTGGAGGAGTTCGAGTCGGACATCCGCGACATCAAGATAGAGAAGTCCTCCGTGAAGGCCGACGTCCAGCAGAAGGAGACCGAACTGGAGGAAGTCGAGGCCGAAATCGAAGCCATCGACACCGAGTACGACGAGGTGAAGGCCGAACTCGCCGAGGAAAAGGAGCGTCTGGAAGACGAGAAGAGCGAGAAGAACGACCTCCAGCGCGAGAAGGACCGCCTCATCGACGAGTCGAGACGTCGGTCGAACGCCGAGAGCGAGAAGGAGCAGGAACTGGACGAGGCCCGCGAGAGGATTCCAGAACTGGAGGCGAAACTCGACGACCTCGAAGACGAGTTGGCGAAGGCCGAGCGCAACCGCTCCCAGATAGACGACGTGGTCGCGGACCTCAAGCGGGAGAAGCGCGAGTTACAGGACGACCTCGACTCGGTCGAGGACGAGATTCAGGCCAAACAGCAGGAGTACGCCGAACTCGAAGCCAAGGCCGGCCAGAGCGGTGACTCCTCCTACGGTCGAGCGGTCTCGACCATCCTGAACGCCGAGAAACCGGGCGTTCACGGCACGGTCGGCCAGTTGGGCGGCGTCAACCAGAAGTACGCGACCGCCTGCGAAACCGCCGCAGGCGGCCGGATGGCACACGTCGTGGTGGACGACGACGGCGTGGGGCAGTCCTGCATCGAGTACCTCAAGTCCCGGAACGCCGGGCGCGCGACCTTCCTGCCGCTGACCGAGATGCACACGCGGAACCTCCCGAGTGCCCCTTCGGCACCGGGCGTCGTGGACTTCGCGTACAACCTCGTGGACTTCGACTCCCAGTACGCGGGCGTGTTCGCCTACGTGCTGGGCGACACGCTGGTCGTGGAGGACATGGAGACCGCCCGCGACTTCATGGGCGACTACCGACTCGTGACCCTCTCGGGCGAGTTGGTCGAGAAGAGCGGCGCGATGACCGGCGGGTCGAAGTCCGGGTCGCGCTACTCCTTCTCGAAGTCCGGCAAGGGCCAACTGGAGCGGGTCGCCCAGCGCATCAACGAGTTGGAGGACGAACGCAAGTCCGTCCGCGAGGACCTGCGCGACGTGGACGACCGACTGGACGACGCCCGCGACCGCAAGAGCGACGCGACCGACCAAGTGCGCTCTATCGAGTCCGACATCGAGGGGACCGAGGGCGAACTCGAATCGGTGAAAGACCACATCGACGACCTCGAAGACGAACTCGTGGCGATGGAGGCCGAGCGCGAGGCCGTCAACGAGCAGATGGAGGAGATAGAAGAGGAGATAGACGAGCGCGAGGAGACCATCGCCGACATCGAGGACGCCATCGCGGAACTGGAAACCGAGCTCAAGGACTCCCGGATTCCGGAACTCACAGCCGAGGCCGAGGACGTGGAGGCCGAGATAGACGAGTTGGAGGACCGGATGGACGAGTTGGACGGCGAACTCAACGAACTCCAACTCGAAAAGCAGTACGCCGAGGACGCCATCGAGGACCTCCACGACGACATCGAGCAGGCCCAGAACCGCAAGGCCGAGCAGGAGGAGAAAATCGAGGAGTTGGAGGGCAAAATCGACGACCAAGAGGCCCTGCTCGAAGAGAAGCGCGAGGCCGTCGCGGAACTCGAAGACGAACTCGCCGACCTCAAAGACGAGCGCGAGGGCGTGAAGAGCGACCTCCGGGAGGCCCAGCAGGTCCGCGACGACAAGAAGTCGGAGGTCGAGACGGTCGAGAACCGCCTCGAGAGCCTGCGCCGGAGCGCCGACCGACTGGAGGAGGACATCGCCGAACTCGACGAACAGGTCGGCGAGTACGACGCCGACGAGATTCCCGACCTGCGTGAAGTCGAGCAGAACATCGAGCGGTTGGAACGCCAGATGGAGGAGCTCGAACCGGTCAACATGCTGGCCATCGAGGAGTACGACGACGTGAAGTCGGACTTGGACGACCTCGAAGAGCGCAAGTCGGTGCTGGTCGAGGAGCGCGAGGGCATCCGCGAGCGCATCGACTCCTACGAGGACCAGAAGAAGGCGACGTTCATGGACGCCTACGAGGCCATCGACGACCAGTTCGAGGAGATCTTCGAGCGCCTCTCGAACGGGACCGGGACGCTCCACCTCGAAGACGACGAGGATCCCTTCGACGGCGGCCTGACGATGAAGGCCCAACCGGGCGACAAGCCCATCCAGCGCCTCGACGCGATGTCGGGCGGCGAGAAGAGCCTGACCGCTCTCGCGTTCATCTTCGCCATTCAGCGGTACAACCCCGCGCCGTTCTACGCGCTGGACGAGGTGGACGCGTTCCTCGACGCCGCCAACGCCGAGCGCGTCGGCGAGATGGTGGACGAGCTGGCGGGCGACGCCCAGTTCGTCGTCGTCAGCCACCGCTCGGCGATGATGGAGCGCTCGGAGCGCGCCATCGGCGTCACGATGCAGGGCGACAACGTGAGCACCGTGACGGGAATCCAGTTGGGCGAGGGCGACGAGGAGGTGCCCGCGGATGACTAGCGAGGAGCGAGGCTCCTCGGAAGACGACTTCTCGCTCAACATCGCGGGCCACGAAGAAGAGAAGCGCGAGCGCGAGGGCGAGTCCGCCGACCCGTTCGGCGGCGAACCCGACACCGCCGCGGAGTCCGACTCGTCGGGCGACTCCGCGGAATCGCCCGACGAGAGCGCCGGGGGCGACGTCCTCAGCGACGAACTCGACGTGGAGGCCGACGCCGAGGACGACGAGGCCGAACCCGTCGAACTCCTCGTCCAACTGGCCGAGGAGGGCGAAATCGAGCCGTGGGACATCGACATCGTGACGGTCACGGACAAGTTCCTCGACCGACTCGACGGCGCGGACCTCCGGACCTCCGGCCGGGCGCTGTTCTACGCGAGCGTCCTGCTCCGGATGAAGAGCGACGCGATGCTGGCCGACGACGACGACGAGGAGACCGAACCGGAGGACCCGTGGGACGATTGGGGACCGGGGATGGACGCGCCCGCCCCGGACGACGGCGAGTTCCCCGACTTCGACCCGGTCGAGCAGTTGGAAGACGAGATGGAGCGCCGTCTCGACCGCAAGAGCGCCCGCGGGTCGCCCGAGACGCTGGACGAACTCGTCCGCGAGTTGCGCGAGCGCGAGCGCGGGTCGTGGTGGAAGGAGTCCAGAAGCTACGACACGACCGACTCGCCCTCGGGGTTCCAGCGCGGCACCCAGACCCTCGATTACCGGATGGACGACGACATGCGCGTCGAGGAGGAACCCTCGGCCGACGACGTGACCGGCACGGCCCACGCCGAGGACATCGAGGCGGTCATCGACGACGTGCGCGAGGAGTTGCGGAGCCACTACGACAAGGGCCGGACGGAAGTGCTGTACGCCGAAATCGAGACGGTCGGCGGGTCGCGCATCCAGACGTTCCTCGCGCTGCTGTTCCTCTCGCACCGCGGGACCGTGACGCTGGAGCAGGACGACATGTTCGGCGACCTGTGGGTCGAGGACGGCGAGGCGACCGAGGAACCCGAGACGCCCGCGATTGCGGACTGATTCCCGGTTTTCAGGTTTTACGTTCGTCTCCGTGAGAGTCTTCGACCGACCACTCGGTACGCTGGCGTCGCGCGAGGGACGGCGGCCGCGTCCGCGACCGCCGAGGTTGAGGAACTGTTTTCAGAAATCCGAACGGAATCGTCTCAGTTCAGATACTCGCCGACGAACGCATCGACCCGTTCGCGGGTCTCTTCCGGAATCGCCTCGGTCGGGGTGTTGATGGTCCCCTCCAGCGCGTGTCCGCAGTCGCACTCGCGCTCGTCGGGCATGTTCCGGACCGCGTGTTCGACGACCTCCTTGATGGACTCCTCGTTCTCGGCGGCGTTGTCCAGCACCTCCTGCAGGGTGACTTCGCTGTCCTCTTTCCACACGTCGTAGTCGGTGACGCCCGTGACGGTGGCGTAGCACATCTCGGCCTCGCGTGCGAGTTTCGCCTCCGGAATCGTCGTCATGCCGATGACGTCCCAGCCTTGGTCGCGGTAGAACTCGCTCTCGGCGCGCGTCGAGTACTGCGGCCCCTCGATGCAGACGTAGGTGCCGCCCTCCTCGGAATCGGCGTCGGTCGCCGTCTCGCACGACTCGGACAGGTGTTCGACCATGTGCGGGCAGTAGGGGTCCGCGAACGGCATGTGGACCACGATACCGTCGCCGAAGAACGTCGAATCGCGGTGCTTCGTCCGGTCGAAAATCTGGTCGGGCACGAGCAGCGTCTGGGGAGGCAGGTCCTCGCGCAGGCTTCCGACCGCGTTGCTCGACAGCACGCGCTCGACCCCGACCTGCTTCAGCGCGTGGATGTTCGCCTTGTACGGTGCGTTGGTCGGCGTGTGCTGGTGGTCCGGGCCGTGGCGCGGGAGGAACGCGACCTCCTCGCCAGCCAACTCGCCGATGGTGACGGGCGCGCTCGGGTCGCCGAACGGCGTCGAAATCTCTTCCTCTCGGGTGTCTTCCAGCGGTAGGGCCTCGTAGATTCCACTGCCGCCGATGAAGCCGATCGTCATGAAGTAGACTCGCGTCGGCGGGTACTAAACGGCTACCCTTCGGCGTCGCGACCGACGCTCGCCTCTCGTGTCGGAGCCGTTCAACTTTCCGTCCGAGGGCGTCGGCCGGCCGTCAGTGAGCGGGACTGTACGCCTCGGAGAAGACGTTCAGGACGACGACGCCGCCGACGATGAGCGCCATCCCGACGACACCCGCGACGTCAATCGACTCGTCGAACAGGACGACACCGAGGAGCGCCGCGGCGACGATGCCGACCGCCGACCACGTCGCGTACACCAGTCCTATCGGTAGCTCCTGCAGGGTGAGACTCAGGAGGTAGAAGGAACCGACGTATCCGGCGACGACGACGAGCGACGGAACGACGTTCGCGAACCCGTCCGAGAACTTGAGCGCCGCGGTGCCGGTCACTTCGGCAGCGATGGCGCCCCCGAGGTAGAGGTATTCTCGCATGTACTCCCGTCGTTCGCCCAGCGCGTTAAATGCTCAGAAATTCGATAGCATCGGCGTTCGAAACGGAGAGCGGACTCCGAGCGCAGCGAGTCGTCTCAGGCCCCCACGCCGTCCTCGTTCTCGACCAGTCGCCACGTCTCGCCCTCGTCGGCCAGCACGTCCCGGCGGACCATCTCGTTCAGCACCTCGTCCATCCGGTCGGGTTGGGCGATCTCCATCTCGATGCGCTCGACGTCGTGGTACTCGCTGAGCAGGTGGCGAATCTCCTCGGTCGTGAAGGCGTCGCCGTCGGCCTTGTCCATCACGCCGCTGGTGATGTCTATCATGTCCTCGATGAAGTTCCACGGGTAGACTATCCACGCCCACTCGTCGAGTCGCTCCCCGATGTAGTCCGGTTCGAACTCGCTGGTCTGGAGGAGTTGGAGGGTCGCGGTCCGGACCTCCCCGGCGTCGCGGTCGGTGACGTACTCCTCGGCGCGCTCGATGGAACCCCCGGTGTCGGCGATGTCGTCGATGATGAGGACGTCCTTGCCCTCGACGCTCCCCTCGGGCATCGGATAGCGCACCTCGGGTTCGTCGGCCTTCTCGGCGGTCCCGACGTAGTGTTCCATCTTGAGACTCGTCAGGTCGTCCATCCCGAGAAAGTCGCAGATGCACCGCCCCGCGAACCACCCGCCGCGGGCCAGCGCGACCACCACGTCGGGGTCGAACGAGTCGTGTTTGACTTGGTCGCTGACGTCGCGGCAGAGACCGTAGATGTACTCCCAGTTCGTAATCGTGCACTTGAACTCGTCGGGGAGTTCGCTCATACCACCTCGGGACTCGCACTCCTGTCCACTTAACCGTTTACAGGTGGGTTTCGCGCCGCCTCGGCCGTTCGCTCGGCCGTCGGGACCCGTCGCGGAGGCGAGGACGAGGAGCCTCGGCGGCTTCCGCCGACGAACCAACTAAGGGCGGCGCGTTCGTCGGTGTGGGCATGGAGACGCGACGCGTCCTTCAGGTAGACGCCTTCACCGAGGAACCGTTCGGCGGGAACGCGGCCGGAGTGGTCCCCGACGCCGACGGACTCACCGAGAGCCAGATGCAGGCCATCGCCAACGAGATGGCGGTGAGCGAGACCGCCTTCTTCCGGGCGAGCGACGAGGCCGACCGCCGGGTTCGCTACTTCACGCCGACGACCGAGGTGGACCTCTGCGGCCACGCGACCATCGCCTCGCACGCCCATCTGCTGGAAGACGGCGTCGTCTCGCCCGGCACTCACAGCCTCGAAACCAACGTCGGGGTCCTCGAAATCGAAATTGAGTCGGACGGCACCGTCTGGATGACCCAAGACGCGCCCGAGATTCGGCGAGTGGATTTGGCGTACGAGCGCGTCGGCGGCGCGCTCGGCATCGACCACGCCGCGCTGGAGGACGTGGGTGCAGACCTCCCGCTGGCGGTCGCCTCGACCGGCCTGCCCTTCCTCGTCGTGCCGGTCAACTTCCTCGAACACGTCTCGGCGATGGACCCCGACTTCGGCGAAATCGAGGCCATCAGCGAGGAGGTCGGGGCGACCGGCGTCTACGCGTTCAGTTTCGACGCGCTCGACCGCGACTCGACGCTCCACGGTCGGATGTTCGCGCCCGCCGCCGGGGTGCCCGAGGACCCCGTGACCGGCACCGCGAGCGGCGCGACGGGGGCGTACCTCCGCGAGTTCGAGGCCTTCGACGGCGAGGGCGTGCCCGAGGAGATGGTCTTCGAGCAGGGGCACTTCGTGGACCGGCCGGGCCACGTCCGCGTGCGCGTCGGCGAGGCGGTCCGCGTGGGCGGACGGGCGGCCACGGCGCTCGACGGCGAGTTGCGCGTTCCCGAAACGGACGACGGCGACGACATCATCGAAGCCTGAGCCCCGTCGGTTCGGCCCCGAAGACTCATATGACGGGCCTGATAACTCGGCGGACGATGAACGGGCGGGCCCTGCTGTTCGGAGTCGCCGCGCTCCTCGGGACCATCCTCGCCGGCGTCCTCTCGGGCTCGGTCTTCCTGTTCGCGCTCGCCGGCGCGTTCGCCGGCGGAGTCACGGGGTACGTCGCCGGTGGGGTCTGGCGCGGGCTCTGGAACGGCCTGCTCCTCGGCGTCCTCGTCACCGTCGTCGGCGCGGCGCTCGGGTGGGCGGTGCTGGCGTCGGTCGAGACTCGGACGTACCGCGGGACGGGGTGGTCGCTGGTCGTCTGGTGGCTGGTCGCGGCGCTGTTCGGTTGCGAGGCGCTCGTCTGCGGACCCGTCGGCGGTCTGGGTCGTCGCCTCCGCGGGTGAACGGGCGGGCCGCCGCCGGCCCGCGAGTCGCGACCGACTACGGGTCGAGCAGGTCCCGGACTGCGCCGCGATGCATCTCCGCGGCCGCCTCGCGGTCGTCGTCGTTCGACCCGTCGTACCACAGCGAAAACCAGACCAGCGGGAACGTCCGCGTGACCGCCAGATACAACTCCCGGCGACGCTCGGCGTCCGGCCCGAAGTCGAGTTCGTCTCGCTCGCTCCCGTCCAGATACCCCTCGCGGAGCGCCGCGCGGACGCGCCCACCCGCTGAGGTGCTGCTCGGTCACTACGAGGTTGTACTGCGCTTCGAGCGTGCCGGTGTTCCCCCAGTCGAGGACCGCTCCCATCTCGCCCGTCTCGGGGTCTACCAGCAGATTGCCGAGTCGGTAGTCGTCGTCACCCAACACGGGGCCGAACTCGCCGTCGAGCGCGTCGAGACGCGCCTCGACGTATCGGCGGAGGTCGGCTTCGAGGTCGGCGAAGCGGTCGTTGAAACTGCCGCGGTTGGCGGCGACGATTTCCTCGACGCGCGTGCGCCACGAGTCGGTGGCTTCGTCGTCGGTGGTCAGGAGGGTCGCTCCGTCGGTCGGCGAGTCGCGGTCCGCCACCGTCAGGCCGTCCCGGCGGGTCCCGGCGTCGCGGCCGTCCGCCGCGTCCCGCGCGAGGACCACGGTGCCGAACGCCTCGAAGTCGCCGAGCGCGTGCAGGTCGGCCAGATAGCGCCCGGCGTCGCGGGCCAGTCGCTCGATTACGCCGGCCGGGAGGTCGCGGGACTCGCCCTCGAAAACCTCGCCGTCGCGGCGCTCCATCAGGTAGAACGGCGCGGGCAGGTCGGGGTGGTCGTCCACCGCGCCGACGACCTTCGGCACGGGGACCGCGGTCCGGCGCCCCACGACGTCCATCAGATAGGGCTCGGGGCGGAACGCTCGCGGGTCGAGGAACTCACAGGCCTTCAGGACGCACTCGCGGGGACCCGCGGGCGTCTCGGCGGTGACGAAGTACACCACGTCGGTCCCCTCCTCGGCAAGTGCGGCCTCGCGGACCGACCACGACGGGCGAATCTCCCGTACCATCGCGGCGACGGTCTCGGGCGGGAGGTCGCAGTCGGCGTCCGCGACGGCCGCCGCGTAGTCGTCGGCGTCCGGACCGCCGTGGTCGTCCCCGGCGTGGCGGTCACGCTCGTCGTCGTTCGTGCGGTGAGTCGGGGCACGCCGGGAGAAAAGTTTCCCCAGTTTGTGAGTCGTTACCATCGACATCGACAGGTTTCTCCGAACGACGAAATCCGCTCTACGAGTACTCGCTCTCGTTCTACCGGCTGCGTCTCGGAAGAGTCCGAGAACCGTCCGCGACTACTGCTGTTCGCCGAACTGGAACTCGTCGGCGCTCTCCTCGCGTTTCAACTCCGAGACCTGCCGGCGGGTCTCCGACACGTCGTGTTCGACCTCCGAGAGGCGTTCGTCCAGCACCGACAGAATCTCGCTCTTGACTCGCTCGCCGTCGAAGCGTTCGCGCATCTGTTCCTCGACCGCGGCGGTGAACACCCGCACGAACGCCGTGACGCTGCCGACGGCCCAGACCACGACGCCGAGGAACGCCAGCACGAGACCCGGCGCGGCGGTCGAGAGCGCGGTCGTCACCGCCGCGCCGTCGGCTAGTTGACTGTACCCGTCTGCGATACCGAGGACGACGCCCCCGCCGACCAGCGCACCGCCGACCGCGGTGGCGACGCCGGCGAGGACGACGTAGTAGACTGCCCACCGAAGCGAACGACTCGCGTCCATGCGTGTGCAAGGCGGGCGCGGTGATATAAACGCACCCGTTTTCCTGTCGATGAGCGTAGGAGTCGGGTCGGTGGTCTGAGAGCGACGAGGGCACCACCGAGCGACTCGTCGGGGCCGCAGCCGTCTTCCCCGAGCGAGTCGAAATCGGGCGCATGGAGTTCACCGAAGCCGACGAAGGCGCGTCCGTGTTCGACGCCGACCGGCAGAAAATCGGCGTCGTCACCGAAGTCCGCGACGGCGAGGCGTACGTCGAACCGGACCCGAGTCTTGCCGAGGAGATACAGGCGAAACTCGACTGGGGGAGCCACGAGGCCGACGACGAGGCGTTCGCGCTCGATTCGGACTGGGTGGACGAGCGGGAGGACGGCGAGATCCTGCTCCGAACCCGTCCGCTGGAGTGACTCAGACGAGGTCGCGCGCCATCTCCGCGACCGCTTCGGCGTCGTCGCCGAGCAGGTAGACGATGGGTTCGACGCCGTAGCCGCCGGTGTGATAGAGGACCGTGGCGTCCGGCAGTTCGGCGAGCGCCGCGCCGACCACCGCGTCCACGTCGTCGTACTCGGCTTCGAACTCGGCGGTCGCGTGGCCCGACTCTTCGAGCGCGGCCACGATGTCCGGGGAGTACCGGACGTTCAGCGCGGCGCGGGCGTCGCTCCCGTGGCGGCGCGCGGCCAGCAGGATGGAGGCGACGTGTTCGCTCACCCCGAACTCGGGTTCGGAGGGGATGGTCGCCTGTCCCTTCACGTCGAAGATGCGGCCGGGCACGCCCGCCACGTCGTCGATGCCGTCGGCGTCGGGCGTACACTCACAGAGGTTCGACCCGACCGCGGGGATGAGCGAGGCGAACCCGCTCGAACTCTCGACGATGGTCAGGCCCCGCCGGAGCGACGACCGGACGCGCTCGGTCGTCCGGAGGTCGCCCTCGGGGTCGTGGACGTTGAAGTCGCCGCCGTGGCCCGCGAGTTCGGGCATCTCGGTCTCGTGAATCTCGGCGACGAGGTCCCGGTTTTCGAGTCGCCGAATCAGAATCTCTATCTCGACCAGCGCCTCGACCCGGCTCATCGTGCCCTCGGCGAGGCCCTCACCGAGTCGCGCGACCAGATTCCGTACCCGATCGTCGCCGAGGATGCGCTCGTTGCGCTCGACTTCGCCGTTGGCGTACTTCGAGACGGCGCTCTGGCTGATGCCCAGCAGGTCCGCGACCTCGCTCTGGGTCAGCCCCCTATCGCGCAGTTCCTCGGCGAGCATCGAGCGGACCGTCGGCAGGAACTCCTCGACGACGATCTCCTCGGCGAACCTCACGCGGAATCACCCGCGGTTCCGGTCTGGTCGCCGCCGAACTCCTCGTCGCCGCCGATTCTGGAGGCCTGCGGTCCCGACTGGTCCTGATACTTCGACCCGCGGTCGGCCCCGTACGGCCGGTCGGACGGGCTCTTGAGTTCCGTGAAGATGAGCTGGGAGATGCGGGTCTCCGGCCGGAGCGCGACCGGGGCGGTCCCCAGATTCGAGAGTTCGAGGGTTATCTGGCCCTCGTAGCCGGGGTCGACGACGCCCGCCGTCGCGTGGACGACGACCGCGAGGCGGCCGAACGACGACCGGCCTTCGACGTGGGCCAGCAGGTCCGACGGAATCTCGACGCGCTCTTTGGTCGTGCCCAGCACGAAGTCGCCGGGGTGGAGGATGAACTCGTCGCCCTCCTCGACGTGGGTCTCGGTGACGTACTCGGAGACCTCCTGTTCGCTGTCGGGATGGATGCAGGGGATGTTGGTGCGTTGAAACTCCAGAAACTCCCGACCCAACCGGAGGTCCACGCTCGCTGGCTGAATCTGGAGGTCGGGGTCGTCCAGCGGTTCGACCACGAGGTCGCCGGCCGCCATCCGGTCGAGGATGTCGGCGTCCGAGAGTATCATACTCGTAGGAGAGAGTGGAGAGAGGTAAAGCGTGGCGGTCCGATTTCGCCGGGACCGCCGACGAGCGCGACTCGGGAGCGACGCAGGCGGGGTTCGGGAGAGACTCGGACGGGGTTCAGGAGCGACTCAGGCGAGGCTCAACAGGAAGACCGCGACGGCGACGACGCCGCCCGCGAACGCCGCGCCGCCGGTCGAGAGGTCGCGGGCGCGCTTCAGTCCGAACGTCCAGACGTAGCCCTGCCAGACCGCTCCGGCCAGCGAGAGCAGCACGGTGTCGCCCCGCGCGCGCTGGCTCAGCGACCGTATCTGGGACGCCAGCATCTCGGGGTCCGACGCCGCGAGGTCTATGCCCCCGAGTGCGGTGTACAGGAGCGCGAACCCGACCACCGCCTGAAACGCGCTCGGGAGCATGCCCCACGCGGTGACCGCGAGGGTGTCGAGAAACGACCCGTCTCCGCCGACGACCGCCGAGGCGACGTGGAGCGCGACGGCGTAGAGCGGCCACGCGAACAGGACGCCCACGAACACCAGCGGCAGTCGCTGGCTGAACGCGTCCCACAGCAGGTCGCCGACCACGACCGTCTTCTGTTTCGGTTCGTCGCATCCCTCCTGTACCATCTCCTCGGCCTCCGAGTTAGTCTCGCCCTCGCAGACCCAGTCGGGCGGGCGCTCGTCGTTGGGTATCTCGGTCGTGGCGGTGAGTCGCTGGCTCAGCGTCCACCCGAACGCGCCGACGACGACGGTCGTGAGCAGTGCGACGACGAGGACGACCGCCGCGGCGCGACCGATGCTCAGCCCCGGCGCGCGCTCGGCGAAGAACTCGTCCGGACGGAGGAGGGGAGTGGGGACCATGGTGGACGGTCCAGAATCGCAGTATATGGTTTTGTCGGTCGCGTGTCGTGTCGGGGCAGGTCGCCGGAGCATTCGCGTGCAACGGGAGTAGCCACCGATTTAACGCCCCGAACCGTTCGACCGCCTGTGAAACAGACCATCGTCGCCCGCGCCGACCTCGGCATGGGGCAAGGAAAGCTCGCCGCACAGGTCGCCCACGCCTCGCTGTCGGCCTACGAGGAGACCGGCACGAAGGCCCGGAAGCGCTGGAAGGGCGAGGGCCAGAAGAAAGTCGTCGTGAAGGCCAACGGCGAGAGCGAACTCTTCGACCTCGCCGAGAAGGCCCGGGCCGAGGGCGTCCCCCACGCGATAATCCGGGACGCGGGCCACACCCAACTCGACCCCGGCACCGTGACGGCGCTGGCGGTCGGCCCGGCCGACGACGACATCGTGGACAAGGTCACGGGACACCTGTCGCTGTACTGAGTCGCGGCGTGGGTCGCTCGTCCTCGAAGCAATCGTTACCGCTCCCGAAACCCGACGAACCTACCCGCGTCTCGACGGGAGGCGAGTCGAACGGAAGAACGGCGAGAACCGAGGTCAGTCCTCGGCGTCGGCGAAAAGGTCGTCTACCGCAGACCGGGCCGCAAGCGCGGCGTCCTCGGCAATCTCGTCCTCGTCGTCGGCCTCCGGTGCGTTGAGGTACACGTCCACGTCGAGGACGCCCTCCTCGAACTCGACGGTCACGTCGAGGTCCTTGACCGCCGAGTTCTTCAGCCGAGCGAAGATGAGACCTTCGGCGGCTTCGGCGGCCGTCTGCACGACTTCGTCGTCGGTCGGCATCTATGCGCCGCCGGCGCCGCCGCCCATGCCCGGTCCCTGCGGGCCGCCGGGGCCGCCACCGCCGCCGAGCATGTTCTGGAGCTCGGACTGGAGGCTCTCGAACTGCTCCTGAACGCGCTCCTCCTGCTTTTCGAGGGTCTCGACGCGGATTTCGAGGCTGTCTACCTTCTCTTCGAGGTCGTCCTGGGCCTCGTCGTAGCCCGTCTTGACGAACAGCTCGCCGACCTCGCGGTACATCGTGGTATCCTCGTCGATGTCGTCGAGTTCGTCGAGAGCCGTCTCGGCCTCGTTGAGCTGGGTCTCGGCCTGATTCTTCTGCATGGCGACCTGCTGTGCGGTCTCCTGTAGGTCCTGCAGTTCTTCGAGTTTCTCTTGTGCTTCCGGTGGTAGGTTGCCCTGCATACCTACGGGAATGCGGCCCGGACAGAAAAACCCCCGCTTTCGGTTTTCGCCGGAGTCGAAAGCGTCCGTTCCGGCGGTTCGCGGTCGTCTGAGAGGTCGCCGTCGGGGTCGAAGCCAAAGCCATATTCCGACGAATACAGCGATTCGGCACGCGCGAGTAACGGCGTGCGAGCGACGAGGCCATCAACGAAGTGAGGACCGCAGGAGGTTGGGGAGAACGAGGTGCCGTGCGGTTGCCGGAGACTCCTCGTCGTCGGCGACAGCTAGCGTCTCCGTCCTTTCCTCGGGAACGCGCTAGCTACTGCCGACGCCAGTCAAGACCACACAGCGCAGCACCGCCCTGTACCGCTCTTCACCGTCCCCTACCGCCTGCACCACCCCAGCCTCACACCTCCCCAGCCTCGGTCGGTCGCTCCGCTCCCGACTCCACCGGAGGACAACCCGCGTCCTCCGAGCCTGCACTCGCGTCCGCTCGCGCAGACCTCGCGCGGTTGGCGCGGCACAGGGCCGCGCCAGCACGCGCCGACTAATGGAGACTACGAGTGCAGAACCGCAGACGTTTGTCGCAGAATCACCCAGCGAGAGAAAACTCGGTCGAGCCGTCAGGCGAGATTCGACGTTCGTTCGGCGACTTCGACCAGCGACCCCCACGTGTTACAGCCGGCGCGGAGCGCCACGAGGTCGTCGGCGACGACGCGGACGACCACGGCGTCGTCCTCGCGTTCGACCGCCGCGGCCGAGCGGTCGCCGTCGATTTCGCCGACCTCTCGGGCGACCGAGCGGGCGACGACGCGGGCGCGAGCGGGCGACTCGTACTCGAATCGCAGCGTCGCGTCGTGGGGTCGGTCGCCCGGCAGGTCGCGGCCCCGAGGCTCACCGGTCGCGTCGCGCGAGCGAGACGGGTCCTCAGAAGAATCGCCCATGAAGAAAGGCGAATCAGTGAACGTCGATTTCCTTCACGTCGCGGCTCCGCTCCTTCAGGAGGACGCGGTGGCCGCAGTACGGACAGCGGACGCCGCCGTACTCGTCGAGTTCCACGTCGCGCTTACACCGCGAACATTTGTAGCTCATTCTTCGTCTTCGCCGAGCGCGGCACGGATGGAGCGCGTGACCGTCCGGCCGGCGGGCGTCTCGGGACGGTACGTGCCGCCCGCGTACTTGTATCCGCAACTGCTACACTGCCAGATGCCGGTGCCCTGCCGGTCCACGTCGTCGGTCCCGCACTCGGGACAGGTGTGGTCGGCGTTCATGTCGCTCTCGATGTCGGCGACGCGCTTGCGGGAGACGCGGCCGTATCGCGCGCCGAAGCGACCGGCGCTTCCGGTTCGGCTCTTCCTGTTTTCGGCCATAGTACTGCGGATTTGTCCCGGCGCGCTGATAAAGCCTTTGAGTCGAGGCGGCCGTCGGCGACCCTCGGAGTCGTCGGGGCTTCGCCGCTGGTCGGTCCACCGAGCGGACGGTCGGGTCTCTCCCGAACGGGCCGGTTAGCTCCACTTCCGAACGGGCCGGTCACTCCCCGATGTCGGCGGGCGGATTGAACAGTTCGTGGCCGATTACCGCGAGCGAGGCGATCATGCCGGCGATAGCGCCGGGAAGCCCCGTGAACTGGCCGACCAGAAACCCTCCCCCGGAGAGCAGCGGGATAGCCGCGAGGACCGCGTCGTAGTGGCTGACCATTGCGTAATTAGATATAATTACCATCCCCAAGAAGGTTGGGGCTCCCCGCCAGAAAGTACCTCGTCCGACCCCACTGACGCGCGCCAACACCAAAGCTACGCGGTGCGTAATCCGGCGTGAAAATCCGACTCGCACGACAACCGCGGCTTAATGCCACCCCTCGGCGGACTCAGGCCGACTGAAGCCCGGCCTCGGCCAGCGCGTCGTTGAGGTCCGCCCGGACCTGCTCGCCGCGCTCGCGGTCCATCGCGGTCGTGACGACCCGGTTCTCTTGGACGCTGGAGCCGTCGCGCAACAGCATCCGGACGTTGCCGTTCTCGTCGGCGCGGGTCGCCTTCGCGCGGACGCCGGTCCGACTGCCCGAACCGCCCGCGTCTATTGGACCGGGAATTATCTTCTTGACGTGCGGGTGGCCCGCGACGGTCTCGATGGCCGTCCGGCCCGCGCGGTCGCCGATGAGCGTCGAGTGACTCCCGCCCAACTTCTCGGCGGGGGTCGCTTCCACGACCTCCAGCGCGCGGTCGTCCCGCCGCGCGAGGACCGTCTCGACGGGGCCGTCGGCGTCCGCCCCGCCGCGACCAGCGTCGCCGATGCGGTAGAACGTGTGGTGCAGTTGACTCCGCGTCGAGCGAAGCACGTCGCGGTCGCCCGCGGCGTACACCTCTTCGGGGCGCTTGCGCCGCACTTCGTCGGCGACCCGGCCCGCGAAGTTCCGGAGTTCCACGACGCCGGCCTCGCCGCCCTCCTCGGGCGTGGTCGTGACGTGGGTCTCGCCGACGACCTCCTCGTCGTCTAACATCGTCAGCGTCGCCCGATCGCGGTCGAGTTCCAGCACCACGGCGTCGGCGTTGGACGTCCGACAGACCAGGCAGTAGTCGCCCGGTCGTTCGAGCGGGGACGCGCAGTGCCGACATTCCATGAGCGGACGTTACTCCGAGGCGGATTTAACTTCCCTGCTTTTCGCGCTCGACTTCGACTCCGGTCGCTAGCTCGCGCTCGTGGTCTCGGTCTCGACCGCCGCGTGCGGGAGTTCCGTCCCGCAGTTCTGGCAGTAGCTCGCGTCGGCCGCTACCGAAGCCCCGCACTCGGGGCAGGCGGTACCCTCGCGCAGGACCCGGCGCTGGGAGTCGTTGAGGTACTTGTATCCGCCGTAGACGAGGTTGACGAGACCGAACGACCACCACCCCGTGAGGAGGGCCAGAATCAGGTGGACGCCGAGGCTCCCGACGTTGCGCTTGACGAGGACGACGCGCTCGGGCGTCTCGGACTCGATTCGCCACCCTTCGGCGATAGCGTCGTCTATCCGACGCTGGAGACTCTCGGTTCTGTTGGCGTAGCTCATGCGGTCGGAACTGCTACGACGCCATCCGGGATATGGTTTGAGGCTACTCCGCTGCGGGGTCGGTCTTCAGGAACTCCCGGAGGACCACCGTGGCGTACGACCCCTTCGGGAGCGCGAACTCGAAGGTCAGCGCGTCGTCGCGCGCGATTCCGAGGTCGGACCGAACCAGAATCGCGCGCCGGGTTCCCGTCGAGTGGAACTCGCCCGGCAGGTCGAAGTCGCCCGGTTCGAGGTCCAACTCGTCCAGTACCTCGCGCTCGATTTTCCCCGGTTCCCCCTCCCCGAGTTTCGTCTCGGTCCCGAGTAGCGGCGCGGTCACGAAGGCCCGGCCGCGCTCGCAGTGGCGCGCGACCGTCTCGACCCGGCGCTCGGTCACGCGCTGTTCGCGGTCGGGGTCCGGCAGGGCCAACCCGTCCACGTCGTCGGCGAAGCAGGCCACGTCGCCCGCGACCGGGCGGTGGAAGGGCAGGCCGCGGTCCAGTCGCTCGCTCAGGATGCGGTTGAAGGCGTACGACTGGGCCGCGTTGACGAACAGTCGCTGGAGGTTCGAGGGCACGGCTTCGAGCGCCGCGCGGAACTCCTCGGGACCGTCGCCGCCGGACTCGACCAGTCGGTTCGCCATCGCGCGCTCGAAGCCGAGTCGCGGCGGGATGGCGTCGAGGACGGCCTGCCAGTCGCGCTCGGCGAAGGCGTCGTCGGCCTCCCGGCGGGCGCGCTGGCTGTCCTCGGGTTCGGTCTCGTAGGGGTTGGCGACGTAGCTTCTGACCGCCTCCTCCCACTCGCCGCGGACGACGTGAAGGCCGACCTCGTGGGTGATGGGGCGACGGCTCCCGAACCGCTGTTGACCGAAGAAGTTCGGGACGCCGACCGCGCCCGGCGACTCGTCGGCCCAGTCGGCCAGTTGCGTGCGAATCGCCTCGGCGTTCTCCGGGTTCTCGGAGTCCCGGACCGTAATCTCGAACTCGTTGCCTGCGAGGTCGCCGAACTCCAATCCGCGGCCCGCGCGACCCAACACGTCGATGTCGGCGTCGTAGACCGACACGTCGTCGAGGTCCGCCGGGTCCACTTTCCGGAGCGTGAACAGTTGGGTCGTGACGGCGTACTTGTCCTTGGTGCCGGCCCACGAGACGCGCTCGCGGCTGATTCCCAGCGCGTCGGCGAGGCGCTTGGCGAAGTCGTTGGTGTCCCACTCTCGCAGCGTCGCCCGGACGACGAGGTGAGGGTACGCCCCCGCGTCGGCGTCGGCGGGTTCGGCGTCGAACCGCTCGATTTCGCGGACGCGGAAGTCCTCGGGAGAGGCCCGGAGTCGCCCGCCCACGCCGTCGCCGTCGCTGACGAAGGATTCGATGCCGACCGCCGCCTCGACTGGGTACGCCTCGCGCATTCGAGCGTGTTTGGGAGTCGGACGGCTTGTATCTGACTTCCCGCGACGGGTCTTCCGAGTCCGACCGTTCGAGCGGAATCCGACTCGCGTACGACCCAAGACCTATGCCCGGCCACCTGAAACGATTCGAACATGACCGGTCGAAGCGGACCGATTCGGCGAGCGAGCGGGGGAGAATCGTCGTCCGGAAGCCTCGGTTCGACGCTCGTCACCGCCGTCGCAGTCGCGGCGGTGTTCGCCGGGGTCGGCGTCGTCGCCAAACTCGTCTACGACGCGCTCCCGCCCGGCCTCGCGTTCCCCGGTTTCGTGGTCGCGCTCGCCGTGTCGGGTTTCGGCGGTCTCTACGCCGTCCTCCGGCTTCGGGACCGTCTGGGATAGCCGCCGCCCGCCGACCGCGAGCGCGCTCAGACACCACAAGACCTATTTACAGTGCCCGAAATGCCGTGAACACCGCGGGTAGGGGTACCTTGCGGTGTTCTTTCGACGCCGATTCGCCAGTCGCGTCGCTCGGCCCGGACCGAGTCGCGGGACCGGCGACCGCCGGGCACGACGGGAGACGGCAGTTCAAACGAAGCGAGCGATTGATATGTGGCGCGACGATGATGGTAGCAATGAGCGTGCTGACCGCGTTCACCGTCCCGGGGGACGACTTTCTGCTGGGATGGACGCTCGAACGCGCGCCCGAGATGCAAATCGAGATAGAGCGAGTCGCCGTCGAGGACGAGAGCGTGACGCCGTACTTCTGGGTCGCGGGCGAGGACTTCGAGCGCTTCGAGGCCGCGCTGGCCGACGACCCGACCGTCGATAGAAGCGTCGAACTGGAGGACCACGGCGACCAGCGCCTCTATCAGGTCGCGTGGAAGCGCGACGCGAAGAGCCTCGTCTACGCCGTCTCGGAGGTTGACGCGACGATTCTACAGGCCGAGAGCGACGGAACCGACTGGTCGGTCGAACTCCTCTTTCCCGACGACGAGGCGGTCTCGGCGTTGCAGGACTACGCCGCGGCTCACGACCTATCCTTCGAGTTGCGGTGGCTCCACGACTCGGCCCACCCGGAGGCGTTCGGCCAGTACGAAGTCACCGACGAACAGCGCGAGGCGCTGGTCACCGCCTACCGATTGGGCTACTTCGAGGTGCCCGGCGAGGTGTCGCTCGGCGAGTTGGCCGACGAACTCGACATCTCGAAGAACGCCGCCTCCGCTCGCCTCCACAGGGGCTACGCCAACCTCGTGGAGAATACGCTCGTCCACGACGAGTGACGCGAGTGCTACCGCGAACGGATACACTGATTATCGCCCGACCCCACGTAGACACTGACACCGCATGGGAATAGTCACCGAATTCGCGGTCCCCGCCGACGATTTCCTGCTCGCGTGGACGCTCGACGCTCTACCGGACGTTCACGTCGAAATCGAGCGAGTCGCCGTCGAGGACGACGCCGTGACCCCCTTCTTCTGGGCGAGCGGCGTCGATTTCGAGGCGTTCGAGGCCGCGCTGGAGGACGACTCGTCCGTGGCCGACCCCAGTACCGTCGAGACCCACGAGGACCAGCGACTCTATCAGGTCGAGTGGAGGCGCAACACCGAGGGCATCGTCTACGCCATCTCGGAGAGCGGCGCGACGGTGCTGCAAGCGACCAGCGACGGCGGAGTGTGGACCGTCGAGACGCTGTTTCCCGACAGCGAGGACCTCGCTTCCTTTCAGGACTACGCCGCGGCCCACGACCTCTCCTTCGAACTCAAGCGACTCAGCAAGTCGGCCCACCCCGAGGCGCTGGGCAAGTACGGCGTCACCGACGAGCAGTACGATGCGCTCGTTGCGGCCTACCGATTGGGCTACTTCGAGGTGCCGAGCGAGACCGACCTCCGCGGCGTCGCCGACGGACTCGACATCTCGAAGAACGCCGCCTCCGCCCGCCTCCAGCGCGGCTACGCCAACCTCGTGGAGAACACGCTGATACACGACGAGTGAGCGCACATAAACGGTGTGAATAGTCCTCCGACAGACGGAGTTCCCGCCCCGGAGTACTCCCAACCAGTCGATGACGGGCGACGAACTCGACGAGACCGACGACGACTCGATTTCTACCGACACCGCGTTCGGCGTGCTGGCGAACGTATGGCGACGACGCGCGTTGTCCCTCCTCCGGGGTGCGCCGGGCGATTCCGACCGAGATAACACCGACCGAGCCGACCCTGACCGAACCGACGCCGACCCGACGACCGTCGAGCGACTCGCGGACGAACTGACCGACGGCGGAAACGACGCCGGAGACGGCCGGTGCGAACTGCGCGGAGAGACGGCTCGCAGCGTCCGGATAGACCTCGCTCACGTCCACCTGCCGAAACTCGACGACGCCGGTCTGGTCGCGTACGACCACGACTCGGGGCGCGTCCGCTACCGCGGCGACCCGACCGTGGAGCAATTGCTCGACGCGGCCGCGTCGATGGAATGTGCCGGCCCGGCCAGCGGGTGAGACCGACGCGCCGACCGCTCGCGGCGCGGACCCGTCCCGAAACGGGACGGGTCCGGCCTCCGAGCATTTAGGCGACTGGCCCGTAGCGGGGATATGACTCGTGAGACCGACCGCCGACTGGTTCTGAACCCGACCAGCGGCGGCGGCACCCACGTCGAGCGCGTCAGGGACCTCGCCGACGAGTACGGGTTCCCCATCGTGGAGACCGAGTACGCGGGCCACGGCACCGACCTCGCGGAGGCGGCCGCCGCCGACGGCGTGGAGACGCTGGCGGTCTGCGGCGGCGACGGAACGCTCCACGAGGTCGTGCAGGGCCTCGTCACGGCCGACGCACTCGATTCCGTGACGCTGTGCGTGATTCCCGCGGGGACCGAGAACTTCTTCGCGCGGGACCTCGGCATCCGGGACCTGGCGACCGGCTTCGAGGTCGCGGCCGAGGGCGAGACCCGACGCCTCGACCTCGGGGTCGCCGGCGACGAACCGTTCGTCCTCTCGGCCATCGCCGGCTTGCCCGCCGACGCGAGCGCCGCGGCGACCCACGACCGCAAGAACAGCCTCGGTCCGGTCGCGTTCGTCGTCGCGGGCATCGAGGAGGCGCTCGACTTCGACGGCCTCCGGGTCGAAATCGACGCGGTGGACGACGACGGCACCGAACGCGAGTGGGTGGGCGAGGCCGAGGCCATCCTCGTCGGCAACGCCCGGAAGTTCGCCGAGGAGGGCGGGCAGGCCGACGCCGAGGACGGCCTGTTGGAGGTCACGATAATCGAGACGCTCCCGGCCCGCGACGCCCTCGTGGAGTACGTCGAACAGCGCGTCTTCCAGTGGGAGACCGACCACGTCACCGAACTCCACGCCCGGCGACTCGACTTCGAGAGCCTCGACGGCGAGCCGGTGACGTTCAGCCTCGACGGCGAGATTCGGGAGTTCGAGGAAGTCACCCTCGACACCCGGCCGGGCGCGCTCGGAGTGAAGGTCGGGGACGACTACGAGTCGAATCCGGAGTGAGGTCGGTGGTCTCCCCGAATCTCGGTCTGACTGAATCCGCGACGGGCCGTCTCGGGTGGCCCTACGCTCGCGACGGCGGGGGTGTCAACTCGTCGCCTTCGTCGCCGGGAGTTCGGAATCTCGACGCTGCGATGCCGGCACCCACGAGCAATAGCCCGCCACCGGCGAGCAGGAACGGCTCTGCACCGAGGACGAGCATGACGGACTCCCCCTCGAAGCCGGGGGCTCCGGGCGAGAACTCTCGATAGAGCGGTCTCGTCGGCGACCGGAGGAAGGGACCTACTGCTCGGAACGCGTAGAACAGGACGATACCGCCCGTCGCGAACGGGACGCTCGCCAGACGCTTCCACCGAAGGGCGGCAACCGCACCGCCGACGCCGACGACACCCAACTGGACGAGCAATATTTCCTCTCGATTCAGATCTCCACCCCATCCCGCCGTGATCGTCCCCTCGTACCCCGGTGCAACGTGGACCAGTCCCTGATACACGCCGATTACGATGGCCGTACACCCAGCGACAGCCATCACCACCGGAACGAGTCGTCGGTTTTCCATGTCCGGGTTTGGTTTAACTAACTCTTAAATGTTGCTCCACTTTCAAAACAATCGCCGTCCCGTTCCGACCTTCCGGAGCTATCCCGTCCCGTTCGATCTACAGTGTCTCGACGAGCAGTCCGAGTCGAACCCCGACTCACGACGCCGCGACGAAGAAGATGAGCAGGCTCACCGCCATCGCGGCCAGCACCACCGTCGCGGCCAGCGCCGCGCCCATCGAGATGACCGCGTTGGCGTGGCTGGCCAGCGTCTCGGTCCGGTCGTTGCCGAACACCGTCACCTCGGCGCGCTCGCTGGCCATCCCCGCCTCGACAGGTTCGAGGTCGTCGGTCGCCTCGGCGACGAGGCGGTCGATGACCGCGACGAGTTCGTCTTGGTCGATGGCCTCGCCAACCTGATTCGAGGCCTCGACTTGGTTGACGACGTGGGTGTCGGTGGTCATGACTTCGACCGCGTCGATGCGCGGGAGCGGTGCGCCGTCGGCCGCCACTTCCGCGGCGTCGGCCGCCGCCGAACCGTCCGCGGGCGCTTCGGCGGCCGCCGAGTCGTCGCCGGTCAGTCGCGCGACGATGCGGTCGCGCAGGCCCGGTTCCATGTTGTTGCCGTCCACGAGGACGTACGCGGTGCGGTGGTCGCCGACCTCCAGAATCGAGACCCGGACTCCGAGCGGACCGATGCCGTCCAGCGGTTCCCAGTCGGTCTCGTCCCACGCGACGCCCATCCGGACCGGACCCTGCTCGGCGGCGGCGAGTCTGTCGCCGGTCTCGCCCGCGGCCTGCATCATCTCGAAGGAGCGCTCGCTACCGGGGTAGACGTGGCCGAGGTCCGGGCCTTCGAGTCCGTTGTTGCAGTTGTGGGCGTCCACGAGCATCACGTCCTCGACGCCGGCGGAGCGCGCTTCCGCGGCCGCGGAGAGACCGACCGCGTACTCCACGTCGTCGGCGAACTCCGGGGAGTAGGTCGCGACGAGGAGCGCGTCGTCGCCGAACGCCTGCCCCATCATCTTGGCGTCGCCCTCCCGTACCCTGACCGCGCGGGTCGCGGTGTCGTGGTACTCGATGTCCTCGTAGGCGTCGTTCGCCGTCTCGATGAGGGTCTCGACCTCGCGCTCGGTGACGAGGTTGAAGTCGTGGCCCGCGGTCGCGTGGGGCGGGAACGCGACGCCCTCGGCCGACTGGGCGACGCGCTCGGGCAGGTTCCCGCCGCCGATTTCGCCCATCGGACCGGGGTGAATCATCGGCAGGACGAACCGGGCCTTCTCGGTCTCGTCGTCGGCGCTCCGGAACGAGAGGACCGTCACGGGCACCACGGCCTCCTCGCCGATGTCCTCGAAGAAGCCCTCCAGTTCGTTGGTTCCCTCCGCGATGTGGCCGATGAACCCCCGGAGGAAGTCGAGGACGCTCACGCCGAGGCTCCGCTTCCACGGCCGGTCGATGAACTTGACGAACGCCCAGACCGCGAAGCCGTAGATGAGACACATCACGCCCAGCAGGGCGAAGTCCACCGGAACGATGACGCCGAGTTCCGGCGGTGCCTCGTCGGCGCGCATGAACACGACCTCGACGAGCGGGCCGCCGCCGACGTAGAGGTACTTCATCGTCCCGCTGTAGATGAAGAACAGCAGGGCGGCCGCGCCGGTCTGGATGCTGGCGGGAATCGCGGCGACGACGACCGACCGGCCCGAGACCGCCATCACGACCAGCAGGCGGAGCGCGAACACCGAGGCGACGCCCACGATGAGCGCGTCGAAGACGAACTGCTGGCCGAGTCGGGGCGTGAAGACCGCTATCGCGCCCGCCGCCGCCATGATGGCGACGATGATGCCCTCGCAGGTCAGCGCCAACAGCGACGACCGGTTGTAGGTCAACTGGCCGCCGAGGTAGCGGTCTACCGGGGTAGTCAGGAGACTGGCGGCGACGGTGGGGACGCCGATGAAGAAGACCCCCTGCCACGCGTCCTCCAGCACGAACCGCGAGTCGAACGCACCGACGCCTGCGACCGCCGCGATGACGAGCGCGAACGTCACGCTGGCGTACCACTTCGGGGCGCGGAAGATGTACCGCGACAGGCTGGCGAGGTCGCCCTGCGTCGCTGTCATACTCGGGTCTTTCGGCGGGGAAGGATAAAAGGTACTACTCGGCGACTCCCCAGTTAAAAACCGGACAACTCGTCGGGCGACTCGTCAGCGCGACCCGTCGGTCCAGCGCTCACTCGCAGTCGGTCCGACGCTCACTCGCAGACGGCCCGGAAGTTCTCGAACACTTCCTCGCCCTCCTCGGTGTGGGCGACTTCCGGGTGCCACTGGACGCCGTAGAGGTCGCGGTCGGGGTCGGCCATCGCTTCGACGCCGCAGACGTCGCTTCGTGCCGTCCGAGCGAAGCCCTCGGGCACTTCCTTCACTTCGTCGGCGTGACTGGCCCAGACGCGGGTCTCTGGCGCGAGCGACCCGACCAGCGGGTCCTCGTCGTCCAGAATCTCGACCGTCACGTCGGCGTAGCCGCCGTACTCGCCTTCGCCGACCCGGCCGCCCAACTCGTCGGCGACGACCTGCATGCCCAGACAGATGCCCAACACGGGCACGTCGAGGTCGAGGTAGTCGGCGCAGTTGCCGATGTTCTCGATGTCGGGACCGCCGGAGAGGACGAGTCCGTCGGCGTCGATCTCTTCCGCCGGGGTCGTGTTGTCGATGATTTCGGTCTCGACGCCCATATCCCGGAGCGCGCGATGTTCGAGGTGCGTGAACTGCCCGTGGTTGTCCACCACGACGATGCGAGTCATTGCCCGAGCGTAGTGAGTAAGCCCACAAAAGGAGTTCGAAGACGCGAGCCACGCCGCCAGAGAGGAGTCAGCGGCGTCTCGGAGACCCGGCCGTCCCCGTTCGAGGGACGCCCCGTCAGGTATCGTCGGTCGCGTTCCCCGCCGTCTCGTTCCCGAGCGCGGCCGGAGCGCCGTCCGCCGTCGTCTCGGTGCTCGCCGTCTCGTTCGCTTCGAAGGTCCGAATCGTGTCGAGCATGTCCTTGCTGAAGTACTCGCTCAGTTGCGGCGGGAGTTCGTGAATCGTCACCTGCGCGTACCCGTCGCAGTACTCGCCACCGGCGATGCGGTACACCGCCCCGACCGGGACGGGGCTTTCGAGGTGTATCCGCGACTCGTTGACTTCGCCGATGTCGTCGTCGCCGAAGATGCCGGTCGATTGGGTCGGTTTCACCACCAACGCGTTGCGGGCGAGCCACTGGTCCTCGGTCTCCGGGAAGCACAGCGGCGGGGGTCGCGTGCCCGGCTGAATCGGACCGCCGACGACGACGATGCGGTACACGAGGTCCGCGTCGAGGATGTCGCCGCGCGGCAACACCGCCTGAAGGTAGTTGATGGGACCCTCCTCGTTCGTGTCGTCGCCGCCGTCCGTGCCGTCCTGCGCAGTTCTCGCGCCGTCCGACTCGCGGCCGCGCGTGCGGGACCGCAGACCGCCGAGTCCGGAAACCCCGAGCAGTCCCGCCCCGCTCGCCCGTCGAAGGAACGAACGCCTGTCGAACGTCGAGTCGTCGGTCACGTCGGTCGAACGGCCGGGAGTTCAATAAGGATTGTCGCCGACCGGCCGCAGTGGGCTACTCGCCGCGCTCCGCGTCGCCGCGGTCGCCGCCGTTTTTCGCGTCGCGGTCACCGCCCACGTCGAACCGGTCGGCGGCCGACTCGAAACTCGCCTCGGACTGCTCGCGCGAGCGTCGGCCCTCCTTCTCGGCGATGGCTTCGGGGTCGGGATTCACGTCGTCGTCGATGCGCGCCCACGACTTGTGGACCTTGGCGTGGCACCACCGACAGAGGAAGACGGTGATCTCGTGACCGAGCGTCTCGCCCTCGCCCGCGTAGGAGAGGTGGTGCTCTTCGAGGAGCGGGCGCTCGTCGGAGTGGGCCATCCGGCGCTCTTCGAGGCCACAGCGGATGCACTCGCGCTCGCGGTTCCGGCACCGGTAGTGGGAACAGTCCTCCCAATTCCAGTCTCCGTCTCGCGGGTCGATTCGCTCTCCGCTCGACCGTTTCGAGGCGCACAGCGCCTCGCTATCGGGGTCGACAGCCGGACACCGCAACTCGTCGCGGCGTCGCTCGCGGGCGAACTCGGGGTCCTGCTCGGGATGCTCGAAGGCGAACCGGCACTTGCCCTCGTCGGTGAGGTGGTCGCAGACCCCCGCGTGGTCGTAGGGGTCGTCCACGCCGACCGGGGTTCCGGCGGGCGTCTCCTTCATCGCACGGTGGTTGTTCGGCCTCGGATAAAAGTACCCCGTCGGCGACCCGTGTCGGTGTCGGGCGTGGCGGGTCTCGAAGCGTCGGGCGTGGCGGTCTCGAAATGTCTGTCGTCACTGAGGAGCGCGTCTCGGTGTCGTCACTCGATTTCCTTCACCACGGTCGCCGGGTCCCCCTGCACGACGACGCCCGCGGGAACGTCCTCGGTCACGACCGCGCCGGACCCGACGACGGCCTCGTCGCCTATCGTCACCCCCGGATTGACGACCGCCTTACCGCCGACCCAAACGTCGTCGCCTATCGTCACCGGCTCGCCGTACTCGGGACCCGCCGCTCGCTCGGCCGCGTTCAGCGGATGGGTCGCGGTGTAGACGTGGACGCCCGGCCCGAGTTGGCAGTTGCGTCCGATTTCGACCGGGCAGACGTCCAGCACGACGCAGTCGAAGTTCGCGTAGAAGTTCTCGCCGACGCGCACGTTGTAGCCGTAGTCGCACCGAAACGGCGGTTCGACCCTGCACTCGTCGCCGAGCGACCCGAACAGCTCTTCGAGGATACGGCGCCGAGTCTCGTCGTCGTCCGGCGCGGTTCGGTTGTAGCGGCGGGTGAGTTCGCTCGCCCGGTCGCGCTCGGCGACGAGTTGGGGGTCCATGGCGTCGTACAGGTCTCCGTTCAGCATCTTCTCTTTCTCCGAGACCATCCGCTACCTCCGCCTCGACACCGAAAAACGTAGGCGGTACCGAACCGGGGACGCCGAGTCCGACAGACCGGCCTGTCACAAAGCCCCCCTTAACTACTCCCCCACGAAAGCGGGAGCGTGGTCAATCATGGCCAGTGAACGATTTATTCGGGGGCTCCCCGAATAACACACCTCCCGCAGACGACGACGCACAGCACTCAGAACGCGACGAACGACTCGCGGACCGCGACCGACGGCTGTCGGACCGCGAGGTCGGGCTTCTCGACACGACGCTTCGGGACGGCGAGCAAGCGCCGGGCGTCTCGCTCGCGCCCGACGAGAAAGCCGAGATAGCGACCGCGCTCGACCGCGCGGGCGTCTCGGTCGTCGAAGCCGGGAGCGCCTGCACCGGCGACGGCGAGCGCGAGACCATCCGGCGCGTGGCCGACCTCGGGTTGGACGCCCGCGTCACGAGTTTCGCGCGGGGCGTCCGGCGCGACGTGGACCTCGCGCTGGACTGCGGCGTGGACGGCGTGAACCTCGTCGTGCCCGCCAGCGACCGCCACGTCGAGGGGAAGGTCGGCACCTCCCGCGACGAGGTGGTCGAGACGACCGAGGAGCTGGTGGCGTACGCCCGCGACCACGGTCTCTGGGTCGAGGTCATCGGCGAGGACGGCTCGCGCGCCGACTTCGAGTTCCTCGAAGAACTCGCCGAGGCCGCCCACGACGCCGGGGCCGACCGGTTCTGCTTCGCCGACACGGTGGGCCACACCGGTCCCCAGCGCACCTACGAGGCGGTCTCGCGGCTCGCGGAACTGGGACCGACCAGCGCACACACCCACGACGACCTCGGGCTGGCGGTGACCAACGCCCTCGCCGGCGTCGCGGCGGGCGCGGACCTCGTCCACGCCACGGTCAACGGCGTCGGCGAGCGCGCGGGCAACGTCGCGCTCGAAGAGGTCGCCATCGCGCTCGACCACTGCTACGGCGTCGAGACCGTCGCGACGACCGAACTCTACGACCTCGCGCGAACAGTGGCCGACGCGACCGACGTGCCGCTCGCACCGAACAAGGCGGTCGTCGGCGAGAACGCCTTCGCCCACGAGTCGGGCATCCACACCGACGGGACGCTGAAGGACGAGCGGATGTACGAACCGTACCCGCCCGAGACGGTCGGCCGGGAGCGTCGCCTCGTCCTCGGCAAGCACACCGGACGAGCGGGCGCGAAGGCCGCGCTCGCCGAACACGGCGTGGAGGTCAGCGACGACGAACTCGCGGCGGTCGTCGCGCGCGTCCAGCGACTCGCCGAGCAGGAGAAGCGCGTGACCGACGCCGACCTGCTGGCCATCGCCGACGACGTGCGGGGCCGCGAGCGCGACCGGCGCATCACGCTACTGGAACTCACCGCGACCAGCGGCGGCCCGCGACCCACCGCCAGCGTCCGCCTCGAAGTGGACGGCGACGAGCGGGTCGCCAGCGGCACCGGCGACGGCCCGGTGGACGCCGCGGTCGGCGCAGTCCGCGAAGCGGTCGCCGGGTCGGGCGACTCGGCCGCGGTCGCCGCCGACGCAGACCTCGACTCGTACCACGTGGACGCCATCACCGGCGGCACCGACGCGGTGGTCACGGTCGAGGTCGAGATGTCGCAGGGCGACCGCTCGGTGACGGTCCGGGCGAGCGACGGCGACATCACCCGCGCCAGCGTCACCGCGATGGTGAACGCGCTGGACCGGCTCCTCGTGGCGGACGAGGAGGCCGACCCCGCGACCGCCGACGACTGAGCGCTCTGAAACAGTTGTATATTTCTTTGAGGAATATTTTTCGTTCTTTGAGGTTGATAGATATTTCCAAAACACTTCGATAGCAGTCCGTCTCGGACGTGAGCCGACCGCCCGGCTGACGACCCGGCGGTCGGCGTGCGCTCGGTGACGCAGACGACGGGGACGCGCTCGGTCGGACAGGCCACCGGCGAACGCTCGACCACACCGGCCGCCGTCTGGGTGGACTGAAAGGGGCCGCGCGCTCGCGTGCAGTTTAGTCGTCTCAGCACGGCCACTATTTCGGGCGCGCAGTTCTGCGCGCCCGAAATATCCTGCTGAGCGACCGCGAGCGCGCGGGGGCTTTCGAGGCGTTCTCGGCGACGGCCCTCACGGGATTCACTGTCGATACCGGAGCTTTCGAGACCGACCGTCCGGCTACCGCGAAAACATCGGCTCGTCTAACGACGATTTATTCGTCCCGAAGCGCCTCGGCGATTGCCTCTAGCTCCGCTTTCCGGAACTGTCGCGGAGCCTCCTCCGGGTCGTCGTCGTCCAGTTCGCCGACGCTCCACAGAATCCCCGCTCGCATCTGGGGTTTCGACGGACGCCGGTTCGCCTCCGCGTCGTAGCCCACGGCCTCGCAAATCGCGGCGAGCGCCTCCTTGGTGAAACCGGTCGATTCGACGCGCTCGTACCTGCCCACCGCCGTCCGAATTTCGTTGCGGAGGGCGTCCACGGTCGGTGACATACCCACAGCAACGGGGAGACTCGTTCTGAAAGTTCCGGTCGCGCGGCGGACTTCGGCGTACAATCCTCTCGACCCCCCATCTCTTTCTCGTCGGCCGCCCTACGGATACCCATGAACGTCACCGAGACCCTGCGAGGCGGCGACGGCGAGGGCATCGACTGGCCGGTCCTACTGGGGAGCGTCGTCGTCTGCGAACTCGCCGGAATCGTCCCGTCGATTCTGACCGCCGACGAGGTGGCGACGTGGTACCCGACGCTGGCCAAACCCGCGTTCACGCCGCCGAGTTGGCTGTTCGGACCGGTCTGGACGACGCTCTACCTGCTGATGGGCGTCGCGCTGTATCTCGTCTGGCGGAGCGACGACGGCCGGCTCCGTAACGTCGCGCTCGCGGTCTTCGTCGTCCAGTTGGTCCTGAACGCCGCGTGGACGATGGTCTTCTTCGGCGCACAGGCCATCTTGGGCGGTCTGGTCGTCATCCTCGTCCTGCTGGCGGCGATTCTGGCGACGATGGCTGCGTTCGCCCGTATCGACCGCCGGGCGACGGCGTTGCTGGTGCCCTACCTGCTCTGGGTCGGGTTCGCCACAGCGCTGAACTACGAACTCTGGCGACTGAACTGAACCGGGCGAGTCCTCACGTCGGCGACTCGCGATGCCGAGACCTGAGGTATCGAGGCTCGCAGTGTCGAAACTTGCGGTATCGAAGCTCACGGTATCGAGTCGTTACTGGTCGCGAGACGGTGACAACCGTCGCCTGAGTTCGATTGGACCCCGATTACCCGCTCCATTTGCACTCCATAACAAAGGCCGACGGCGGCGTCGCTGGTGTCGTGTCGAACAGCTCCTCGTCCTACGCCGTCGGGGGCGGTCGCTTCGCGGTCGGCGCGGACCGACTCACCCTGCTCGTCGTGCTGGTCGTCGGCAAGATGCTCGACGCGGTCAGCACCGTGACGGTCCTCTCGCTCCGCGACGACGTGTACGAGTCGATGTGGTTGACCCGGACGCTGATGGACGAGTTCGGGATGGTCGAAGGCGTCCTCGTCACCGTCGTCCTCGCCGTCGTCGGCGTGGCCCTGCTGGCCGAGAGCGGCGAGGTCGTCGCCCGACTGGTCCCCGACGCGTGGGCACCGGACGGCTACCCCGCCGCGTTCCGGGTCGTGACCTACTCCTCGGCGGCCGTCTGGTACGGGTTCCTGGGCGTCCACAACTTCATGTTCCTGTTCTGAACCTCGATAGACGGGGACTGCTCTCTCGACGAAGTGTCGTTCTTACCCGACAGCGACGACGCTAATCCAGCGAAAATCGAAGAAGTTGGAGCGCCGAGGAGGAGATTTGAACTCCTGTGTCCGTGAAGGACAGTTGCTCTCGAAGCAACCGCCTTGGCCAGGCTAGGCTACCTCGGCTCACTCCTCCCTACTGCCCTCTGGCTCTTATGGATTTCGATTCCCGGCGCTTCAGTCAGGCGACCGTCACCTTCAAGCGGTCGGCCCGCCACCGGGTAGGGTATGGACGTAACCGAGGCAAACGAGCAGTGCGAAGCCGTCCTCGACGCTATCGGAAACGCCGTCATCGCCGACCGAGAGTTCCTCGAAACCGTACTCTTGGGCGCGATGGCGGGCGGACACGCCCTGCTGGAGGACGTGCCGGGGACGGGCAAGACCCTGACCGCGCGGAGTTTCGCGTCGGCGCTCGGACTCTCCTTCTCGCGGGTCCAGTTCACCCCCGACCTCCTGCCCGCGGACGTGACCGGGACCCACGTGTTCAACGAGCAGGACCGCGAGTTCGAGTTCAACGAGGGTCCAATCTTCGCCAACGTCGTCCTCGCCGACGAGATCAACCGCGCGCCGCCCAAGACGCAGGCCGCCCTACTGGAAGCGATGGAGGAGGGCCAAGTCACCGTGGACGGCGACACCCACGACCTCCCCAAGCCGTTCTTCGTCATCGCCACGCAGAACCCCGTCGAGCAGGAGGGCACCTTCCCCCTGCCGGAAGCGCAGGTGGACCGCTTCGCCGTCAAGTCCTCCATCGGCTACCCCGACGTGGACGGCGAGTACGAACTCCTGCGCCGGCGCGCCGGGCGGTCGGCCCAGAGTCCCTCGGTCGGGACCGTGCTGGACGAGCAGCTCGTGACGGAACTCCGGGAGGTCCCCGAGACGGTCCGCGTGGACGACGACCTGCTGGAGTACATGGCCAACGTCGCGCGCGAGACCCGCGAGGACCGCCGCGTGCAGGTCGGCGTCTCACCCCGCGGGACCCAACGACTCTTCGAGACGGCCCGCGCCTACGCCGCGATGAAGGGCCGTGAGTTCGTCACCCCCGACGACGTGAAGCGCGTCGCCCAACCGGTACTGGCCCACAGGGTCGTCCTGACCCCCGACGCGCAGGTCAACAACGTCTCGAAGTCCTCCATCGTGGACCGCGTGCTGGACGACGTACCGGTGCCGACGGTGGAGTGAGACCCCGAGCGCGCACCACTCGAACGTCGACTTATTTTATCGAATTACAAATATAATGTGTGTAGTAATGGAAATATGAGTAATTTATAACACCACCTATTTGCTATTTCGAGTCGAAATGGGTGCCGAATCGGAAACGTCCGCGGACGCTCGCGCCTATCGGCCGAGCGCCCTCTTAGTCGGCGAAACCGTGAGCGAATGTTCGGAGTGGCTGTCGAGTACGGACGTAACGACCGCCAGCGACGGCGAGACCGCCCTCTCCGCTGCCGACGCGGACGTAGACGTGATACTGGTTCCTCGACACTGCGAGGATGTGTCCGGCGACGAGTTCGTTTCGAAGCTACGCGACCGCGGTATCGAGGCACCCGCGGCGGTCGTTCTCTCGGAAGACGCCGACGTCGATGCGCTCGAACTCGATCTCGACGACTGCATCCGCCGGCCGCTCGCCGAGTGGAAAGTCCGGACGGTCCTCGACCGACTCGTCAAGCGCCGGCGGTACAACCGACTCCTCCAGCGATACTACCGGTTGGTGACCTGCCGGGCCGACCCCCGGAGGGACGAGGCGGCCGAGAGTGAAACTCACGCCCGAGTCGAGGCGGAGTTGCGAGAGGTGCAGAATCAACTGTCGGTCATCGAGGACGAGATGGCCCCCGACGAGTACGAAGCGCTGTTCCGGGACCTCCAGCAGGTCTTGGACGACGCGGGCGAAAGCTAATCAGGTTCACTTTCACTCCGCTTGGCTCGCTTTTATATCAATCCGGCGACCACCCCGAGGCATGGACGAAGACGCCGCGGGGGAGACGAGCGACGAGTCGGAGTCCGACGACGAGGAGCAACCCGAGCTCTCGGACCTCGACCCGAACGCCGAAGAGCAAGCCCGGAAGGTCGAACGGCAACTGCGACGACTTCAGCGCGAACTGCGCGGGTAGCGGGCCGTCGGTCGATTCGGGTTTCTCGGCGGGCTTTCGGTGATTTTCGCAGTTCAGTCTGCGGTCCTCGGGATTTCACTCGTTGTTCTCGAAGTTGGAGTGGTTGCGGAGAAGAAGCAATCCGTAGGTGCGCTTCCGGTAGTTCGCGTCACCGAGCGCGAGCGAGAAGCGAAGTCCGGGGTCCAGCGAATCCCGAACCCCGACCGGTCAGTTCCGGAGCGCCGACGTGAGGACCACCGCGGCCAGCAGGAGGAACACGAGCGCGGGCACCGGCTGACCGCCAGAGGAGACCAGATAGATGCCGTAGCCCAGCGCGCCGGCACCGACGCCGACGACCGTACTCCCCGCGGCGTGGGTCACTTCCAGTTGGGTCGTGTCGGCCTCACGACCTAACTGCTCGCCGACGTTGATGGCCTGCTCGCCGAAGTCCCACGCCAACACCGTGGCGATGACCCCCGGCAGGAGGAAGTACGGCGCGCCGGAGAACAAGCCGCCGACCAGCGCGCCGACGAGCAGTGCGGTCGCACCGAGCGTGATGGCCCGCCGAGACCCGCGGACGACGCCGAGCGCGACGACGACGAATCCGGCGACGCCGAGCGCGAGGGCCGTGCTGGTCGTGAGCGCGCTGGTGCCCGCCGCGAGCGCGGCCGCGCTGACCGCCAGCGCCGACGAGAGGCGCGCGGGCGACCGGTCGATTTCGCGGGTCACGCGACACCTCCCGTCACGCTATCCCACCAGTCGGTATCGCTCATCAAGCGACACCTCCTGTCACTCTCGCCATCCGAGCCAACGCGACGCCCAACTGCTCGTCTACGTCCCAGTCCACGACGCGGATGCCGGCCTGCCGGAGCTTCGAGACGCGATGCTTGCGCTGGGTCCGGGCGAACCGCTGGCCCGCGGTGTCGGTCGCGGTCGGGTCCGGGCTGACGACGGTCACGAGGTGGCCCTCGGCGTCGAGCCTGCGGGCGACATCCGGCCCGAAGTCGTCACAGAGCGGCGTGACGAACACGACCTGCGTCGAGGCGGGCAGGCGCTTGCGAATCTGCTTGAGCCGCGTCGTCGGGTAGAACATCCCGTCGCCGGGCGTCGGCGCGAACGCGGGATGGGTCGCGAGCAGGCTCCGAGCGCGGGCCTGATGGTCGTGGCCCGCGCCGGGCGCGAGCCAGCACGACTCGGGACCGAGCGAGGCCAGTCCCACGCGGTCGCCCGCGTCCAGGAGCTTCGTGACGACCTTCCCCGCGGCGTCCACGCCGTACTGGACCGCGTTGCGCGACTCGGCGTCCCGAGACAGATACGCCTTCTCGCGGGTGTCCACGAGGACGACCACGCTCGCGGCGCGCTCCTCGCGGAAGTCGATGGTCGTGACCTCGCCCGTCCGCGCGAGGCGGTTCCAGTCCACCCGCGAGAGCGGGTCGCCCGGCCGGTACTCGCGGGTCGCGTGGAACTCGACGCCCGACCCGCCCGCGTCGGTCGTGACCCGGCCGGTGTACTGTGTGGTCTGGGCGCGCAGCGGCACGTCCACGGTGGTTCCCAGCTTCGGGACGCACCGGAGTTTGGTCTCGGTCTCGACCTCCTGTTCGACCTCGATGGCACCGCTGAAGTCCCGGACGATTGCGGTCGCGGGGTCGAACTCGTGGTCGCCGCGCTCGGCCTCGACCGCGTAGGTCAGCGTCGCCGACTTGCCGGGCCGGAGCGCGGTCCCGAGTCTCGCGGAGCCGGAGACGACCGGTAGCGCGTCGGGCACGCCGTCCACGACCCGGACGTCCGCGAGCATCGAACCGCCGACGTTCTCGACGGTGAGTCGCACCTGCACCTCGTCGCCCGGCAGGGGTTCCCCGTCGCTGACGGTCCGCGTCACGTCGAGGGCCGGTTCGGGCGTGCCCGCGGTCCGGGCGTAGGCCGCGAACGCGACGCCGACGACGCCCGACAGCAGGACCAGCGGCCGACTGAACAGGACGCCGAGCGCGCCGGCCAGCAGGGCGACGCCGCTGATGCCGCGCCAGCGATTGGTTCGACGAATCGACTTCACGCTTGGGCCTCCGTTCGGTCCGAGTCGGTCGCTCCGTCGGAGGCGTTCGCTCCCCGGTCGGGTCGGTCGGTCCCGGCGTCGGTCGAATCGGCGCTCGTCGCCTCGCTCTCGCGGTCGGCCGAACCGCGGTCTCCGGAACCGACGCCCGTCGCGTCGTCGCCGAATCGGTCGTCAGCGTCGGCCGATTCGTCGTCGTTCGCGTCGCCTTCGTCCGACTCGCCGCCGTCGCTCTCGCCGGCCGCGTCGGGTTCGACGCCCGCTTTTCGAGCGATGGCGTCGGCGGTCCGGCGAATCCGGTACTGGAACCGCGACTCGGTGCTGGCGGCTATCTTCACGCGGTCGAACAGCGGCGGCGAGGGGACGTCGCCCTCGCCGAGGAACGCCGCGGCGTGGGGGTCGTCGGTCCACGTGCCGGCCTCGACGCGCTCGCGGGCCGCCTCGCGCGAGCAGTTCTCCCGGTCGGCGACGGCGGTCAGCGCCGCGCTTTCGAGCGTCTCGCGGAGGTCGGCCCGCTCGCGGATGAGGACTCGGCGCGGTCCCGAGCGCAACTCGGCGACCGACCGGTCGAACTCGTCGCCGGGCGTCGGCATCGCTTCGACCGTCTCCACGTCGTCGGTCTCGGCGGCGTGCAGGTCGGTCGTCATCCGCGAGCGACCGATTCGCAGGGCCTGCACCAGCGCCAGCAGGCCTATCACGGTGACGGCGGCGTACCCGGTGCCGATTGCGGCCGCGAAACCGGGGACGAACATCATCAGCAGGCCGACCGCGACCGTGACGATACCGACGGTCGTCAGAATCGGGTGGCTGCTCTGCTCGCTCACGCGGCGTCACCTCCGGGTCCGGAGTCGCTCCCGTCGGCGGCGTCGTGGTCGCCTCCGCGGTCGGGGGCGGACTCCGCACCCGCGGCGCGTCCGCCGCGAGCGGACGCGCCGCGGCCAGCGTACTCGCGTTCGATGCGCCGGAGGGCGTCGAGCGCCTGCTCCTCGCGTCGCTCGGTCGGCGACTCGCCGCCGTATCTGACCTCCTCGAACAGCGTGGTGAGGCGGTCCACGTCCTCGCGGGCCATGCCCGCCTCGACCGCGGCGGCCGCGAACTCCGAGGGCGTGCTGGAACGGGGGTTCGGTACGTCGAGGTGGTCGGTCATCTCGCGCCACGCGCGGAACACCTCGTTGTCCACGTCGGTCGTCGTCTCGATGCGGTCTGCGGCCTCGCCCGCGGCCCGGCCGACCGCGCGCACGTCGGTTCCGTCGTCGGGCTCCGCGAACTCCTCGTCTTCCTCGGGGTCCTCGCCGCTGGAGGAGACGAACAGGAGCGCGACCGCGGCGAGGAGGGCGACGCCGAGTCCGGCCAGCAGGAGGACGGAGGGGTCGGTGACGCTCGTCCCGGTCGAACCGCCGGGCGCGCCGCTCCCGCCCTCCGGCACGAGCGAGACGTTGCCCTTCTCGAAGAACGAACTCGTGGCGTTCTCGGCGGGGTCGCTACAGACGGTGAGCATGGCGTGGGCGAACAGCAACGGGATGCCCACCGGTCCGGCGTAGGCGACGACGCCGAGACCGCCGAGCCGTCGGTAGGCGACGTACGCGCCGCCCGCGAACCCGGCGACGATGAGCGCGATGGCCCACCACGAGTCGAGGAACGGGTAGCACGGGAGTTGCAGCGGCGGCGCGACGTCGCCGCTCGACGACTGGTTGCCCAACTCGAAACTGGGCTGACTGCCGTTCGGTGCGCCCGCGTCGGAGTTCGGCTGGCCGACGCCGAACCCGCCCGAACCGTCGGTGACGACGGCGGAGTTCAGCGTCGCGGCGGCGACGCCGATGGCGACGACCGCCAACAGCGCGAGTACGACGGGGCGTACGGTATCACGGTCCACGGAGGTAGGTAGCAGGATTGATAACTTAGAGGTTCTGCCTTCTTCCCGGAGATTGCCTTCGCGTGGTCGTCGGAATTTCCGTCGGCGTCGGCGGTTCTGCCGCCGCTGTCGGAGTCGTCGCTGTCGGGGCCACTGTCGTCGGAGTCGGAGAAAGACGCGTTCTACGTCCGAAACCCGTGTCTTCTCAACTACTCGTCGTCGCCGACCTTCCCGTCCCGGCGGTCGCGCTCGCTGGCTTCCGATTCGCGCTCGGTCGGGTCGCCGTAGCCGCCACCGCCGGGCGTCAGCACCGTGACGGTCGTTCCGGCCGCGACCTCGCGGGTCGTCTTCGCGCCGACGCGCTCGCCGCCGATGCGGTTCTCGCCGAGCGCGCCCGGCCCGCCGCCGTCGAGGCCCTGCGGCGCGTGACGGCGGCGCTCGGTGAGCAACGAGACGGTGGCGTCGGTCTCGACAGTGACGGCTCGCTCCAGCCCCAGTCCGCCGCGGTGGCGGCCCTCGCCGCCGCTGTCGGGCCGGAGCGCGTATCGTTCGACCCGGAGCGGGTACTCGGCTTCCAGCGCCTCGACCGGCGTGTTCAGCGTGTTGGTCATCCCGACCTGCACGCCGTCCATGCCGTCCTTCGTCGGGCGCGCGCCCGACCCGCCGCCGATGGTCTCGTAGTACGTGAAGTCGCCGGCCCGACTCCCGATTATCAGGTTGTTCATCGTGCCCTGTCCCTCCGCCGGCACGCGCTCGGGCACCGCCTCGGCGAGCGCGCGGAACACCACGTCGGTCACGCGCTGGCTGGTCTCGACGTTGCCCCCGACCACCGCGGCGGGCGGGTCGGGGTTCAGGAGACTCCCCTCGGGCGCGCTGACCGAGACCGGGGCGTAGCACCCGTGGTTCGGCGGGATCTCCGGGTCGGTGACCGACCGGACCGCGAAGTAGACCGCGCTCTTGGCGACCGCGAGCGGCGCGTTGAGGTTGCCCGGCACTTGGTCGGCGGTCCCCGAGAAATCGACCGCGAGCGACGCGCCGTCGATTTCGACCGTCACCGCTATCGGCACGTCGTCGTCGGTCACGCCGTCGCCTTCGAGGAAGTCCCGTGCGCGGTACTCGCCGTCCGGCAGGTCCCGGAGTTCCGCCTCGACGCGCTCGCGGGAGTAGTCTATCACGGCGTCGAACGCCGCGAGCAGGCGGTCGCCGTGGTCGGCCAGCAGTTCGCCGACGCGCTCCTCGGCGCGGTCGTTGGCCGCCAGTTGGGCGCGGAGGTCCGCGCGGCGCTCGTCGGGCGTCCGGACGTTCGCCAGCAGCAGGTCGAGCACGTCCTCGTTCACCTCGCCGCCCGCGACGAGGCGGACCGGCGGCAGGCGCAGGCCTTCCTGATAGATTTCTCGCGCGCCCGCGGGCATGCTCCCCGGCGACATCCCGCCCACGTCGGCGTGGTGGGCGCGCGAGACCGCGTAGCCGACGATTTCGCGGCCCGAATCCGCGGCCGCGGATTCGGGCGCGAGCGGCGAGACGAGCGTCACGTCGGGCAGGTGGGTCCCGCCCGCGAAGGGGTCGTTGACGACGAACGTGTCGCCGGGTTCGGGGTCCAGTTCCAGCACCGCCTCGACCGCCTCGGGCATCGCGCCGAGGTGGACCGGAATGTGTTCGGCCTGCGCGACCATCCGGCCCTCGTCGTCGAACAGCGCGGTCGAGCAGTCCTGTCGCTCCTTGATGTTCGGCGAGTACGCCCCCCGAATCAGGACTCGGCCCATCTCCTCGGCGACGCTCTCCAGTTGGTTCCGGAGGATTTCGAGTTCCACGGAGTCGATGTTGCTCTCTGTCATCGCTCGCCCTCCGTCAGCACCAGCGTTCCGTCGTCTTCGACCGTCGCGTGCCACTCCGGCGGCACGACCACGGTGCTGTCGTCCTGCTCGCAGACGGCCGGCCCCGCGAGTTCCCGCCCGGCCGCGAGCGCCTCCCGGCGGAAGACGGGCGTCTCGCGGACCTCGCCGCCGAAGTCGGCCTCGCGCTCGCCGACTCGGGCCTCGCCCGCGCTCTCGTAGGCCACCGCGGGCGTCTCACGTTCGACGGTCGCCCGCACGCGCAGACCGACGAGTTCGACGGTCTCGTCCATCCGGTAGCCCGCGGCGGTCTCGTGGACCTCGTGGAACCGCTCGGCCACCGTCGCCGGGTCGAACGACTCGCCGACCGCGACCGACTGTTCGAAGCTCTGGCCCGCGTACCGGAGGTCGGCCTGCCGCGAAATCGCGGCGGCGTCGGGGTCGCGCAGGCCCGCGCGGGCCTCGTCGGCGAGGTCCGCCAGCACGTCCTCGATTGAATCGGCGTCCGCCGCCGCGAGCGTCGTCCGGTAGGTCCGAACCGCGTCGCGGGTCTCGTCGGCCGCCAGCAGGCCGAACGCCGAGAGGACGCCGCAGGCCCGCGGGACGACGACCCGGCCCACGTCGAGGCGGTCGGCGAGCGCCGCGGCGTGCATCGGTCCCGCGCCGCCGAACGCCGCCAGCGCAAAGTTGCGGGGGTCGTGGCCGCGCTCGACCGTGACCGCCCGGACCGCCCGCGTCATGTTGGCGTTCGCCACGCGGTAGACGCCGCGGGCCGCCTCGACGGGTCCCGCTAAGTCGGCCTCATCGGCGAGGTCGGCCAGCGCCTCGCGCGCCGCGTCGAGGTCTAAGGAGAGTTCGCCCCCGAGCGCGGTGTCGTCGCCCAGATAGCCCAGCACGGCGTTCGCGTCGGTGACGGTCGGCTCGGTCCCGCCCTTGCCGTAGCAGGCCGGGCCGGGGTTCGCGCCCGCCGACCGCGGCCCCACGCGGAGCGCGCCGCCCGCGTCCACCCACGCGACGCTCCCGCCGCCCGACCCCACGGTCGTCACGTCCACCATCGGGACGCCGACCGGTCGGTCGGCGATTTCCGCCTCGGTCGTGCGCTCCACCTCGCCGTCTCTGACGAGGCTCACGTCGCTGGAGGTCCCGCCCATGTCGAAGGTGACGAGACCCGCGGCGTCGGTGGCGGCTTCGGCGGTCGCGTCCGCGCCGTCGTCTCCCGCGGCCGCTCGCCTCGCGGTCGCGTCCGCGCCAACCACGCCCGCCGCGGGACCCGACAGGCAGGTCGTCACCGCGTGTTCGCGGACGGTGGCGGCGTCGGCGATGCCGCCGTTCGACTGCATCACGAGCGGGGCCGGGAGTCCGACCGACTCGGCGCGCTCGACCAGTCGGCCGAGGTAGGCGTCTATCTTCGGCGTCACGTAGGCGTCCACGGCGGTCGTCGCGGTGCGCTCGTACTCCCGGAACGCCGCGAGGACCTCGTGGGACGCCGAGACCGGCGCGTCCAACTCCTCGCGGAGGATTCGAGCCACGGTCCGTTCGTTCTCGGGGTCGGCGTAGGCGTGGAGAAGGGAGACCGCGACGCTCTCGGCGTCCGAGTCGCGGATTCGGTCCGCGACCTCGCGGACCGAATCCGCGTCGGGTTCGCGCTCGATTCCCTCTGGCGTCGTACGCTCGCTGACCTCGAAGCGCCTGCGCCGGGGGACCAGCGGGTCGGGCTTCTCGGCGTCCAAATCGTAGAGCGCGGGCCGGTCTTGGCGACCGATTTCCAGCACGTCGCGGAACCCCTCGGTCGTGACGAGCGCGGTGCGCGCGCCGTCGGACTCGAGGAGCGCGTTGGTCGAGACCGTCATCGCGTGCGAGAAGGCGTCGATGTCGTCGGGGTCGAGACCGGCGCGCTCGCAGGCCTTCCGGATGCCGTCGAGGACGCCCTCGCTCTGGTCGTCGGTCGAGGGGACCTTCGCGGTGACGAGATCGTCCTCGGCGGTCAGCAACGCGACGTCGGTGAAGGTGCCGCCAACGTCCGCGCCGACGCGGACGCGGTCGGTCGCGGTCCGAGCGCCGTCGTTCGCGTTTCGCGCCGCGTCCCTCTCCTCGCTCACGGTCGCCACCCTCCGAGAGCTTCGTCGCTGTCGCGGTGAGTCATGGGTTCGTGATGCCGCTACAGGCGGTAATAACTGGTGTTTGCGGAAGGCCGAGCGGCGAGAACGGGCTGCCAGCGAACGGACCGAAGCCGACCGCTACCCGATGTCGGCTCGCTCGAATCGCCAGTAGCCCAGCGCCACGGGGACGACCAGCCAGAGCGCCAGCACCACGAGTCCGAACCAGTTCTGGACGTAGAACGGGGTTCCGGAGCCCGCCAGCGTCTCCGGCGCGACGTACGGCCCGAACCCGGAGAAGACGATGTCGGACGCTCGGGTGTAAGCGGTGTTCGGGTTGACGATTTGGGTGAAGTAGTACCACGCCGGAAGCCCGGTCGTCGGATTCGGAAGGCCCCCTTCGACCAGATAGTAGGCACCGAGGGGAACGAGGTCCCAGAGGACCTGAAACAGGAAGAACGCGCCGACGGCGAGCGCCATCGCCCGCGACCGCGTCGCCGCGAACGACGAGGCACCGATTGCGATGCCGACGTACGTGAGTCCGAAGGCGACGGTCAACAGCGTCAACAGCGCCAAGTCGACGACCGGCAACTCGCCGAACAGTGCGAGCATGGTGACGGCCGCGCCCGCGAACGCGACGACGATGCCCGCGGTCACGACCGCGGTCCGGCCGACCAACTTGCCGAACACCACGTCGGCGCGAGTGTGGGGCAGGCCGAGCAGAATCTTGATGCTCCCCGACTCCCGTTCGCCCGCGATGGCGAGGTAGGCCACGACGAGCGCGGCCAGCGGGATGATCAGCGACGACGGCGCGGTCAGGAACTGCGTGGCGCTCGGGAGACCGGGCGTATCACCGAGGACCGCCTTCCGGACGTACACTGCACCCGCGGTGAACAGCAGGAAGATGGCGGTGATGACCCACAGCAGCCGCGAGCGCACCGCGTCCTCGAAGTCCTTCCGGGCGACGACGAGCCAGCTCACGCCGTGACCCCCTCGGTGGTGTAGGCCGCGAACAGGTCCTCCAGCGAGGCCTGCGTCGTCGAGATGTCGGTGACGGTCGCGCCCTGCTCCTCGACGCGGTTGATGATGGCGGACTTCGCGCTGGGGTCCGAGACCGTGACCCGAATCGAGGTTCCGCCGGCCGTCACGTCGTCGACCGCCTCGATGCCGCCGAGGTCGAGGTCGTCGGGCACGCGGTCCACCGTGAGTTCGAGCGTCGAACCCGACCCGACCGACTCGCGCAGGCCCTCGATGGTGTCCTCGGCGACGAGGCGACCGCCGCTCATGATGCCCACGCGGTCGCAGACCGCCTCGACCTGTCCGAGGATGTGCGACGAGAAGAAGACGGTCGTGCCCCGAGACGCCTCCTCGCGGACCAACTCGCGCATCTGGCGCGCGCCGTTGGGGTCGAGTCCCGACGAGGGTTCGTCCAGAATCAGGAGGTCGGGGTCGCCGACCAGCGCCATCCCAAGCGCGAGCCGCTGGGCCATCCCGGTCGAGTAGCCCCCGGCCTTCCGGTCGGCGGCCTCGGGTTCGAGTCCTACGCGGTCGAGAATCGCGTCCGGGTCGTCGTCGGTCCCCTTCGAGTCCACCGCGAATTCGACGTGCTTGCGCCCCGAGAGGCGGTCGTAGAGGTCGAACCCCTCGGGCAGGATGCCGATTCGCTCGTGAATCCGTTGGGTCTCGTCTTGGGCGTCGTAGCCCAGCACGGTCGCGGTACCCTCCGTCGGTCTGATGTAGTCGAGCAGGACGTTGATGGTCGTGGACTTGCCCGCGCCGTTCGGGCCGAGGTAGCCGAACACCTCGCCCTGCTCGACGGTGAGGTTCAAGTCCTCGACCGCGACCACGCTCCCGAAGCGCTTGGTCAGCCCTTCGGTCTCGATTGCTGGCATAGTTGGCTCATCGACACGACACCGTATAGTATTTTTGAGAGGACGCTATCGGGTCGGGCGAACTGACGGCGAGCGCGAGTGTGCGCCGCGAATGGACAGCTCAAAGGCATAAATGACGATTCACAGATGTTTGTCTGACACTTGTTTCAGACCGAAACGGGGAGTATTATTTCATAATTGCCCGAACACTTATTAGATTACGGAATATCTTTGAAGGAGAGGGGAGAGATTTATGCACGATTTGACCGGCTTCCAGCGTGACCTACTGTACGTCATCGCGGGGTTAGACGAACCGCACGGCCTCGCCATCAAAGACGAACTCGAATCGTACTACGAGAAGGAGATTCACCACGGCCGACTCTACCCGAACCTCGATACGCTCGTGGACAAGGGGTTCGTGGAGAAGGGCCAGCGCGACCGCCGGACCAACTTCTACACGCTGAACAACCGCGGCGAGCGAGAGCTCGACGCTCGCCGCGAGTGGGAGAGCCAGTACCTGACGGAAGAACTGGAAGCGGTCCAGTAGCGGACGGACGTGGCCCTGTAACGGACGCGGCGCGTCGCAGGCGACGAACGTTCCGGCGTAGCGGGGAACCGCGCTCTCGCGGGGCCTCGGGGGCGTCGCTACCGACCGCCTCCGAGGCAGTTTTCGCAGACGGCGACTCGTGCCCGGAGCGGTGCGTCCGTCGTTCGGTCGGGGATGTCGATGTGGGTCACCGGCACGTACCCTCGGCAGTAGGTACAGCGTTCTATCGCGGCCGCTTCGTCTGGCATACCCCTTCCTTATCCCGCCCTTATTCAAGCGTTTCGCTCGTGCGAGTCCCGAAACGAGAGCATTCGTGACGACGGCCGTCCGGTTCGACGGATGGTCCCGCTCGTCGTCCGGCCCCAAATTCCGAGCTTCGATTACTAAGTTTTAAATTACATCGCGCGCCGAATCAGTCGTATGACCGACTCGCAGGGCCGCGCCGCCGACGCCGCCGGGACCGGCGACCCGCCGACCGGCGACTCGTCGCTCGGTCGCGTCCCGCCGCCGAAACCGCCCGACGACGCCGACGCGTGGTACGCGCCCGAGGTCCGCTCGCAGTACGAACTCCACCCCGGCGTCGTCGCCACCATCGCGGAGACCGAAGCCGGGTTCGACTACCGCGTCCGAGAGCCCACCCTCTCGCCCGCGGGCGGAGACGCGCTCGACGCCATCTTCGACCACTTCGCCGACGCGAACCTCGCGCGGCCGCTGACCCGCGAGGCCGCCCAGGAACGGATGGCCGCCGGCTTCGACCCGAAGTACCGGCGTATCGTGGACCGGCTGACCGACCTGCCGCCCGAGGCCCGACGGCGCGTCGAGTACCACGCGCTCCGTGACCTGCGGTGTCTGGACGAGTTGACGCCGTTGGCGTTAGACGAGGGCATCGAGGTCGGCGACACCGCGGGCGAGTACCTGGTCGTCCACACCGACGACTACGCGCCCGCCGACACCGACTGCCCGGCCGACGCCAGGTTTCTGGAGCGGTTCGCCAGCGAGCGCGTCGAGACCCACACCGTCGATTTCCGCGAGTTTCAGGTGCCGGTCGTCGTCTACCGCGAGCATCTGCTGGCCAACGACTCGTTCACGACGAAGTACGCCGTGCTGGAACCCGACCTCCTGCCGGGCGACGAGGAGTTGATTCAGGAGTGCAAGGACCGCATCTGGGAGACCAACGTGGACGGCGTGGTCGAGGACCGCGCGGGATTCGTCCGCGAGCGCGCCCGGACCTTCCTCTCGCGGCGATTGACGGCGCGGAATACGCGGGCGTGGCTCGACGCTGCGAGGTATCGGGTCCGGACCGCCTTGGCGGAGTACGACTTGGCGGTGCCGCCCGTGGACCGCCGATTCTCGACCGACAGGCTCTCGGACTTGGTGTACTACGTGATGCGCGATTTCGTCGGCCACGGGAAACTGACGGTACCGATTCGGGACGACCTGCTGGAGGACATCGAGGCCAACCGCGTCGGCGAGCGCATCAAGGTCGTGCCGCGGGGCCGGGAAATCGGCCACGGCGAGCGCGCCCCGACCAACCTCGCCTTCGAGGACGAGGAGACGTTCGCCAACGTCGTCACGCAGATGGCCGCCAGCGACGGCACGGAACTCAACGCCTCGAACCCGAGCGCGAAGGTGAACCTCCAACCGGAGGGCGTGCCCGAGGAGGTCACGATTCGGGCAGCGGTCGCGCTCGGGGTCATCAGCGAGAACGGGCCGCACATCTCCATCCGGAAGCAGGCCCCCGAGGCGATGACGCCCGTGGACCTGCTGGACTCCCAGAGCCTCTCGACCGAAATCGTGACCCTGCTGTGGCAGGCCTACGAGCATCACGGCGTCGTGCTGTTCTCCGGGCCGACCGGCACGGGTAAGACGACGCTCATGAACTCGCATATGCCGTTTATCCCGTACCGTGACCGACCGATTTCCATCGACGAGGGGTCGCGGGAGGTCAGACTTCCGCACGAGACCGGCGTCTCGCTGACGACGCGGGACCACGAGAGCGACTACAAGCGCGTGACGATGGCCGACCTGATGACCGAATGCAACTACCTGAACCCCGACGTGGAGGTCATCGCCGAAATCAACACGCCCGCGAGTTTCCAGACGTTCGCGGAGAGTTTGAACACGGGCCACGGCATCATCGGGACCACCCACGCCGAGGACGTGGAGAAACTGGTGAACCGCGTCATCGAACAGGGCCTACCGCCCTACCTCCTCCGCGAGCTGGACCTCGTGGTGTTCCCGCGGAACGTGGACGGCGAGCGCTACGTCGGCGAAGTCGTGGAACTGCTCACCGAGTCGGAGTTCGCCGACCTCGACGCCGAACGGGCGCGCTGCGGTGCCATCGAGAAGGACGAGACGACGGTCTACTGGAACACCGTCGCGTGGCGCGACACGGAGGGCGAGTTCCACCTCGCGGGCGAGACGGACCACGCGGGGGCGAACGGAGATGCGGCAGGGGACGCACACCGGTTCCGGTTCCTCGACAGACTCGCCGAGCGGACCGACCGCCCCGTCGAGGAAGTCGAGGCCGAGTTCCACCGCAAGCACCGCTACGTCCAGTACATGGCGCAGGAAGGGATGGACGACTTCCAAGAGTTGTTCGCGTTCCTCGCCGATTTGCGCAACGACGAGGCCGCGACCGTCGAGCACGCGAAGCGGAAGCAAGTATGAGGGCATTGACCGCTGTTCTTCTGGCTAAAACGAACGACGTACCGTCTCTCGGTCAACGAACTACGCATCGTCACAGGACGCCGTATCGACGAGAAGTTCTGGAGTGCCCTCACACGAAGTGAGGGTAATTACGCCCGTCGCCGAACAGGGCTGTTCCGTAATCTCCCACTCGACCTTTTGCTTCAGCGACGGGCTCGGGTCATCCACGCTCCCCGTCAGCCGATACGCGTTGGTCGGGACCGTTCGTTCGAGTACTGTCGTCGTCCGTCCAGCCAACTGAACCGACTCCGCAATCGGGTCAGAGTCAGTCTCTCGGGTAAGCTGTACCCAAATCTCTCGGCTCTCCTGCGTCGCGTTCGTCACGGTGATTCGAACCGGTGTCTTTGAGTCGCCGAAGGGGACCGACTGACATCCCGCGAGGGAAACGACTCCAGTCGTACTCAGGGCGAGAAATCGACGTCGAGTAAGTGGAGGGTACATAGCTGATATGATTTGGAGCAGTAGAAAAACGTTATGTTAACTCTCACCCTCTAAAATGTTATGTCTATCGGATGCTCACGACATCGAAATCGGTGAACCCACCGATAACGTTGGTCTCTTGGAAGGCGGTTCCGGCCCACGATGGGTCTTCCTTCCGGAGGTGCTGCCATCCGCGAACGTGTACGGTTTCACCACTTTCAAGCCCAAGATCGTTCGCTTAGGCAAGAACGATGGACGGGAATACCGTGTGTCTGATCTGGAAGCTGGACGAGTGTGAGAACACGGAGTGCTGTCCGCGGATAAAGAGAACGACGTGTTGGTTATCGACTCGTTCGCAGGTCGGACCGTCCTCAGATGGGACACCACGTAATCGGCGTACACGGGGGAAGAATCACCTCTTGTTCACCTCCGGCGTAACGTCGCTCCTTCCGATAATTAATATTTTATATTTATTTTATCGTGTCGTGATTAGTATGCCACGTAGAGGGTGTATCTCGTTGTTCGCTATCGGCGGAACTCCGAAGCAGTATCGACCGGGAAGGACCGAACGTCGGAGATAGCCGTCCTCGACCGCCCAACCGGTTTCGGCTCGCCGCGAACTCAGCCGCGTCGGACGACGGACCGGACATCCTGCCGTTCGTCGCCGACACCGCCGGCACTCGCAGCGCTAGATTGCGGCCGCTGACCCGCGATGTCGGTCCAAAGAGGAGCGACCCGCGAGGCGGGGCGTCCGGGGTCGTCTCGCCGTTTTTAAATATTCAGCCTCACGAGTCGAAGATACTGTCGGCGCGAATTACCCTCCAGAACGCAACACCATGACACAGCAATCACAGCGACTCCGAGTCTTCCTGCGCGGGTCGGCGCTCGCGGTCGGTGCGTTCGGCATCGGGCAAATCGTCGTCTTCATCGCCGCGCTCGCTTTCCAGTCGGTCGGGATTCCGGCGGTGACGAACCCGACGATGCGGGTCGCGGTCGGCGTCGTCTTCCTCCAAGGCGTGACGTTCGGCGGTATCGCGCTCCTCTACCTGCGATACGGCGACCGGAGCGTCGAGTTCCTGCGAGTCCGACTCCCGACCGTCCGGGACGCGCTGGTCGCCGTGGGCGGCGTCGTCGGTTTGTTCGCGCTCTTGGCGACGGCGCGAGTTGCCTCGTCGTTGTTGGGCGTCCAGACCGCCACGAACCAGGTCGCGGAGATCGGGAAAGAGTCCCCCGAGATTTTCCTCCTGCTGGTCCCGCTCTCGTATCTGCTCATCGGTCCCGGCGAGGAACTGCTGTACCGGGGCGTCATTCAAGGGACGTTCGCCGAGTGGTTCGGCACGACACGCGCGATAGTGCTGGCGAGCAGTCTCTTCGCCGTCGTCCACGTCTTCTCGTTGTCCGGGCCGGGCAAACTGACCTACGTCGTCATCGTCTTCGGTCTCGCGCTCGTGCTGGGCGCGCTCTACGAGTACACCGACAACCTGCTCGTCCCGGCGTTCGTCCACGGCACGTACAACGCGGTCCAGTTCGCGGTCGCGTACCTGCTGGCGACGGGGCAAGTGGCGGCGTAGGTGTCCCGGTCGAACGTCACGCCCCGTCGAACGTCACGCCCTCGTCTTTCGTCACGCCCCCGCTTATCGTCACGACTGCGTGCGTCCGGTCGATTCCCGGCAGGAGCCTTCTCCCGTGGACGGGACGGTCAGATACGGCCCCTCCCAGACCACGATTTCGACCCGAAAGCAATCCCCGTTCCGACGTTTCGATGGGAACCGTCTCGTCTCGACGTTCTCCTTCGATTTCAGCGTACACTCGACGGTGAACCGTCCGGGGTCTCGCATCCACTCCTCGTCGATTATCGGTGCAGGATACGGGTCGTCTCCGTTCGCGTCGGCCGGCGGAAGCGAGAACGCGTTTCGATAGACTTCCTCACCGTCTCGGCGGACGACTGCTCGAACGTCGTGTTCCGCGTCGGTGATGTTCACCAGTGCCAACTGTTCGAGTTTCGTCTCGCCGTGCAGGAGCCTCGAACAACCCGAGAGCGCAGTCAATCCGACGGCGGAGACGCCGACGGTCTTCAGCACGCGTCGTCGTGAGAGGGCCACGTCTGACGAAGGAAACCTATCGCTAGAACATAAGTTTTTCTCGCCGCCGCGACGTAGCGTCGCCATCGGTCTCGCGGGCAAACACGTGACTGTCGTCTTGGGTGCTACCCACTACAGATAGCCCGTATTCCGGTAATTGTACGGACGTGAGTGGGTGTAGATTGCTGTTCGTGGATGACGGGCAGGTCTCGTTTCAGGGCAACGGCCCGAGGTCTCGAAACAGAGTCTACACCGGTCGCTGTGGTCTTTCAGGGCGTTTCCACTGATTGCTCTATGCTATGGTCAATCGACGTCTCACTCCGACTCGCCGTCGATATTCTGGATTCGCCGGTACACCCCGAGTGATAGGGCCGAATTCAGACCTTCCGGTATCTATTGATGAGCAAAATTCGGCGGTCACCTGAGCGACGTACACTCACCGTGTATTCTTTCAAACAGCTGTATTCGACGGATTAGGGTGTATTTCCTCGAAGAGCTTGTATCGACTTTGCTTGGTTTTCCCCAGAGTTATTATCCATACACCTCGGTTACGCCATGCGATTTTACTCATTTCTAAGGCCGCCTCGACAGACAAGCTATTAATCTCTAGTTGGACTCTCCAGCCGCTCTATGCCCGAAATAGAACTCCGCGAAAGCCCCCCTCGCGTTAGTGCGCGCTCACTCCTCGTACCGAAGTCCTACACCCTGTCACAAGAACACCTCTACCGGGGGATTAGCAGGGTGTACGATTCCAAAACAGCCGCGGGACCCTCTGGTACTCCCGAACAGGTCTCGTATCCCGTAAATTCGACGGTGTAGCGAACAGTGGTCGGACACCGAACAACCGGCACTTGCTACACCCCCGAAAACAGTACTTCGCCGGATTACAGGACGAGGTAGCATCAAGTGAACCGCCAGCGTATCCGAGGGTATCTCTCTGCGTTCGAGGGAACTGGCACGCGAACCGATATGACGACACTTCCAACAACAGCTGACCTTCCAGAATCACTTCACGAGTACGACCAGTGGATTTGCTGGCGTGAGCAGGCCCGTGGGTCGAAACCAACCAAAGTCCCGGTCGACCCACAGAACGGGCAATATGCCTCGGCAACTGATTCAGCGACATGGACGAGTTTCGAGGAGGCCCGATTGTACGCGGACGGCGAGTCTGTCGATGGGCTGGGCTTCGTGTTCACGGACGGGGATCCCTTCGTCGGTGTCGACCTCGACGACGCGCGTGACTCCGAGAAAGAAACTCCAACCGAGTGGGCCGAGGAAATCATCGACGACCTCGATTCGTACACCGAGGTCAGTCCGTCCGGAACTGGCTATCACGTTCTCGTGGAGGGCGAACTGCCGCCCGGCCGGAACCGGCGCGGGAGCGTCGAAATCTACGAGACGGCTCGTTTCTTCACCATGACCGGCGAGCGCGTCCACGGTACCCGCGGCGGCATCGAAGCACGGAGCGAGGAGCTTCGTGGAGTGTACGCAAGCCACCTCGCAGACGAGCACGATGATGAATCTGACTCCGAACCGGCGGCTGTGGAAATAGCGAAATTCTACGAGGACGGCGAAACCGAGAGCAACGAGGAGTCTGACTCAGGGTTGGGTTCTGATCTCTCGGACGAGGACCTTCTCGAACGCGCACGGTCGGCGGCGAACGGCGCGAAGTTCGAGCGACTCTGGCGGGGCGACACCCACGGCTACGACAGTCATTCTGAAGCGGATATGGCGCTCGCGTGTCTCCTCGCGTTCTGGACGGGCGGGAATACGACTCAGATGGACCGGCTGTTCAGACAGTCAGGGTTGATGCGCGAGAAGTTCGACGCGGTCCACTACGCCAACGGCCGCACCTACGGCGAGGTGACCCTCGCTCGTGCGAGGAACGTGACGAACGAACACTTCTCACCGAAGACAGGTCGTGCTAAAGAAAGCGGGGACTCGACAGATGCTCAGTCCGAGTCCGAACCGGAATCGATCGAGGTGGAAGCGGACCCGACCGAAAAGGCCCAGACGCCCGACGTGACCATCGAACCGGATAGCCTAACTGAGCGCGAACGAGCCCGTATCGAGACGATTACTAGTCTTGAGCGTCAGCTCCGTGATGTAGAGCGAGAGCGCGATAGGCTTCAAGATGAACGGAACCGCGCACGTCATCGGTTGGAAGCAGTTGCACGTGGGCAACGACAGACTGGCCCCAAAAGGGGATTTTTAGGCCGTCTCAGCCAGCGACTTTTTAATTAAAACTGAATTGGGAAATTAAGCAGTTGTCGTAGTGATCCCGGTTTCGTCTGGAAGCGAAAAATAGACCGACTCACCGTCATCAGCAAATCCTGGGCCGATTTTTAGCCACACCGGTCTTTTATCCGGAGCAATCTCAAAGAAGACACTGCGTGTCTTCGTTATCTGCGGGTCGATATCCTCAATATAAAAAGTGTCATCGAAGTCAAGCATCAGATCCTCATCCGGCTCATACGCCTGCCCACTTGATGTCACGACCTCGAAATGGTCTGAGTCAATTATCGCCCCTTGCTGGCTTTCGTTATGCGCGCTCACTAGAACTTGCAGGAACTCCTCGCCAGGGTCAGGAGTCACCCGTTCGTCTCCCACTCGAAAGTATTCGAATCGAGCGCCATTCTCAATCCAGTAAGTAATCTGCTCACTCCCATCCTCGCTGACGACAGTCGCTCGCTTACCTACTGGGACAATCTCTGACGGTGTTGTCCCAGGTGGAACTCTTGACTGGCTTGTCGTTGTCGTTGCTGTTTGTTCTTCGAACTTCTTGGAACTTGCTTTGCTCTCGGTATGGGGAAGAAGGAATCCACCAGTGAGTGCCGCTCCTACTCCTATTAGTATTCCTCGACGCGACGAGTCTGACCCATCCATTCCGTCTATGGTCATCAACAACGCTACCAAAGTAAGTGACTGTTTCACAAGAGCTACGCCTCGCCCTATTCTGGAGGCTCAAGCCCGAGGAGCGTCTCGCGGACGTATCGAAGGGTGTGAATCTGGGTACAGCCGGGCGCGTCGAGACGGAACGCTTGAGGTGGCGACGACCGACTGTACGTCTTCTCCACTCGGACGCCGCCAGTTGGCGGGTCGTTCAGCGCGTCCAGCACGTCGTGTGCGCCTTCGCGGTTCTTCGTGATCCAGATTGCATCCTCGGGGTCGAAATCGGCCATCTTATCGTAGTCGTCCGGCACGGCCCGTAGAATATCGTGATTCGAGCGCTCGGCCTCAACGACGACACAGACCTCGCCCTCCTCGTTGAGTCCGACCACGTCCAAACGATGCCCATCATCAAGTTCGTAGTAGGGGACGACCTCAACCACCGCCGATTCTGCGTCGTCGGCGTACGCGTCTTCGACGTACCGACGGCCGAACTCGACCATCACGCGATGGAGCGTCGATTCTCCGAGGTCGCCAACCCCGTGACCATAGGCGACGCCCTCGCGGTGAGCGGCCTGAATCTCCGAACGTCCCTCGGCGGTGACTGTGTACAGACGGTGGGGATGGTCGCAGTCGACGGCTAGTAGGCCAGCATCGACCAACTCCTGAACGGCATCAGACTCGATACCGACGTATTCCTGCAAGCGAAGCATGCTGTCCCAGCAGGTATCGTACTCCAAGTCGGGGTCGTACTCGCCTTGATGCGCAGAGTAGACAGCTTGGAGGAAGCAGAGTTGGCGGTCGGTGTACTCGCTGGCCTCACGCTCGCTTTCAGAGAGCGTCACGGGAACATCCGCAATCGGAATTTCGTCTCGGTCAACACGGTCGAGACTCGAACAGCATTCGATTCCACGGCGGACCCCCGTCCGTGTCGCGGCGTGTCGATTCGAACAGCCCGTACAGACGATAGCGTGGGTCTCAGCGTCGTACTTGATACACGTCGGGAGGCGCTTCGTGAACGGGAGGGCCGAGTCTACTCGCGTCACAGTCGTCGGAGCCGTCGATGAGGAGGACTCGTCGGCAGGCAACTGGTCGTTGCTCGACTGTGAAATCGAATCTGCTTTCGCAGTCGTGTCCGCAGTAGGGCGTTTCCGGTCTCGCACCTCCAAGCCGTGGTCAAGTCGTGTTCGGTCGCGCACAACGTCGAGGAGTGCGTCGAACGCGAGCGCCTGCGTTTCCGAAAGCGGGTCGTCACCTTCGGGATGGCCAGCCGGAAGTGGCGCAGACGACACCAGAAATGGTCTCGGCTCGGGGTCACCGAACTTCGCGGGTAGGCTCACGAACCATTGGCCGCGACGAAGCGCCCGTAGTCGATTCCCGACCTCGCTCGGTGGCATCTCGTCGGTCGCCAGTCGCTTCTCCAAGTCGGGGTCGACCGCGACGTTCCCGGTGACGATAGTCGAGACGTTGTTCAGGAGTTCTGCGTACGCTTCCGTATCCGCCGAGCGGACCTGCGCGGGAAACTGCATCGCGAGTGTCACCGACAACCCGAAGCCACGAGACTGCGCGAGGAGGTCCGTCATTAATCCCGAAGCCGCGACATCGGCGGCCTCCTCGATGTAAAGGTTGACCAGCGGGAGTTCATCTGAGTTGGGTCCACCATCAGTTTCCGTTCTCGTGGTCGTGTGGCCCGCCTCACGGTCTGCAGTGTGTTGGGTGTAATCGGTCGTCCGATAGGCTTGGCGGCGACGGAGCGCCGTCCAGAGGTTCGAGAGCAAGACGAGCGTGAACGCCCGGCGACTCTTTTTGCGGAGTTGGCTCGTATCCACGATGACGACCGCATTCTCGTCGAGAACGTCGAAGAAATCGAAGCGCGAGTCTGCATCGGAGTCCTCGGTGGGCACGTGATTGAACAGCGTCGCGAGTCGGTCGTCCACGGGGATCTTCTCGATGCGGTTGTGAACACCCTGCAGGAGTTCGTCGAACGAGCGCTTGCTGTTCGTGACGATCCCGCCGAGGAGGGCCGCGAGGTCGTCGTCGGTGACCGGTGGAGCATCCCGAGTTTCCGCCATCTGGGTTGCGGCTTGTTGGAGGTCGCGATGAGTGAATGCGTCTGAGCCATGAACCGGGTCGAAGAGGGCCTTGACGAGATAACGAATGATATCGGGAGAGCGAACCGCACGCTCGAAACGCTCCCGACCCATGATGCCGATGAGGACCTCGACGTAGTGGTCGACCACGTCTTGGACGGCAGTCGCACGGTCGATACCCACGGCGAGCTGTGGCCGAATGTCGAAAAACGAGAGCGCAGGTAGCACGTCAGCGCACTCGAAGTAGTAGACGTTGTCGAGCGTGCCGTACGTCGTGTAGTGCGCCCGAAGGTACTCGACCGGCATCCCGTCGCCTTTCGGTTCGATGAGAATCGAGGGACCTCGATTCGCCTCGTAATTATCCAGCATTCCCGTGATGAGCGAGGTCGTCTTCCCCGAACCAGTCTTTCCGAACCAGACAGCATGCATGGCTTGAAGGTCCGGCGGAAGTGCAATCGGGTCCGTCGCCTTCCTGCCGTCTTGGGTGAGCGCATATCCAAGCGTCAATCCCAACTCGTAGTAGGGTGTCAAGCGGTCGGTCGCTGGCCGCGAAAGCGAGGTCTGCTCGCCCGGCGTCAGGTCGAGCGCTCGCTTCGCATTCGACGTAAGGCTGGCTCCCCCGAGAACGCAGAAACTTGGGACTTCGCGCGGATCTGCAACGAGTTCAGGACTACTTCGGCCCCATCCGGGAAGCCGTGTTTGCAGTCCTGTCGGCGTATTTCGGAACGTCCGTTCGCGGACAGCATCGAGAAGGTCGAGTGCAGAAACGTCCTCTGCGGACAGTCTATCCAACTGGAGGCCGTAGCAGGCTACCTCGTGGGTTTCGGCGTCGAGTTGGTAGCACGAGTGGCCGACTGATTCGAGCGCCGTCCGAAGGTCCTTCGTGACTCGTGGCGGATGCTGGCCGGGGTCGGTGACCGCGATCGCACGAGCGTTCACGCTGAACGAATGGCGCGTCTCTTTCTCGTTGAGTTCGTCGAGTCGTCGCTGGACCTCGGGCGGGAGGTCACGAGGTTCGTCGGCGGTTGTCTCGTTGGAAACGAACAGCCCCGTGACGAGACGGCCCATGAACGACTCTTCCTCGCCGCGCTGTAGACGCCGACGACGCAGGTCGGCCTCGGTCGTCCAATCGGGCTTTGGTTGCAGGAGGACCTGAAAGACGACAGGCGTCTCGGTGGTTGCAAGCGTCTCGGTGGTTGCAAGCGTCTCGGCGACACTCGTGAGCGGTGGCTGCACGTCGGCGTCGTCAGTTCGGAACTGCGCATATGGGGTGAGGCGCGTCTGCCAGTCCGCACGCCGGTCGCCCATTCCACGGTACTCGACAGCCCCGATGTGGGTTTCCGGAGGTTGGTTCTCGTCTGTAGAAGAGTCGTCTGTCGATGCATCCAAACGTCGCTCAAGTTCATCGGTCGTACGCTCATCGAGTGACCGAAGGCCGAGAAACTCATCGAGGTCGAACGAACACTGGTCGAGTTCGTAACTATCGGGGAAGAAGCTTCGGAGCAGTCCTTCGAGCGACTCCAGTTCTCGGTCGGCTTCGTCGTCGGACGTGGGGAGACCGACGTAATATTCGAGACGGCCCGCCGGTGAGGCGGCGAACAGCCATTCGAGCGTTCTCGGTTCTGGGTCGATCTTCGAGACGAGTCGTCGGGACCACGAGCGGTCGTCGTCGTTCGTGAGCAAGCGATGCAGTCGCGTGAACTGCATCGTCACAGAGTCGACCGAGAGCGAGTCCGTGGTCGGCTGGATTCGGATGTATCGTCGTCCGGAGGATGTCTGGGAATCGTCAGTAGGCATATGGGTAGGTGTGACACCCCCTACTCACGCTGAATCCCAATAAGTTCTCGTTCAGGCGAGTTGAAAACTGAGCGCAAGCAGCAGGAGTACCGTAGCGGAGACGAAACTTCAAGCATTCACTCCCGATGGAGTTGATTGCCGGACGCGTAACGATATTGGCAGGGCTTCTGCGTCAACGCTATCCGACGATGCAGTGTATGCGAAGGACGGCAATACAGTTCGAGAACTCGACATGGAGAGTGGTGAGACCAACTGGTCGTTCGACTTCGAACGACAGTCACGTCGTCCCTACCGCCGATACTTGAGAACGCTAGTATCGCGCCGAGTCACCGTGCGATCGCAATCCGACGTAGAAACGATCTCCAAGTCAAGCTCTCCGGGCGGAACTTTGGGAGACAGAATTCAAGCCGGTTGAGTTCGCGGCACCTGCAGTCGGTGCTGGACATCTCTTTCTCGTCGATTCATCTCTACGCCTCATCGCATTAGAGTCTACTTAGCGATCCAGCATTTACTGTTCGGCCTCTAAGACAGTCATCGTCGACCCTGTGTTCCCACTACTCCGATACACCGGGAGATACAGTGCATCCCCGACAGCAGTCGCGGAATACCCCATGTTCCCCGGCTGTTTGTACGTCCAACGAGGCTTTCCCGTCTCGGTATCGAGCGCGTAGGTCGTCGCGTCGGTCGAGGGAGACTGTGGATGATCGGACGTTACCACCACTGCACCGTCGATGACGACCGGCGTCGTTCGCAGGTATCCCTCCTCGACTGCGAACTGCCACTGCTCGCTCCCATCCTCGCGCGAAAGCGCTCGAAGCTCTTGGCCGTCCGCGACGAATACTCTCTTGTCGCCGACGGCGAGTTCTCCGAGGCCGAAGTCCTCGATGACGTGTCGCCAGCGCTTGGTTCCCGTCGTAGCCTCGACAGCGTAGACGGCGCGCGTATCGGACGCGAACAGGGTATCTCTGTCCACGACGAGACTGTGGAAGTTCTCTCCGTGCTGGTCCGTCCAGCGAACGTCGCCTGTTTCGACATCGAGTGCCGCGAGGAGCGACAACGTATTATCTTCACTCTCGGACTGATTTTGCTGGTCGTAGACGGACCCGACGTACACCTTCCCGTCAGCGATAGCTGGCTCAGCGAGGAAGACGTGACCATCGTTCGTGTAGCGCCAGCGCTCCTCGCCCGCTGTATCGACGGCGATGACGGCCTCCTGTTGGACGAAGCAAACGCGGTCGTTCGTTACAGGAATCGCCTCGTTGACTGATCCGCCGAGGTCAAGATGCCACCGTTTCTCGCCAGTCCGAGCATCGAGCGCGTGGAAATAATGCTCCCCAGCGTCACCGACGTAAATCGAGCCCTCGTAGACCGTCGGCGGACACCCCGCGAACCCGCCGCCGAGCGCTGGAAGGGCCGTTTTCCACTTCTCGTTGCCCGTCTCGCGGTCGAAGGCGTACACGCCGCCTGCGGCGTAGTCCTCGTTTCGGTCGTTGAAGATGCCGCCACTGACGAACACCGTCTCGCCGACGATTGCTGGGACTGTCACGCCTGCAGGAAGGGTGGTCTGCCAGCGGATTTCTGGGGTATCGATGGTAACGTCCGTATTCCGGCCGGGATGGGCGGCAGTTCGCCCGAACTGTGCCCAGGACTCGTCGCTCTCGCCGGGTAATGGTTCGGTCGGCGACGAGTCTGCTTGAGAGGACTGAATGGAGGGAAGAGACGCACAGCCAGCAACGGCCGTACTACCGAGAGTCGCGAGGACCTGTCTGCGCTGCATACTCCATCACGTCAGGCCGTTCAAATAAACATTTCTTGAGTAGCGTTCTCGTAGGAACCGAAAGCAGTCGGTAAGTAGGCGAAGGCCTTCGGACTCCACCACGCCGTGGACTGTGGAGATTCGTTTCGTCTCTATTCGTTTTCGCTGACAGCGCGCCCCGCGCACCGCGTTCCGCCCTCCGCAGCGCTCGCGACTGACCATTCCGGGCGTGCGGCCGTGCTCGCGGCTTCGCCGCTCGCTTCTTGAGGCGCTTTGCGCCTCGCACGGGCCGGTCCGGGCATCTGGCTTCGACGCCAGCACCAAGCGCTGTTTCGGTTGCGTCTCGCGTCGCTCGACGGACGCGAAACAGGCTTGCGTGCTGGACGCTCGCTCCGGACGGGTCGGTGCGCGGTGCTGGTTGTTTCTCCTCGAATCCGCTCTCGCTCGCGCCCAGACCGCACTGAAGGCGCGAGCGAGAGCATCGAAGAGCGAGGAGTCGGACTGAGAGAAAGCCACGGCTGGAGAGTCGTGGTGTCGGAAGAAGACGCCGAGTGAGCGCCTTCGGGTCTAGGAACCCATGTCAAGTAAGAACGCGAGTAGCAAGGTCGTTTCGGTCGATGAACAGGCGTACGAACAGGACGAGCGAACAATCGAAGACAAGGACGAGTTCGAGGTCGTCGAGGAGACCCCGGAACTGCGGGCGACGGTGCAGATGGAGATTCAAGCGAAGGTGGATGCGAACCACCCGGACGGACTGCTGGACACGAGCGACGAGCGAATGAGAGGCGTGACCCTCGAACAGGAAGAGTGCATCAGAGCACGAGAGGAAGAACTGGCGTACATCAGCGCCAAAGCGAAACTCAGTCGCCAAGACGGTCGTGCAGAACGGACTCAAGAAGTAGCAGCGAAAGGAAGCACGGAGAGACGGCGGACGTTCGAGAAGCGAGCGGCGAGTGTGAATCCGCTTGTGGACCCGGACCGGCCGGACCCACGCGAGGAGTTGACGCGAGCGGAGCTGGCGGCGGTGAACGAGCAGACGAGGCGGATCGCCGAGCGACTACCGGGGTGGTCGAGGGCGGCGATTAGTCGGCGACTGGCCGAGCGCGTGGTCGAAGGTGCAGAACTGGTGAGCGCGGTCGTTGGCGTGTCCGAAGAACTACGGCGAGCACGGGGGCACGTGATTCCAATCGCAGACGTTAGCGAGGTGAATCGGCGGGAAGTGAGCATCGTGGGGACGGTGAGCCAACTGTGGAGTCCGAGCCACCACCGGATTTCGCAAGTCGGACTCCTAGAAGACGAGACGGGACGGGTCAAGTTCACAACGTGGACGAAGAGTGACCAACCAATGGTTCGAGAGGGCGAGGAGGTCGAATTCCGGAGTGTGGCCAAAAACTGGTACGAAGGACGATGCTCGGTCGCGCTCACGGGCTGGAGCAGTGTCCATTTCCCTGAGCGCGGTCGGTGGTGGGAGTAGTAGACCTCACTTCGTTCTTTTTTGTCGATACCGTCCACCCGACGCCCGCCTCCCCACCCACCGCTCCGTGCTCACTCGGTGAGACTCACACGTTCGTCTCACCGACTCTCGCTCGCTTCGCTCACGAGAAAGTCGCTGCGCGCGCAGCCACGACCTTTTGACGGGTTTATACGAGCGTCTTGGTACATCCTCGGAGGTGCGTCACAGGTGCAAGAGTCGGACAGCAGACGTTGAGTCTCACGCGTAAAAATCCAATAGTATTAAGTTTGATTTCATATATAATCCCACTAGGTAATAGATGTCGGTAGGGAATCACAAAAGGGTCTGCTTTCGTGGCGGGTCGGCAGACGACGACGAATACGATATACACGAAATACAGGCCAAACTCAAGGAACTCAAACAGACCGGGAGTACGCTCCTCGTGACAGGGACCGTCGGTGAACGAACTACCGCCTACGCGAGTAGCAATCTCTTCGGAGGCCCAGAGGCTTCACCGCCCCGAAAACGAGTGCTCGCTCTTACCGATGGCTCACGGGCACAGACCGGAGCCCACTTCCAAGAAACTGGACTACAAACAGAGTCTCGAAACTGGGTCACCGACCTCCAAGAACAAGAGCGAAGTATTCCGGCCACTGCAAGCCCGAATCTTCCTGCGCTCGAGCGGAAGCCGAACTCACTTACGGCACTCCAGACAGAACTACAGAACGCGATCGATTGGTTCGCCCGTGACGACCTCGAACCAGCCGAACTCCGCGTCGGAATCGATTCGTTGAGCTATCTCCTCGACGAGTACAGCTTCGCCGAAGTCGAACGACTTGTAGCAAGCATCAGCGCCAGCGTCAAGGTCGATAACGGGATGTCGCACTTCATCTATCAACGAGACCCAGACGAAAACCGCGAAACCATCGAAAACCTGATGGCTTACTGCGATGCTGAAATTCAACTCCGAAAGCGGAACGGGAATCCTGCGGAACAACGATGGCGGATTCCTGACGTTGGAACGACTGGCTGGACGCGCCTGTAACCAAATCTCCCCCTCCTCGAGACCCAGAGAATGGAACCACGAATCACAACATCGACGGACCGACCCGGCATCACTATCTTTGACCCGATTGAGCAGGCCCAGTTTGCACTCTATACCCCGACCGCTGTTGACCCGATGACCGCTGACGTCGACATCTTTCCTGCTCCCGTCTCTACTGCCGTCCGCATCAATACCACTGGCATCGACGTTCCCTCGCTGTCGAACATCTACGTTCGTTCTCCCACCGGAGACCTGATTACAGAGACCAGTGGGCAGACCGACCAGTCGCTCCCCCGGAACGAGTACGTCCTTGAACTCACGACAGCGCCAGTCAAACTCTATCTTCGAGTCGAGAGCGCACTTGACATCAAGTACCGCGAGGCAACCGTTCGAATAGGGTTCGGACCGCATCCTGTGGCCGTCTACGTCGGAACGCGGTCGTTCCACGAGCATCCTGCAGGGACGATTACGGTACCAGACGACCCACGAGACGTGATGAAGGCGGTGTCGCTGTTCGGCTCGGCCTTGAAGGACCTCTCTCCCGAGCGGTCGTTCCCGACGTTACGCGGTCATCCGCCCCTAATCGAGCGAGGAAATTCGTTCGATGCACCGACCGACATCGAACGGCCGGAGACAGGCGTCAGTATCGAGTTGCCGCCCGAATACGAGTACGTTTACCCCGCGACGTCGCTCGCGTATTACCTTGGTGCAGACGTACGACCAGCGAATACACCGCGACTCGTGACTGAGAACGGATTCGAACATGTACTGGATGGTCCGCTCGGCTACGAGGAGAACGTCCGTCGGACACTCCAACAGGTATTCTTCCTCGATTGTTTGACTCGGACTGAGGGACTGTACGACGTCGATCTTCACGAACGTACGCAGGTCGAGCCGCTCGTCAGCCTCGATTTCGAGGCGCTCTACGACCAGTCGCTCGCGGCCCAGCTTGAAGCGTATCTGTCTGTGCCAATCTCGATACTAGAACCGCATCTCCCGCAGTGGTCGGTGACGATGGATATCGTCCCTAATCCAGAACACGTTTCGATGCTTCCCTTTGCGGCCACACAACTCGCGGTCATTCGAAGTCCAACGCCCGATACTCAGGAACCAGCTCCGACTCCGGATATGATTACCGAGTTTACCCGTGGCGGTGAGTCGGTCAATAAAACGGAGGTGTTAACGAGGTCTGCCCACCAGTTGCAGGATATCGCTGAGGACGAGATTTTCACGCCCGAATCGACGGAGTCTATCAGGCATACGTGGGTCGGCGAAGGCTACCCACTCGGCGCGAACAAGGCGACGACCGAGGCTTACGAACGCCAACTCGACCAAGGAGGACCCGAGCAGTCCTCGATTACAATCCACGTCGTCTGTAACGACGAACAGATGGAGTCTGAAGGTGTTGTCGAGGAGTTCTACGGCGTCCGTGAACTCCTCGAATTCGATGTTACTGTCCACTACAGACTGGACACCGAGGAGTTGCAGGAACTCCTCACGGCTTCGGCCGACCTCTTCCATTTCATCGGCCACGTTGATTCGAAGGGTCTTCGTTGCCCTGACGGGCATCTCGACGCACGGTTGTTGGATGAAGTTCAAGTGAAAGCATTCGTCCTGAATGCCTGTCGGTCGTACGCTCAGGGGCAAGCGCTCGTAGAATCTGGGAGCCTCGGTGGCGTCGTGACCCTGTCGGAAATCACGAACAATACAGGGACGCGAGTAGGCTGTGCATTAGCGAAAGCCCTGAACAGAGGGTTTCCATTACAGGTGGCGGTCGATCTAGTGCAACGAGTCGTCGGTGGATACTCGTATATGACAATCGGAGATGGAGGTTTGACCCTCGTGCAGTCTGAGAGTGGTTGTTGCTATCTTTCAGAGTTAGAGCAAGCGGAAGACGGTTGGTTCGTCGATTTCACGACTATTCCGATGCGGACGTTCAATATGGGAACGCTGTTCGACCCAGTACTTGGAGACCAGTCGACTCAATATCTAGCTTCGGGTCTTCTAAATACCTTCTCTGTCACTGACGAGGAACTCGAAAACCACTTCGCTATTGAGAGCCACCCCGTTATTTTCAATGACGAACTTTTCTGGACCAACGAGGTCACTGTCACCGACCTTCGAGAATAGGCTTACGGCCCTGCGGTAGCGGCCCCGCCTCCTGCTTTCACCTGCCCGACTGCTTCAAGCGTAAGAAGGCCAACGGTGAAGAGGACGCCCATCATTCGAGGATGCTTACTACAGTACCCTGCTATCGTTGCATCTGGTGCCTCTGACATGGTTCCATCAAATCATCCAACACCGCAAAATTTGAAATTATCTATTTCCATTGAATAGTTATGCTATAAGTACATCCGCCAGAAATTTCTGAAAATCGGTAGTCAATCAGTCGTCGGAATACGTAAACTGATAGCTCCGAAGTAAACGTGCGAACCACCGAACTTTCATCCGAAGTACGCTAGTTCAGTGACTTCCTCCCCACCCTACTCGCTCACCGCTGACGCGGTTCACTCCTTGAGGGTGGGGCTTCCTGCTTCCACGACACGCTTTGCAGACACCGAATCGGTATCCGCAGGGAGCGCAGTCTCCACAGGCGTTGATTCGGGACAGCCCGCCCCTACGTTGTCGAGACCACGAGACAGAACGTTCCACGACGCATTCGCATCTCTATCCGCTTCAAACCCACACGCTGGACATGAATGCTCGCGGACCCATAGTGGTTTGCCCGTCTCTGTTCCGCACGACGCGCACTCTTTGGTCGTGCCTCGGGGGTCCACGGCGACGAAGTGTGTGCCTTCCCGTTCGCACTTGTATTCGAGCATTCGCAGGAACGTTCCCCACGAGGCCCCGGCTCGGTTCCGAGAGTTGCCAGGGAGTTCGACCAACCCCTTCGCGTCCAAGTCCTCGACCGCCACAAGGTCGTACTCGCGGGCGTAGTACGCCGAGAGTTTGTGCAAGAAATCACGTCGCTTGCGCTTCAAGTCGGCGTGGCGTCGAGCGACCGTCTTGCGCTGTTCTTCCCAATTGTTCGAGCCGTGTTCCTTCCGCGAGAGGTTGCGTTGGCCGCGTTCCAACCGCTCGCGTTCATCCGAGAGATCTGGCGACTCGACAGCGGTCCCATCGCTGTCGTGGACGTATTTCAGGACACCCACGTCGATACCAACAGCGTCAGTCACCTCGTCGGGCTTCTCGAGTGGGTCGTCAGGCGTTTCGACGCCGAGGATGGCGTACCAGTTGCCGGTGGGTTCGCGTTTGACCGTGAGGGTCTTGATGGTGGCGTCGTCGGGCAAGTCGCGGTGGAACATGATGGGGATGTCACCAATCTTCGAGAGCCATAGTCGAGTCCGACCACTCGTGTTTTTGAGTTCGAAGCCGGACTGACTGTAGGTGAACGATTGGTATTCGCCCGGTGCTTTCCACTTCAACTCCCCGACGCTGTAGCCGTTCTGCTTCCGGCCTTTGAGCGTCGAGAGGTTGTCGTACAATCGCTGGACGACCTTCTGAAGCACCTTCGAGTGAACGTCTTGCAGGTCGTCGGTCCACCACTTCTTGAGGTCTGGCAGGCGCTTCTGCTCGGAGTATGCCGAGGTGCCGTCGTGTCGGTTGAGGCGGTGGAGGAAGTGGTTGTAGACCTGTCTACAGGTATCGACAGTCCACGCTAATCGCTCGCGGAGGTCCTCGGTTGGGTTCAGTCGATACCTGTAGTTGTAGTTCATCTATTCGTCGTTGGGGTCGGAAGTACGGACGACTTTCACGTCCGCGCCACGCCAGCGTTTCGGGACGTAGACGTGAGCGCCGTTGCCGGTGGCTTTCACGTTGCCCTCCACGACTTCGTGGCCGTTGATTGTGAACTGGTCCATGTACGGTGTAGATACATTGTCGATATTAATGAATGATTCGGTGGGCCTGTGGGCCAGTCGTTGCAGAGTGTCTGTGAGACGATGGCGGGCGTTGTCAGACTCCATCAGAATCTGACTGTCAATCAGAAATCGTAGATTTCTGACGACGCTGTATCCCCGCCCTACTACGCTACTCGGCCTTCGGCCTGCGTTGTTCCTTGAGGACGGGGCATTAGTATTGATTTTAGTAAATGAAGTTGAGGGTGGAGTTTCTGCTCGCTTCGCTGCGCGCGCAGCTGCGACCTTATTCCGGTGGTGGTAAAGTCAGTGATCAAAGTCACGCCGGTCTTTACAAAGGGTTCTCCTCGCTACAGCGATAACAAACATCCCAAATAGCTATAGGTCAACGGTCCCAACACTAGTCCATGTCGAGCGGCACCATCGATATCGACGAGTTCGAGAACGCCGACGACGACGAATTCGAGGAGCAGAACGATACTGAGCGGATCGTATTGTTCCTTGACGAGAACGACGACCGTGCGTGGAAGGCGGCGACGATTGCCGAGCAACTTGAGTTGGATACAGACGCCGTCAGTTCGATTCTCTCGCGATTGAAGGAACGAGGTCTCGTGCGGCATAAGCGCCCGTACTGGGCGATTACTGACGATAAAGAACGGCTCCGGGCCGCTTACCGCCTTCACCAGCACCACCAGACCGCTGACGAGCAATACGGTGAGGAACATCTTGAGGACTTGAAGACCGACGAGATGGAGGAAGTACAGTGACCGCGTTCGAGGAACTACAGCGCGGTGACATCATCTGGGGAACTGACCCGCTCTCGGACAAAGGTCGCCCGATGCTCATTCTGGGAACACCTCGGTTCCCGAACCACGGCTTACAACTCATTACGGTCCTCATCTCTACGAAGACCTACCACGAGGAGTCACTCACGCTCCAAGACGACGATTACGAGGGTGACCCACTCGGGGAACGAAGTCACGTTCTTCCGTGGGCGCTCGCGACTCTCAACAGTGCTGTAGAAGTCGAACTCCATATGACCTCTCTCGTCAACGAACGTACCGCGGACGTGGCGAGACAATTAATCGGCTACATCTCTTCCTGAGCGGACTGTGCTGTGTCGACAACGACACCATCGAGGCACTTCCATCAGCAGATAGGGTTTCAAGAATACCCGCTAAGGTTGGAATCTAGCGGCTCAACGAACACTATACACGCCTTGCATTCAGCACGGCCATTAGATCACCGTTTTACTATCGTGTCGTCATCATTTTTGCGCCCGACAGGAGTGCGGGCGCACCTCGGTGGCCCGCTGATTCCGAATGGGAAATCGCGCACTCGTTGCCTACGAACGACCAGACGAATCGTACGCTCTCCACTACTCGCACAACGGAGCCTCAAACTATCACCTGAAACACCGACTTACGCCAGAAACACCCTTCGGTGGCGACGAACCCTCACCATCGCACCGTGAGCATCTCGAAGAACTCCTTGCCAGTACGGATACTCCGGAGAATTCACGCTCGTTAGAGCGACTTTCCTCAACACCAGTTAACCCGGAGCCAATTGCAGTAGCTATCTCGCTGGACGAGATTCGGTCTGCGTACCTCGACTTCCTTCACCACGAAGCCTTCTACGTCGTCTCAGAAGCGTTCGAGGTGACGACGTACCGAACCCTCTGGCTCGGCTTGGAGTACGACTGCGAGGCCGTCGATGCTTCTCCGACGACTGGAAACGGCGTCCTCCAATCCGTGATGTGGGCAGACGGTGAACCCGTCCACGATGAGTACGTCCACGGCCAGTTTCAAGCGTTGAAAGATGTCGTCGGTGACCGAATCGACGACGGCGACCTCACTCTCGAAGAAGCGCGGACGTACATCATTGAGAAGCTTCGAGCGTGGAATAGCGATGAGACAGAACTCCTCGTTTCCCGAGAGTGAGGCTTATTCAGGTGGCGCATCCGTCGAGTTTCTGTGCGCCTGCAGGGGTGCAGGCGCGGCCCACAAGGTCGCGTTCCAGAAGTGATCGAACATGGCTAGACGCACCCCGTTTCGCCCGAGTCGAATCGACGCTGTTGAACACGACCTCGAACGCTGGCTTCTCTTGCAAACTCGTGGAGGCGTTCCCGAACTCGTTCTTGTCGGAGTCCTCCGAGACTACGCCGACAGTATCGAACACCGTGGCTTCGTTCCTCGAACGTCGGAGAGAAAATCTCGTGTGACCAATCGGTTGACGCGAAGACCACGCAAATGAGTCTTCCTCGCTTCTTCGAGCACCTCATCAGGAGTCGAGACGAGCCGTCCTCGGTCCACGAGTGTCGGCGCTGCGGGACGACTGTCTCCTCCGGTACGGACTCGTGTCCCTATTGTGGGCCAACCGATGTTGTCGAGTACGAACTCTCCTGAGACGCGGTCTCTGTGAGTTCCCTCTGCCGTCTTTTTTCGTTGGCGTCCACCACCCCGCCCGCCTCCACGTTCCGGACTGCTCACTTCGTTGCGCGGTCGGGCTTTCGCCATCGCCTCGTTCCCTGCGGTCACTCGACTTGTCGAGGGGTCCGGCAGAATCATGAATCAGTTACCTAGCGGTCTTCTCACTACTGAGTTTTTATGTAGCTCGGGAACGAGAAGACAAACGATGAAAACCGTCGAGACAGCAAATCTCGATGACGGTCTCCCAGTTGAGAGGCTTCAACGCGTTCTTCGAGAGCACGCTGTCCGACTAGCGATTCTCTTCGGTTCGCACGCCACGGAGACGACGCATTCAACGAGTGATATCGACATCGCAGTCGAATTCGAGTCGAGACAGCACGATGACCCTAACTACAATACGGTGTTCTTCGAGTTGAGCGAAGCCCTCAGCGAAATATTGGATACCGAGGAGGTTGACTTAGTCGATATCCATACGACGTCACCGGACGTTGCATCGTCACTCTTTGAGCACGGCGTGCTACTCGTCGGCGAACAAACTCGGGTCGAAACGCTTCGCCGTCAGCTCACGACTCAGAGTGACCATCGGACGCCCCGCGAGCGGTTCGACACGGCACTCCGGAAAATCGACGAGCACCTCGATAGCGGGTCCGCAGTATCGGCAACTGAAGGGTCGCATAGGGAGCGATGACGACCGACGATTTCCCCACGGATAAGCTCAATCGTATTCTCGCTGCTGTCGAAACCATCGAGAAGAGTCTCGGTATCCTTGCCAGCAAACAACAACTGACCCGTGAGGAGTACCGGAGCGACATAGAAACGCAAGATATCGTCGAGCGGCGGTTCGTGAAAATGACCGAAGCGTCGATTGATATCGCCGAAGTACTCGCCAAATACGAGCAGGACCAACTACCGGAGAGTAATCCGAAGTCGATGGCCATCCTAGGTGACCTCGGTGTCCTCTCAGAGGGCACTACTGAGCAAATGACACAGGCTACACGGTTTCGAAACGTCCTCTCGCACACGTACGGTCACATCATCGACCACGATATGGTGTATACCGCACTGCAGGACCTCGAACGCTACCGAACGTTCGTCCTCGAGGTTCGTGCGTATCTCGATGATATCGACGCACTTTCCGACTGACATCACTCGGAAGTCCACATACGAAGTCTTTGAGCGTATTCTGAACTGAGATAATTAGAATTATCGTACCGTAGTCTATCGAAGTAGAAATCTAGCGCATATCAATTCCATCATGGCTACTCTAATCCGGCTATTATGTCGCCCTGACAGGGCCAGAGGCGACACCGAAATGAATACCTCGTTGGACCAGTCCACGGAACCGAGCGACCTTAAGCCAGAACAGATTCTCGAACCTCCAAATCTGAAACTCATCGAACCGGGGATAGCCACGATCAAGACTATGGCGCTACTGCGAGCGTGCGTAGCCTACGAGAATACCCACCAGAACCGACTCCAGATTTTACAGCGTCTCGATAACCGAGCCATCGAACTCCGCTCGGAGCGAGAGAGGATCAGCGACGAGTAATTTTTTCGAGCCATCAGTCGGTGGAGGCTCGAAAACGGTGACCAAGCGACCATCCATCCCGATTCAACAACAGACCGCCTTCGGCGAAGACGGCGAACTCGAAGTAACGGAAACCAGCGTCGAAACATCGCTTGAGGATTTCGGCGCAGAAGTCGACCACCGTGAACGAAAATCACGCCGTGACCAACCGGAGGCGAGTGAATTCGGGATCGACGACCGTCCCGAAATCAGGCAAGGTAGCGAACACGACCAGTCGAAACTCTTCGCAGCGACGGACGAAGACCAACAGACGCTCACAGGCGATGCGGCGGAGAATCACTGTCTCTACGAGTAGTAACACCCGGCTAGCTTCGCCGAACGGTGTGACCTCAACGTTTGTGCGGCGAGAGTCTATTATCCAACGTTTGTCTCGAATCGAGAACTGTCTCCTGATTTTCCGGCCCTGACGAGAGTCGTAGGGCGACCGAGCCCTGCAGGAGACTCCTTGTGGCGATCGAAAACCCAATACAGCATAGCGACAGCTCCGCGAAATCGTATTCGGACGCACGACAAGTAGACTACGTTGCCTTCCTTCATCGTGTCCCGTTTGCTATCGACGCGTTCGACCTCGGGTTTCTGACCGGCTTTCGTGAAGACTGTTCGTACCAACAACAGCAGTTTCTGCACCTTGACCTCCCGGTCGGAATGCTCGACAACGATTTCCGGAATCCCGATCTTGAGCGGTACGTCGAACAGGTTCTCGAATACGAACCAAGGGTCAGTATCATCGGCGATGCACACGACGTCGCAGAAGCACGGTCGTACGTCGACGCGATTCGTGACCTCGAATCAAGTCTCCCGAAGACGGAATTCATAGTCGTCCCGAAATGCCGAGCAACTATCGACGAGATACCCCCGGATATCACACTCGGCTACTCACGAGGCTACGCCGACCTGCTCGCGCATGAATTTTCGGACCCTGTCGATTGGCGAGGTCGTCGAGTCCACGTACTCGGTGGGAGTCCGCCGAAACAGCGAGCAGTCATCGAGGAGCTTACCCAACCAACATTATCGGGGGACCCACCTGCAGATATCGTGGGCGTCGACTGGAACGGTCTCCATCGTGGCGCACAGTTCGGTGAATTCTGGACCGGCGACGGTTGGGACGACAGTGGTCGAGACGCCGACCACGTAACGGTACGGAAAACCGTTCGTCACGGGCTCGCCCATGTCCGGGCCTTCTGGCAGGAACACGGTATTTGGCCTGAAACGACACCAGTAGCAGATGGCGAATCAGTTCAGTATCGTTCTCCGCAGCCAGCGGATTTGGACTCGTCAAGTTGCACGGAGTGCAACGGAGACGTCTGGGCGACCGCGCGTGGGCCGTTCGTCGCCGAGTACGATACAGGAGTACTCTGTGGGTACTGCTGCTACGAATGCTACTTCTCCCATCGCGTCCGTAACCATCTTGAGGAGATTATGGGTGAAGAAAGCGTCTACATCCCACCTGCAGGGTGAGAGGCGGTGGACTAATTCCATCCTCCTATGCGAACTCGACTAACGGTATCTGCTCACAGCTTGTTTTCTGTCCCCTGATGGGTGCAGGGCAGTCCGATTCACGGACTCCTTGTGAATCTCATGACGACTACTGACGATGAAACGGTCTCGTTCGCCGAGTCGGACGACCGTTCTGACGAGATGCACAGTACAATTGAAGCGTGGATCGAGGACCTCCTTGACCGCGTCGATGAAGCGACCGCAAGTACGGAGTTCCAGACGTGGCTTGACGTACAGAGTCGCTTTCACGGCTACTCGCATCGAAATACGCTTCTCATCAAACTCCAGTGTCCCGAAGCGACTCGCGTCGCTGGTTACCGGACGTGGCAGACAGAGTTCGACCGGCACGTCGAGGGAGGCGAAGAAGCAATCTGGATTTGGGCACCGATCATCACGAGAAAGTGCCCTGACTGTGGGAGTTCTCCATCCTACCACGAGCGTAGCGACTGTACGTACGACGAGACACCGTCCGAAGACTGGTCGAAAGGACTGGTCGGCTTTCGACCGACCGCGGTCTTCGACGTCTCACAGACCGAAGGTGAACCACTCCCAGAGTTGGACACAGCGGCGACCGGTGACGCGGAGGCACTCGTGCCAACGCTGTTGGCGGGAGCAAAGAGCTTAGGAGTCGAAGCGAGGGTAGTCTCGGTAGCGGAGTGGTCGCACGGTGACGCTAAAGGTGTTTGCCAATACAACCGCTCGGAGGAAAGAGCTCCGGTCGTGGAGGTGAAGGCTCGTGCAAACAGTGCAGATCTCGCGGTGACACTCGTCCACGAGTATGCTCATGCTCTGCTCCATATCGAACGTGAGGAGAGAAGTGAGCGCTCGAAACGCGAAGTCGAGGCTGAGGCAGTCGGGTACGTCGTCGGACGCTATTTTGGTCTCGACACGAGCGGGTCAGCACTCTACCTTGCGGCGTGGCGAGACGAGGATGCAGAGGTAGTCCTCGACCGACTCGGTCGGATTCGGGAGACTGCAAGCGAGATTATCGAGAAAGTAGACGGAAGCCAGACTCTCAATTCATAGAGCTTGAGAGAACTCTACGTCCCGAATCAGATATTTCGAGTAGCATTCTCGTTGTGACCTCGCCTCCGATAGAACAAGACCTATCCGCGTCGTCCGAAACGGTCTGGTATGAAACAGCGAACGACGAGACGCCGCCTTCTCACGGCGACCGCAGTCGGAGCGGTCACGAGTCTCGCAGGCTGTACCGAACTACAAGCATCGCTAGTCGAGACTACGGAACCAACAGACGAATCCTCGCGACCGACAGCCGGGACCGAGCAAGCTGACGCTACCAAATCTCGAGCGGACAACCAGCAGGTCCAGCAAGTCGGCAAGTCGATTCGTCCGGCGGTCGTGAGCGTCAATACGCAGACGAGTAGTACCGCTGGCGGTAGCGGGACAGGCTGGTTCGTCGCCGAGAATCTGGTCGTCACGAACAGCCACGTCATCGACGGCGCGTCCTCGATCACCTGCTGGACGCTCGACGGCGACTCCTTCGAACCGGAGGTCCTCAACGCGACCGACCACCGCTCGCCGCCGTACCACGACGTTGCACTCCTCCAAACCGATTTCTCCGCGCCGACGACGCTTTCACTCGGCGATGAGTCCTCCTTGAGCGAGGGCCAGACGGTCGTACAGGTCGGCCACCCCTTCGCCATCGGCAACTGGGTTATCGCCAGCGGCGAATACGTCCGCGACCAGAAATTTGGTGACGCCATCTTGACGACCACGCCGAACATGAGCGGCAACAGCGGTTCACCGCTCGTGACCCTCGATAAGACGGTCGTCGGACTTACGACCGGCGGCGTACCGAAGCACCAGTCTTCGCGTGGCCCGAATGAGGCCCCAGAACCTGTTGAGCCAGAGGTCTATCACTCGTATCAGGACGCCACCTATGCAACTCACGACCCAGCAAGTCTCGTCGAGCAGTATCTGAACGACTGGACCTCTGGATAGTCTGCTCTGACTTCTTACCTCTCATGACTACGAGACCATTGAATCGTTTGCTTGCGGACGAAAAATCAGAAGGATTCTTCATTGGCATTTAGAATTATATTTATCTTAGATTATTATCCTTACCTACCCACGTTATGAGCAAATACGAGACAACGACCAGGACGAACTTCTGGGCTAACGGTCCCGAACGTGGCGAGGTAGTCAACCTATAATGATATATCATATTCCGTAATTTCAAGCAGATTTTCTGGAATAGGAGCTCCCCAGATGTACTGGTTGAGTGTCGTCACTGTGGCTCGAAACTGGATGAAGAAGCGGATTCCTGCCCAGAGTGTGGAAACAACGAATTTGTCAAGTATCAACTGTAGGTCTAAACTCGGGTCAAGTTAGTAACACACAGCATCTAGGTGCGCGATTTGAGAAGTGAGTAGGTCATAGCGATCTGTGCCTTGTAATTCGTAGACTTACTCAAAGCAACGTTCGATATGAAGACGATTGAAGCGCGTCTGGAATCGGCAATCGGTCTCCGATTGCACACATATATTAATCATGCCTGAATGGGTTTCATTGACATGGATTCGAGAATAGAAGGGTTTTATAAAGCATCTCCCAGAGACAGGTTGGCCGAAGTAGCGGATAGAGCGAATCTCTCTTCTAAGGATCAAGAAGCGCTGTCGAACATCGGTCTCGGCGTGGAAACCGCCGACCAAGTGAGTGAGAACGTCATTGGGACGGTCGAGTTCCCGCTGAGCGTCGCCACGAACTTCAAAGTTAACGGCGACGATGTCCTCGTCCCGATGGCGATAGAAGAGACGAGCGTGGTCGCCGCCGCGTCCTACGGAGCGCTCATGGCTCGGCCTACGGGCGGATTCACTGCCGACGTTTCGGGCCCAATCATGCTCTCTCAAATCCAAGCGAAAGACGTCTCAGACCCACACGCGGCAAAGGTCCGTATCCTCGAACAGAAAGATGAACTGGTCGGTTTGGCGAACGAACAGGATCCGGTTCTTGTCGAGCACGGCGGCGGTTGTCGCGACATCGAGGTCCGAGTCATCGACACCGCTCGTGGGCAGATGGTGGTGACTCACCTAGTCGTCGACGTGCGCGACGCAATGGGTGGGAACGCAGTTAACACGATGGCGGAAGCGCTCGCCCCGGAAATCGAGTCGCTCACAGGAGGCGAGGTGGAACTTCGCATCCTCTCGAACCTCGCGGACCGACGGCTCGCCCGCGCGTCTTGCAAGATTCCGCCCGCCGAACTCGAAACCGACGAGGTCGACCTCACTGGCGAGGAGGTCCGGGACCGCATCGTGGACGCGTGGGCTGTCGCCGACGCCGACCCATACCGTGCCGCTACCCACAACAAGGGTATCATGAACGGCGTTGATGCTGTCGCGACCGCAACGTTCAACGATTGGCGGGCAATCGAAGCAGGAGCTCACGCATACGCCGCACAGGGCGGCTATGGTCCCCTTACAAACTACGAGGTCGACGAGGCTGGAAACCTTGCGTGTAGCATCGAGATTCCGATGCAAGTCGGCACCGTGGGCGGCGCGACGGCACTGCACAACGGGGCGGCCGCCGCGATGAATCTGCTCAACGCAAACTCCGCCGATGAACTGGCAGGGATTATGGCTGCCGTCGGCCTCGCTCAGAATTATGCGGGACTCCGGGCCCTCGTCTCGGAGGGAATTCAGACCGGCCATATGCGACTACATGCAAAGAACCTCGCCGTCCAAGCCGGTGCCCCCGAGAAGCTTGTGGACGAAATCGCCGACCGGATGGTCGTCGAAGACGCGATACGGCAGGACCGCGCCGAGGAACTTCTTGACGAACTCGTAGAGGACGACCCGAACGAATGAGCGTCCGCATCGCCAACGCGGCAGGGTTCTGGGGCGACTACCCTGACGCCACGCGGCGACTCCTCGACCACGGGACGTTCGACTACCTCCAATTAGAGTATCTAGCGGAGGTGACGATGGGCGTCCTCGGCAAACTTCACGAATCAGACCCGGACCGCGGGTACGCCACTGACTTCACCCGGTTCGTGGTCGCCGACCACCTCGAAGAACTCATTGAGCGCAATGTGACGGTCGTAACGAACGCCGGCGGCATAAATCCGGAAGCGTGCGCCCGCGAGGTACTCAGACTCGCGGACGAACAGGGCGTCGAGGTCGATGTGGCAACGGTCACGGGTGATTCCGTCCGCGCTGACCTTGACCGACTACAGACCGAGACGGGGCTGTGCAACGTCGAGACCGATGAACCATTCCCCCACGAGCTTGACGACGTGACGGCGGCAGTCGCATACCTCGGCGCTTTTCCCGTTGCTGACGCCATCAGTACCGGTGCTGACATCATTATCACTGGTCGCATTGCCGACCCCGCGCTGACGCTGGGGCCGCTCGTTCACGAGTACGGCTGGACTCGGAATGACTACGACCGCCTTGCGGCAGGCGTTGTCGCAGGCCACCTTATCGAGTGCGGCACGCAAGTCACGGGCGGCAACTTCCTCGGTGATTGGCAGAGCGTCGACTTCGAGAACCTTGGCTACCCAATTGCGCAAGTTGAGCGCGACGGAACCGCGGTGATAACGAAACCGCAGGGGACGGGCGGAACCGTCTCGACGGAGACCGTGGCCGAGCAACTGGTCTACGAGGTACACGACCCTAGCGCATATCTCACACCGGACGTGACGGCGGACTTTACCGCGCCCTCGGTCGAACAACTCCGTGAGAACGCCGTTCGCGTCACCGGTATGGAAGGGCGGGCGCCGCCTGAGATATATAAAGCGACGATTCACTATGAGTCAGGATACAAACTGTCGGGATCACTCCTCTATTCACGTCCCGATGCGTTGGCTAAGGCGCGTGAGGCGGCATCCATCCTTGATCGGCGAATCGATATGCTAGAACTCGACGTCGACGAGACGCACTCGGAGTTTGTCGGGCATGACGCGGCCCATGGTCCGACTGCACCGCCACAGGACGACCACAACGAAGTCATGCTTCGATACGCTGCTCGGAGCGACGACAAGGCTGCACTTCGCCGCCTCGGAATGGAGTTCGCACCGCTGTCCATGGCTGGACCGCCGAGCGTCACGGGGCTGACCGACGGCGGACGACCGAGTCCGCAACCAGTCATAGACGTCTGGCCCACCACGGTTCCCGACGAGGCAGCCACTCCGGAGGTGATCACGTATGACTGACGAAACCAGTCCGGTCACGGTCGGCGACATCGCACACGGTCGCTCCGGTGATAAGGGAAACCGCGTGAACATCGGCGTCGTGGCGGACACGCCAGCCGCCTACGACCGACTCATCGAACAGCTGACCGCTGACCGTGTCGCGGCCTACTTCGAGGGACTCGTCGACGGTGCCGTTGAGCGGTACGAGCTCCCGAACGTACACGCAGTCAATTTCGTTTGCGAGGACGCCCTCGACGGTGGCGGTCAAGCGAGCCTCCGCTATGACACGCAGGGGAAGACCTACGCGGCGGCGCTCATGGAGTACAAGCTTCCGGGGCGGGAGGGTGACAATGACTGACCACTCGCCGGCCCCGAAACCCGTCGGAGACGACCGAGTCTGGGCGTCTCAGTGGTACCGAGTTCGCCCGGAGACGTTCGAGTACTTCGAACTCTTCTTCGAATCAGACCGCCTCGCCGCGGTGTTCGGTGACGAGTCCTTCCAGTCGCTTCTGCTTCGGCGGGACGGCCGCGAGCGCGAGGCCCGCGAGATTGGCGAGCAAGTCGCCGATGCCCCCGCAGAAAAACTCCTGCGGGGCGAGCGGTCGTTCGCCATCGAGGCCGAATCTCTCACACGAATCCAACTGGTGTCTGGGTCGCTCCTCGTGAAGCCAAAACTCGTCGTCGAAACGAAAGAGGAGACTCACGAGTTCTATCATCACTCGCGGTCCCACGACGTCGCGCCACTCGTGAAATTACTGACGCCCCTCTACGCAGACGCCGATGTCGAAGTCTCCCATAGCGAGCGCGGCATGTTGCTCTAACCTCCTCCCACCGCTTTCGCCTCGCTATTACTGTAAATGCGCAACAGTGGCGTCGTCTCTCTCCCCCCGAGTTGTGGGTGGGCAGTCGAATCGAGTAGGGAAGCAAACTACGATGCGTTTCTTGGAGAGTCCTGGGCAAGAGCGTTTCTTAATACCTGGCAGAATGCCATAACGACTATACTATCTGGGATTTGACTTCTCGAATAACGATGCCCCCGGAATTAGGTCCGCTCGTTAGAACACTAGCGTTGCCCTACTACGAGGATGCCCTCCCAGCCCACGACAGCTTCCACGCTAACCGCGTCCGAGATCTATCACTCCGGTTAGCAAACAAGTGTGAAACCAGCGTCGATAGGGACGTGCTTTCTGCGGCGGCGTGGTTACATGATATCGGACGACCGCGCGAGCGGACCGGGGAAATCGACGACCATAACGAGTGGGGCGCGAGCGAAGCGACGGCCCTCCTCGAAACCGAGGAAGTGGAGATGACGACTGACCAAATCGACGCCATCACACACTGCATCGAGGCACATAGCATCCGGTCGAGCTCTCCCGATCCCGAGACGATTGAGGCGAAGTTACTCTTCGACGCGGACAAATTAGAGGCCACAGGGGCGCGCGGAATCGTTCGACTCGCCTGTATCGTCGGCGAACGATCGGGAAGAACGGGAGAGAAACATGCGGTCATCGATAACTCGACTGTGACTGACCTGGAGGCGTCGAATCACCCGGACGTAACACTCCTTCGGGAATGGGCGGCGGAACGACTCGAGAAGTTGTATACGGCACCAGGAGGTCGCCTCGGCGAGTCCCGGTGGCAGTTCATGAACGAGTTCTTCACGCGGTTCGACAGCGAAATCGGCGTCGATGGAGAAAAATAGCTCGGGAAAGTCCGGGTTGTCCCTCGTTAACTTGTGATGACGCTGTGGACGTCACTGGCAATCTGCTCTCGCGACACCGACGACGTCGCGAAGCTGACGACAATCATAACGATGGATGCGACGACGAGCGTGAACGCGCCGATGACTACACTATTCGGGAGCGAGAAGCCGTAGAACTCGCCGGCAATCGCGAGGCCGATATTGAGGACAAGCGCGGTGAACGCGGACGCGACCGCACCCTCCTTGGTCGCGCCGTCCCAATTGAGTCCGATGCCGAGCAGCGGAACCAGCGCGCTGGCGAACAGTGCCCAACCAACGACGCCTAGGAGGCCGACCAGAATCTCGGCGTAGTAAGCGAGGAACAACGACCCAGCGATTATCGTCGCGGAAGCAATTCGGTGTGCCCACAGTTCCTGACGGTCGGTGTCGAAGTGGATGCCGAGGCTCTCGGGAATGTCCCGAGCGAGGTTCGCCGCGCCGATGTTGATGAACGCGTCACTCGTGCTCATGATAGCACCGAGCGCCGCGGCGAACACGACCCCTGCAAGTAGCGACGGAGTAAAGTTGGTCAGGAAGTAGGGGGCGGCGTTGTCGGCGCTCTGGAGCGCTTCGATAGCACCGGTCTCAACGCTCGCTCGAACGCTGATGCCGATGCCAAGCATCATGAGCGAAGACGCGAAGTAGGAGAGGCCCGCAATGGGTGCACCCCACTTGAGGAGCTTCACGTCGCGAATCATGTAGAGCTTATGCGCCATGTGGGGCTGGCCAGAGTTGCCGACAGTGAACAGGAAGTACCAACAGAGCGTCAGCATGACGGGGAAGCTACCGAAGGCACCTGCCATCTGCGGATCATTCACTGCGATATCGCGGCTCATCTGGGAAAGCCCACCACCGTAGTCGAGCGCGAGTCCGAACACGATGATGCTACCGATCACCATCACGACACCCTGGACAAGGTCGGTGGTAACGCCCGCGATCATGCCCCCGCCGACCGTGTAGACGGTGATGACGCCGACCGCGATTGCGAGTGCGACGAATTGGCTTGTACCCAGAATCTCGCTCAACACGAAACCCATCGCCTTGAGCTGAACTGCGAGATATGAAATGACGCCGAGGAGAACGGAGACGGCGGTGAGACCACGCGCGGCTTGACTGTCGTAACGGGCGTAAACCGCGTCGGGAATCGTAAGAATTTCCCGGACTTCGGCCATGAGTCGCATTTTCTTGCCCAATACGAACCATGAGACAGGGAAGGCAAGCGGCGCGACGATGGCGATCCAGAGGAAGGCGTACCCGCCCTGGTAGAACAGGCCGGGGCCGCCGATGAAGCCGAACCCGCTCATGATGGACGCAAACGCCGAGAATGCTACTGCCCAGATGCCGAATCGCTTTCCAGCGATGAGGAAGTCCGCAGTGCTCTTGGTTTTCTGGGTCGCCCAGATGCCGATACCCAACATACCGAGGAGGTAGACCATGACGATGCCCGCGACGAGCGTGTCGACAGCCATCAATCGTCACCTCCAGTAGCACTCGCTGTGGCCCGCGTCCGCTCCATTTCGTCGAACTTCTCTATCTCTTTCGAGTCCCAGATGTAGTCGTCGAAGAGATACGGGTAGGCGAACATCAGGACGAGCGCTGGCGGCATCCAGAGTGCATATACGACGATGGCGGTGGCACGCGGGAAGCCGAGCCAGTAGACGGGATCGGTGTAGGTTGGATTCAAATGGTGGAAGTGCCAGAGCGCGGAAAACACCACTGCGAGGATGCCGACGACTGTCACAACCGTTATGAGAAACGGCCTCCAGCCGTGTCGCTCGGCGGTCGATTTCACACCGAGAAGGACGTACATTCCGAAGAACGCGATGATGGTGTACGAGAACAGTATTTGCCCAAGCGATCCGCCGAGCATCATCGCACCGAGCATTACCAACAATGTGGCGAGTGCCGCGATGACGAGTCGGTCCGATTCCAGCTCAAGAGTCATGCTATACCAAGGCACACTTAATCTAGAGATATAATATATCTTTCTATATTCCATACTAAGAGTTATAATACCACCAAGAGATTGATACCGCTAACCATTCTTATTTACATAACTTCAGATATTTCGTTTACATTCTACTGCTCAATAAGAACAGGCTCAGGCGTGGGATACCCCAGCTGGGGGATTTGGGGAGAAACTGGGTATCCCACGCCTCGATTGGTTCTGTTCCCAGTATATAAACATACAGTATCGGGACTCCATTATTCACCCAGTCACGTTTCTCCCAGCCGACCCCCTATCTTATCTTTCAGATATGTACGCAACAACCGTCTGCTCACCAGCTTTCGCTCAACCAGTCACTTTCACGCTCTGATCGCCAGCAGGGCAGTCAGTCGCTTTGCACAGCAGCTTTGTCACTATGGGTTCTGAGGACGACGCTTCGCTCGCACGACTAATCATTGCAGTTACTCCGATACGTCGGTCCAAGTTCGTCGGTCGATATCGTATCCACCACACTCCGGGCACACTTGTCGCTGAACCTCAAAACATGTGTTACAGCTTGTGCACTGAAACACGAGCGATGCCGATGAATCGTTTTCACTCCACCAGCTAACGTGCTCGAATATCTTCATTACTAGACGGGTTCGCTATTGAATACCAAATAGAATCGGTGTCGAGTGAAAGTGGACTCACGGAGAATCTATTAAGTCAACAGGAAAACCGGTATGTTTGTAAAGGATGACTCGGTTGCGTAGCCCATATGGCCACACAGCGGCGATTCCGGTTCATCTACGGATTCACCGCATGGATGCTACTTGCAGTCTTCATCCTTACGCTCCTCAACTCAGTCACCCTCGAACTCGTCTTTGTCATATCACTCATCGGGTTTCTCATCACTGTCGAGTTGACTGCGCCATTTTCTGTTACTCCACAATGGCGTCGACGCCTCAAATGGATTATTGGCCTTGGACTTCTCATCTTCGGGCTAATCGTCATCCGTCGAATCCTCGCCATCCTTCCCCCAGGAGTGATATAAATGAGCACTAAGTCACTCGTCTCACCAAAACGGCTTCTCCTCGGCTTCGGGATTCTCACAGTCGTTACTCTCTTCGTCGCTGCAAGTACGTCGAGTGCTGCGTTCGGCATCTACAATAGCAATTGGGACGGGACATCGAAGTTAGAAGCCACTGCAACAGCCACGGGTGCAACAACGACCATTGCTCGTGAGACGACCGCCTACGGCCAGACACCACCAACCGAAACGATCGGGGTGATTCTCTCACCCGACCAACCGTACACAGCGCAGGAACGCCAGCGACTCTATTCCTTCGTCCAGAATGGAGGGACACTCATCGTTGCCGGTGATTACGGCTCACATGCAAACAGACTTCTTGCAAGTCTCAACACAGAGGCTCGCTTGGATGGCCAGCCGCTTCGAGACGAACAGTCCAACTACCGTTCTCCCGCGATGCCGGTCGTGAACAACATCACGAATCGGTCAGCTCTCAAAAACGTTTCAGCAGTGACCCTGAATCACGGGACTGCAGTCAATCCAAACAATTCCTCCGTCCTACTCACCACCTCTGTGTATGCGTATCTCGATACAAATCAGAACGAGACGCTTGATTCGAACGAAGCGGTCGGCTCATATCCGGTCGTGACGAGCGAGCAAATCGGTGACGGAACCGTTGTCGTCGTCGGTGACCCCAGTCTGTTCATCAATACGATGCTCGACCAATCAGACAACCGGGCGTTCGCGCGTGCGCTTTTCACCTCCCATCAGCACGTCATCCTTGACTACTCACATACATCGAGTCTTCCCCCACTTGCCGTTGCCCTTCTCATCATCAGAAATTCAGCACTCCTCCAGTTCGTCGGTGGAGTACTCAGTACGCTCGCCATCCTCGGGGTTCTCCAGACGAACGTGATTAAGAGGCTGAAACAGCGGGTGAGTGGTACTCAATCATCCCGAGAGGGAGTGCAGGTAAGTGATAATGAGTTGGCCAACTGTCTCCGTGCCGAGCATCCAGATTGGGACGAGGAACGAATTCAACGAGTTGTGAACGCACGCCGAAACGAACCGAATAGGGACGCTGGAGAGAACTAATACTATTTGTTTGACGAGCGACCCTGATACTTTATCAATTAGTAGTAAGAAGCCCTCGCTCAATGACGAAAGAACTCGCTAATCCAAAGGCACTCTATTCAGCCGTCTCTGACGAAGTTGATTCTGTTTTAATCGGTAACGAACAGATCATCGAAGGGCTTACCGTTGCGCTGCTTACTCGTGGTCATGTACTCTTAGAAGGTGTCCCTGGGGTTGCGAAAACGACGATTGCGAATCTGTTCGCGTCTGCGACTGGCTTAGACGTGTCACGGATTCAGATGACGCCTGACTTGCTTCCCGCAGACGTCACGGGAACGAGCGTCTATCGTGAGCAAACTGGTGAATTTAGTCTGCAGCGAGGCCCGATCTTCACGAATCTCGTTGTTGCGGACGAGATCAATCGTGCAACGCCAAAGACCCAAAGTGCTTTTCTTGAGGCAATGCAGGAAGGATCAGTGACCATTGAGGGAGAGACACTCTCGTTGCCGTCTGTGTTCATGGTGATTGCAACACAGAACCCGATCGAGATGGAAGGCACGCATGGGCTGCCGGAAGCACAACGTGACCGCTTCCAGCTTAAACTCACTGTCGACCTCCCTGACGAGGAATCGGAAATCGCGTTGATGAATCGATTCGATGGCACTCCCGAACTTGGCCCAAACGACATCTCTGCAGTTGTCTCAGAGGAAGACATCACTGCCGCACGGGAGACAGTTACGGAAGTATACGTAGACGAATCCATTAAATCATATATCCGTGAAATCATCGCGGCGACTCGTGAAAGCCCGGCACTGGAGTACGGTGCATCCCCACGGGCGACGCTTTTGTTCATGCAGACAGCAAAGGCACGCGCGGCGATTCACGGTCGTGATTACGTCATTTCGGATGACGTGAAAGCACTCGCTGAATCCGTGCTCGCCCATCGAGTCGCACTAAGTACTGATGCGGAGTTGAGCGACCAATCTGCTCGAGAAATTATCGAAGAGATAGTGGAGACAGTCGCTGCTCCAGGGGGTGACCCAGAACCACAGTCACCGGAAGCAACGGTGAGTAGCGATGGTGGAACACGAGTTTCGTCTGGTCGAGAGTAGCTTGCGGTTAGAACCCTCTGTTTGCGCGAAGGAGTCATCACGCCTAGTATGGGCGTGATGACGGGAAGAACCGTTGCTGCCCGACGGTATTCCCATATTGCACCTTTCGGTGCATATCATCCTACACGACTTGCCACAATAAGTAGATGGGATAGTTCGATGAGAACTGCTGTTTATTGCCGTAATACGAAAACGACGTCAATAACGCTACTCAGTGCTATCGACATCCCACGAGTAGGTAAGGACGTACTCGAATTGATCATCATCGGCAGCAACTGTCTCAACGTGAACTGGCGTCTCTAACCCCCTTACTAATCCAGTCGCAATAAACGACGTAATCGGATGGTCGAACCGGTTGACAGCGCCGAACGCACTACCACTAATCCCAACCGTCACCTGCCCCGTTTCCACGTTGAGTTCTGGTTCTGCAGTGTCCGCCAGTTCAAAGCCTTCGACAACCGCTTCTGTGAGTTGATTTGCTAAGTCTTGGGGAGTCTCTGCAACAGAATCTACCATAGTCCTGGTGAACTCCTCGAAGAGCGTCCCACCAGTCGGGGGGACTGCAACTCCATGTCCCCTATCGTCGTCAGGAACGACGAACAGTGACTGTAGTTCTGCGGGGGAAGGAGTGCGATAGTTTGTGTGCTCTGGAATGAAAAGTCGGACATCAGCAGTGGCTTCATCGGTTACTCCCTCCGTTGGCACGTAAATCCGGGTTTGCTGTAACCCGAGTTCAGAAACTATGTCGTCGCCGAGGGATGCTAGTGCGGCGTATGTTCGTTCACCAACTGAGGCCGCGACGAATCGCTCAGGTGTGAGATAATACGTGAGAACGCTCGTGAAGAGGCCGATTCCGGAAAGTGCAAATAGTGTTGACTGTGAGGCAGGGAAGACAATACCACCAATACCCGCAATCACACCTAAGATGCCGACTCCGAGGGCTGCACGTCGATACTCAGTTCGCCGAGCGTGAGCGTACGCGGTGCGGAGTCGACGATTTTCTTCACGCAGAACCTCAACCCTGGCGGCGATATCCGGATCACGGTCCGTGTCACTATCACTCTCTGATTGTGCTTCGGTTTCAACTGTTGGGTCGCTCGTAGATTGATTTGCATCTATACTCATCTGTTAAGGAGCCTCCTCGATGAGCCCGAGTTCAAGTTGTTCGTATCGGTGCAAGCCGTATGTAAGCGTCATAAAGATGACTGCGAGGACGAGAACGGATTGCCAGAGCGGACGCACTCCATCAACAATCTCCCAGACGAGACTCACACCGAGACTGATTCCAAGTCCGATGAGAACGGTCTTCCGAAGTTGCTGTTTTTGGGTTACACCTGGTTCAACGAGGATGCTAATCAGCCCAAGTTCGAGAAGCCAGACCTGAACCAGACTTGTTCCATTCCCGGGTATTACCGCAATAACCACAAACTGTCCAATTGTGAATGCATATACGGACGGCAGCATATACCAGCTAAGTCCGATAGCTACTCCGCCAACGAATCCGAGCACACCATGGAGGACTGTAAGGGCCCCAAGTGCGACAAGTGCTCCAACCGCACCAAGCCACGTTCGACCCTGTTTGCGTCTTATCGATTTCATGATTAAGCTACGTTAGAACCCGCCTGTCTTGCTAGCAATGCATCAAGTCGATCACCCGGTGCAATCTCGAATGCCGACACACTCTCTAACCGAGTCAAATTACGACGGAACGCCTCAAAATCCGAATACTCGTCATACGCCTCGTCAACATCACTCAATCCATTCGGTTCAAAGAGCACAGTCGGGGTGAGAAAGACAAGAACATCTCCTCGGTGTTTGCGTGCGAGCTTAACGGTTTCACGAATCTCACCCCGGTGCTGGTCGTCGGTCAGGATGATTGCACTGATCGTGTTCTGACTATCGGTGAGTTGCGTGCGAACCGTATTGTAGAGCGGCTGGGAGGCAATCCGCTGGACATACGTTCGGGATGCCTCAAAGTAGGGCTGAAGCCGACTTGCAAACGCGGAGTCCCTCGTAGAGAGGCGCTCGGCAGTCTGGCGTACCTCCCGTGGTGGGGCTGGTGTCGCAGACGCACTCGTTTCTGGCGGTGAGTCTGTTGGTTCGAGGTCGTGAAGCGTCGTCTGCAGGTCTGGATACGTCGCTGGTTTTGTCGCGGGGGGTTGGCGAGTTGTGATACCGTCATCGCCAACCGTGTACATGCCGATTGGTTCACGATTCCGTTGGGCGTTATCGACGAACGCGAGCGCCACCTGCCTGAGGTAATCGAGCTTCCGTTCACCTGCAGTGCCAGTCTGCATAGAACCGCGGTGATCGAAAAACAGGACCGTCTGTCGGTCGGATTCTTGCTCGAACTCACGCACGTGCGGGCTTGTCGACCGTGCAGTTGCCTTCCAGTCAATTTGGCGTGCTGTATCCCCCGGCACGTATTCTCTGACTTCACCGGGATCTAGCCCAAGTCCAAAGTCACCGGTTTTGTGATCGCCAAATGCCGAGACGACTTCATCACCGCCCTGTCCGACATGTAAGTCCCGTGGTCGTCTCGGGAGTGCAGTGAGAGACGGTGTCTCCGAGGTTGAGGCAGGGAACGTCGACCGGAACAACCCCTGTGTATCGGTGACTGTGACAGTTGGGGGTCGGAGCTCAAACTGCCCCGCGACAGGGATATCGACTGTGAACGTCGTCGATACCTTCTCTGTGTCTGTGTCACAGTCAAGTTGCCGAGCAGAACGCTCCGAATGTGTGAGTCCTGGTGGGAGCTCAGCGACAATGCCAACATCGACGTCTAATTCGAGCGCCGAGGACCAAGTTGCTTCAAGGATGACCGGGACCGCATCATCGGTAAGAATGCGTTCGCGAGCAACTGCTTGCGTGACGATGAGGCGGTCATTCACCTGACGAACCGTTCTGAGGAATTGGAGTTGTTGAATGAGAAGCCACGCACCGATTGTTGCTGCGCCACTGACCAAGAGTGGCTGTGCAAAGACGATAGCGGTCACAGCAAGAAGGCTTGCCAATCCTGCGGCAGCCCAATACCGGTACGTGACCTGCATGCGCGATACCGACTAATGGCCATTAGTTGAATCTATTGGTCTCGTGTGCATAGTGAGGAACACGTTTTGAGATTCTGCTCTACTCTAACCTTGAGCAAAGCACCCTTCTCTACAGGAATTTGTAGGATTTGACGTGACAGCGAAGATGGAAGGTATTTTAGGGTGGGGTTGAGACGAAATCCGTGTAATGCTTCCGACCAGGGTTCGCACATCGCTTCTTTCTCTGCTTATCCTTATTGTACTCACTACGGGCGTGTCGGGACAAGCACTTGGCGTAAGTTCGTCCACCGAAAATGCGGTCCTGGATGAGTCGTCTAAAGTTGACGTGAAAGACGCTCCACGCACTCTAATTGCTTGGCAAGCCACCGCCAACAATTCATCTACCGTCCAACACGAGAACCCCTCTGATGTCAAAAACGACGGTAATACGGGCGCTCTTCAACAGTGGTTTGCCAGTCGCCTGCGCTCACAACTCGGGAATAGCAGTGTCAACCTAAGTCAGGGAGAATACGAAACAGCGCGTGCAGTACTCGGCGAAGACTACAATCAAACGCTCGAACGATATAGTGACCTCGCTGAACGAACTGAAAGCACTGAAGACGACGAGGTCGCAAAACAGCTTCAGAATACGACTTCAGAACATCGAGAGTATTTATCCTCCCTTGAGCGGTACCGCCAGACCCAAGAAGCATATCGCGAAGCCAAACAGCGTGGGAACGAGACACGCGCCCAACGACTTGCGCGGGAACTCGAGCAACTCCATAGCCAAATCAATCAAACTGGAACGAATCTCACTCGATCATATGAGACCATCGCGAACTCTACTGGCTCGAACTTTACCTCAGTACAACGCTCGGTCTCCGAGTCTGAGCAGAACGTCTCGACCCAACAGACCGTAATTCGACAGACAGAGTTCACCCAGACGAACATCACGATTAAAAGAGCGACAACTAACGTTTCGTTCCGCAAGCCGCTCGTCATCACAGGACGACTCCAATCAGCTAACGGCACTGCCCTCGAGAACCAGACTATCGCTGTTGAACTCGGCCCTCAAGTAGTGCAAACGAATACGACGGCCAACGGGTCATTTACCGTTACGGTACGTCCCACACGCTCTCAGCGCGGCCCACAGTCGGTTACTGTGCACTACCTTCCAGCGAACGTCTCTAAATATCTTGGATCGACGACCACCACTCAAATCAATGTAAGCGCAGTACCTGCCAGAATAACGCTTACCCAGCTGCCAGATGAAACACGGTTCAATCAGAATATCTCGATTACGGGTCGTGTGACCATCGCGAACGTCTCTAATAGTCCGAAAGCAGTTCCAGTTCGAGTTATACTCGGGGCAACATATCTCGGAACAACCCAGACAAATTCGACTGGCGTATTCACCCTCGATACGTCGATTCCTGCCGCAGTATCGCCAGGAACCCAAGAAATCCGGCTCTCACTCCCGCTTGAGAACCAGTCGCTCAAAACATCGAATACAACTGCGCAACTCCGTATCGTCGAAACACCGACTACACTCTCGTTGACTGCTATTGAGCAGGCCTCGAATCGCGTTCGTCTTTCTGGCAAGCTCACGACGGATACAGGAGTAGCAATCGCCAATCAAACACTTTCGGTTCAGCTCAATGGTCGGACGGTCACAACGGTACTGACGAACGAGAGCGGTGGCTATTCTACGCTCGTGAATACCTCCACTGTGTTTGGTGGCACGGCTGACTCCGCACTGAATGCGACAATGGTCTTTGATGGGACAGGGAATCTAGAACAAACTACTGCTCGACGTGCTATCCAAGTTGAGAGTGCGGAAGGAGGGAACGGTCTTCCTGTCTCACCACTCATACTGGGAACTGGCTTACTCGGGATTGGCGTGATTGGAGTCCTTGCATTCCGCAGTTACACTGGCGATGCCCAATCAGAGTCGACAGCAAGTGAGCAAGCAGAGTCCGGATCTGTGGCTTCTACTGCGTCTGGTGAGAGTGACTCGGTAGTATCCGTTAGCGAAACATTAGCCGAACAGGCGTCAAGCCAACTCACAGCCGAAAACTATAGTGAGGCAGTACAGTTAGCCTATCAGTCTGTTCGTCATCAGATTGCTGGAAACACCGAGACGTTCGAAGCGTCGCCAGCCCAGACCCACTGGGAGTTCTATCGAGCATACCACGACCACGGGGACACACAACTGCTTCACTCAACGGAACTGAAGTCGCTCACAGAACTCTACGAACGCGCTCGATTCACCACGGGCCAGATTGACGACGAGCACGCTCAGACCGTGGTCCAGCAAGCGACGACCATACTGTCTGAGAAATCAAAAGCGACGAGCGAATCGAAGCGGCGCTCCGCGAGTCTTCGATGAGTACGAGCAATACTCGCGATTTAGGTCCTTGATGAACCGTCGAATGGACGCTCTGGCCGACATCGCGAGCATGGATCGCGAAAAACTATACCCACACTGCTTGAGAGCTACTGCCGCGACGTTTTACGCTTTTCGAGGACTGAACGTCGTGCCACTACAGTCTTTGATGGGTTGGGCGGATATGGCGACTGCGCAAAAGTACATCCGTCTCTCAGGTGGTGCGACCGCTCAAGCATTGAACGCCGTTCACGGAGACTAAAAAGGATTCGGTTCCAGCAATCCAAAATGAGATTCGGGCTACTAATTCACGGCGTGGACAAGTGAAAGAACTGCTAAGTAGATTTAAAGAAAACACCAGAACCGATATATATCTGGTGTTTGTGAACCGGGATAATGGAAATGGAAGACATACCCCTTCTCCTCTCACCAAATATCCAGAATATCGGCCCTGAGAAACTCGTGGTTTTGATATTCACAGCCATCGCAAACATGGCGTATCTACTCTCAATACCGGTTTTCCAACCAGCTTCGGTACTAATCTTCATCTCGGTCTGCCCCGGATACGCACTTCTCTTAGCTCTCAGCCCCCGAGATTGCTCCCAGCTTGAATGTATTGCCATCGGATGTGTTCTCAGTTTGGCGCTCTATCCTACACTGGGGTTTGTTACGGCCGAATACATAGGACTTAGCGCAAACTGGATCCTCATCTCTCTAGATGGTATTACGCTTGGTTTGCTTTACTTAGCAGAACCAGCAGAATGGCTTCCGCGCCCGTCGGTCCAAAACTACTCCAGATTTGACATCGCTATAATTTTCCTGTCCCTTATCGCTTGCCTACTGGTCCTCACAGCAAGCGTTACAGTCTCTAGCCACGTTGACCGATGGCAATACGCGAAATGGCTTTTAGAGTCTCAGTTAATTAGCACGGGAGCAATAACAGCGACCTGTGGCGAGATACTCGGTGTTTATCCAGTTTATCTTGCGGATAAAATCTGCACACGACTTCGGGCTCCGTTTCCGGTATATGCAACGGTGACATCAACCCGATTGACTGGATTAGATTTTACTGGGTCATTCCGTCATTACTTCATACCAACAGCTATTGCGAAATTCCTGATAACCGCGGCAATTATCCGTCGATTCACTCGTGATTCGGTATTAATTATCCTTGGGTCGGCACTACTGTTTGTTGGAATGGATTATAGTCCACTCTACCTCACTCAGGCCAAGGGACTCTCACTTGTCTTCTTCCTTGCCGGAATTTACACACTAATCCGATGGCAACGCGGAGATACTACGTGGATTATTGGCTTGCTAATCTCGATTGGACTTCTCTCCGTCACCTACGCGCCACGTGCCTTGCTCTTTCTGGGTGTCGCAACTGCTTTTATTATCGTCAATGTCTTCGTGAGCCGAAACACGACACGGATATCCGCGGCCGGAATCCTTGCAGCGACTATATTTGTTACCGGCCAGCTAATCCCAATCGTAGAACGTGCGTTGATAGCTTCTACCGTGGCATCAGGGGGATTAGGGGAGATTTTGATGTCCCCATCTGAAGTCCCGTATCAAGCAGTAGGTACGACTCCGCTTCCGTTTTATCCGACATTTGCGGTGCTCGCAATTGTCGGGGGCATCCTGATACTCCGCCGACTCCAGCATCGTGCGTTTGCGCATCCTCTCGTGGTCTGGCCTATTGCTGCCGTCTTGACTTATCTTCCAGCTGGCCTACTTCTCTCCTTCTTCCGATCCCGAGTTGTCGCTGAGGCGTCATATGCAGCGGCAGTCCTTTTCTCTGTGGAAGTATCAGCTCTTTCTCGCGGTCGACTCCGGAAAGCTCTGATGGCGATTGCTATTATCGGGTTGTTTGTGTCTTCGGTTTCGGCGGTCCAGATCACGACAACTCGTGATGGATATTCTGAAGGATATGGACAGCTAGTGGGAGGCCTCGATGAGTCGAGTATCACCTCGTCAACGCCAGTTTATACTGACCTGAAGACTGGAGCGTATCTCCTTGGAGAGGGGGGTCATCGTGAGATTGAGCTGACTTATCCAGCTACTAAAGATTCAATCAAGGCTGTCTGGCACGGAACAAATGCAACCGCAGCCTGCCAACAGATGGGGTCGGCCGAGTACTTTATTCTCAGTCGTGACGTCTACCGTGATCAGTTCTGGGTTGGGAATCACCCGCGCCGACCCATCTCAGATGCTGCATACAATAAGTTTTCTCAGAGTCCGGACTTCTCCAAAGTCGACACAATTAATCAGTTCGTAGTATATAAGATAAACAATTGTTAAGTATAGATATTTTAGAATGAGGTAATACCTTCACGCCTGCTCCTCCCCCTGTTGCCGTCCCAGTTGCCGAAATCTCGTTGCAGTTGTAGAACTCCACCGCTGTGTCTGCCGCTCCTGTCGAAACTGCATCAACGGAGGCTTCACCGGCGACTTCAGCGATGAACGCCGCGAAGTTACAGCTCTCTGCTGTTAGACTGACGTTTACCGTTCCAATCTTCCGGGCTCCGCGTCTAATTCCGACCGTATGCCGCGGGTCTGGTTCTTGCTCCCACGGAGGTCCATCGCCTTCCTGCTGACTTCGCAGTCATCCTCGGAGTCGTTGTTCTCACCTGTCTCGCAGTCCTAACGCCAGGAATTAATGAGACGCCAATTCGAGCGCTCATCGGCCTGTCATTCGTTCTCTTCGTCCCAGGCTATGCGTTCATTGCCGCTCTTTTCCCGGAAGCAGGTGGACCCCACGAGACGGACACCCCTGAGCGCCGCTCGGGTTCTAGTATCGATGGTCTTGAGCGAACTGCACTTTCGCTTGATACGAGTATCGCCATCGTTCCACTCCTCGGGCTCATTCTCAACTTCACTCCGTGGGGAATTCGACTCGTTCCAGTGTTACTCACAGTGAGTGGATTCACCGCTCTCGCGACTTGGATAGCCGCAACACGACGATAGAAACTCCCTGCAGAGGACCGCTTTTACGTCCCGTACGGGAACGGGATGGAAAGGGCCCAGAGCGAATTGTTTGAGCCAGCTGACCGGACCGACAAGATACTTAATTTTCTGCTCGTCTGTAGTATTCTTTTTGCCGGTGTGAGTGTCACCTATGCCGTCGCCGTTCCCAAGCAAGGTGAAGCGTTCACCGAGTTCTATATTTTGACTGAAAACGAGACTGGAGACCTCCTCGCAGATGAGTATCCAATTGAGTTCACAGTCGGCGAATCACAGCCGCTCCACGTCAGTATCGGGAACCACGAACACCGCGAGAGGAACTATATGGTTGTGGTAGAACTGCAAAAGGTGACGGTGGCAAACAATACAACGCTAGTCCGGACAAAAGACGGATCTGCTCATAGAGTCACTAATATTACAGCCAAGATCCAAGCAGAGGAAAAATCACCCGATTCCGGGCTTCTGTCGGCGCAGACGAAACGTGGCTGAGATAAGTCCCGATTTCGCCTACGATGGAAGGCCAGTGGATACGACTGGCGTTCCTCCTCTATCACGATAACCCGCCTGCAAATCCAACCGTCACTAACTCATATATAGAATTACAGTTCTGGGCAGATGGCACTTCATTTACATGAGTAGTCGAGATATTAATTTCGTGGGGGTCGTTTGAATTTGAGTACAAACTCCATCAAGACTATCGGAAAGAAGGATCCGATACCTATGAGCGCGGTTGGCAGACCTTCTTTGTGATAGGTTTCGGTTATAGCCTCTCTGAAAGCCAGTGCTTTCTGACCAATACTGTTCACAATCTCGGTTCTCATAGTAATCATCCCTTCCAAGAGCTATGTCATAAGAATCGTGATTTTTCGCCAATAAAATACAGACAAATCGCCGGCTTACACGTGATGAAAGGCGCGAAACCGCCGCGACTGCCACCACTACGACCGTAGACGACCGATAGAGAAACCACACATACAGCTATCCAACCCTTCTAAACAAAGCCGAGGTCCTCATGAGTGAGGTGGTGGGTGGCCTACCGTGGTTCTGGTTGGTGGACGAGCGTGGGTTGGTTACACGGCCGCGGGGTTGTCCCGGTTACACCACGTGTATGTGGGGGCGTCATCGGTTCTCCGTGATGGTGGGACGACCGTCATTGAATCGCAGTTCAAGAACATACTTGCCTTCATCCCGGTTGCCTACCTGCAGGCGAAGTTGGCTGCCTTCCGCGATGTCAGCGAGTTTCTCCATCGCACGATAGATTTCACCCCATTGGAATGACCGATCGAACACGGCCTCGAGATGCGTTTTGACGTTATCCTTGACCGAGCGCAACCGAGCGCGTTTGCCGTACGCGTCATTAATCTTGGTGCCCCAGTCGGCGAGGTTGAGCGCAATCTTGCGCGCACGCTCGTGGACAGGATACACGCGGCCGTCAGTCACGGCTTCTGGGCCATGCCGGATGAACGTTCGAGCTTCGAGAGATGGCGTGTGTCGCCGCCTGCCGCGGTCTAAATAGCTTCTGGTAGCGTGATGTCGACTTCATCCTCGACATGTGAGAGACGACGCCGAATCTTACTATCTTCCTTGACGCGCGTGTTCTCCTCGCTCGTAATCTTGTTTTGGATGGTTTCGTGGTGGTGTCACGTTGGTGTTCGAGGCGGTCGATGGCGTCGCCGTGGCTTTCGACCATCTGGCGGATTGGGATGCCTGCGATGAACAGGTTCGGTGCGTTCGCTTCTTCGGGGTGGTCAACACCCCTGAACTCGATTTGATTGAGTGTCTCTTCAGCCTCGGTGAATTGGACTTCGACTGCCTGGCGTTTCTGACGTTCCTCTTGGAAGTCAGCTTCGAGAGTGTCTATCTAGCTAGTTTCTCTTCAAGTGCTGCTTCGAGGTCATTGAGGCGCTCGGTGAGTTGCTGGACGTGAGAGGCGAGTTCCTCAATAGTCGTCGAGTGTACGCGACGTTGTGTGTTCATCGCTATCTTCCCGCTCGGTTGCTGGTCGTGTGCGCTTCCGTGAGTGGCTTGCGGTAGATGTGGTAGCTGGGTATTCGGGGTTTGACTGGGTGTTGGGTAGCTCTCGTAGGTTTGTTGGTGGAGGGGGTGTGATTCTGAGAGGAGAAGGGCGTTAAGGGCTGTTCACGTCGCTCAGTGCGCTTTGGGTGTACAGTTCATCCTCCAAAAGGACGAGCCGAGTTGTCTGGCGGGCAGGTAAGTGCGTGAGCACCAAACACGTCGACACCAACACTTCTCTCGTACCAAGTGTGGATGTCACAATTTCGGTTTGCTCGCACATCCTGCAGTACACGCGCGTGACCATCCATGGTATCTCGCCCGCAGGTTTCGAGGCGAACGCAGTTACTGCATGGCCGCCCTGTAATTGCCGGCCACAGCTACAACACCAATCACATCATTGTTGCTCGCCGACCTGCAGTCCTTCGGGCACCTAGTTCACCGCCGTCTCGTTAGTACGTTCAGACATAGAGTATAGTGAGAACGGTGGTTAGTTCCCGAAGCAGTACGTGATGTGCAGGATGTCTCTTGCGCCGTTGGCAGATTCCCGGCCACACGCCTCATAGCAGTAGAACGAGTACTCGGCATCCCCATTGCCGTCATAGCCCGTGAGAGGGCCTGTGATTTCTCTCGAAAGAGAAGTGGTAGTTAGCGGCGATTCGTCGCAAAATTCAGGACTTGCGGTAGTATTTGTTGACATGCTTCGTGTCCCGAAGCACGGTTGGTGTCTCCAGCACCGGCCTAGTTTTGCCGGCATGCCGTGCTTCTTATCTAGATAATAGAATGCACCGCGCTTAATAGTTGCGAATATTCGCAACCATTGCGAGAATATATAATCATTGAAGATAGATATAAGGAACTACTACAGGGAAGAGTTTCATAGACTCTGCTATGGCGAAGTCAAGAGGACTGATTACGGATACAGAAGCAGCGAGGATTTCTGGCAAAGAAGATGTAGAAAACGAAAAGCGATATCAAGCCATTTCACGAGTACGGAGACGGATTCGTGAACGAATCCCCGAGGATGTCGAACTTTTAGCGGAACATCATCCGGATCTTTTGGATGAATTGCGAGAAGTAGCATGCGAAGAGCTTGAAAAATAGTAGACTCATTCTCTTGTTGTCTAATTGCCGGTAATGAAAGTCTCTCTAAGTTCAACCCTCGAGGTTAGAGAACAGTCTATTTCTCTTCTTTTCTACTCTTATGGTGCATATTAGTGCTCTCAATTTTATCACTGAGTAACATTGATGAGGGCGGAGTTATGTGGTTTACTTGATGATTGAGCGGGTAGGAAACGAGGTTGAGATTTTAGAACGCCATCTTTGCGTCTTAGAGGCAGTCACTGACTACGAGCCGGTTGGACTCACTACATTAAACAACCGTATCTCCTATCCTAAACATAAGATTCGCTATTCGATTCAGATTTTGGAATCTGAAAATCTCGTAGAATCGACTCCATCTGGCGCTACCACGACCGACCACGTTCTAAATTTTCAAACGGCGGTGAACAATGAAATAGAAGACATTAGTCGGACATTGGAAACCCTTCAACCATTTGTCAACAGGACTGTAAGTCTGCCTCGAAATCCGCGACCACCGACTAACTACTTCATCTCTTTAATCGTATTATCGTATCTTTTATCACTGTCTTCTTGGGAAGTTTTGATATGGTAGAAAACAAGCGAGTGCTTGTGACCGGTGGTGGTGGATTTATTGGATCGAACCTCGCAAATTACTTAGCCGAATCAAACGATGTCATCGCAGTCGACAACGGCTATCTCGGCACTCCAGAAAATCTTGAAGACGGTGTCCAGTTCCGCAACCGGAGTGTCGTTGAAGACGACCTTCCCACTGATGTAGACGTGGTGTTCCACCTCGCGGCGCTCTCCTCATATGCAATGCACGAGGAAGACCCGACGAAAGGTGCTCGCGTGAACATTGAGGGATTCGTGAATGTTGTCGAACAAGCCCGTCAGGATGGTTGCGACACCGTGGTGTACGCATCGACCTCCTCGATTTACGGGAATCGAACCGAACCGTCGCCTGAAGAGATGGATGTTGAAGTCCGGACGGGCTATGAGGCGTCGAAGCTCGCCCGCGAACAGTACGGCGAGTATTTCGCCAACCACTATGATATGCACATGGCGGGGATGCGCTTTTTCTCGGTCTATCAGGGCTACGGTGGTGCAGAAGAGCACAAAGGCGAGTACGCCAACATCATCGCACAGTTTGCTGATGATATGGCGAGTGGTGAGTCGCCGGCAATTTACGGTGACGGCACCCAGACGCGGGACTTTACTTACGTCACGGATATCGTCCGTGGATTGGAACTCGCAGCTGACCACCAGTTAACTGGCACCTACAATCTGGGGACGGGCGAGAGCTATGACTTCAACACCGTCGTCGACATGCTCAATACCGAACTCGGAACGAACATTGACCCTGAGTACGTCGAGAACCCGATTCCGGACGACGTCTACGTGCACGACACGATGGCCGATACGACCAAGATGCAGGCGGCCACTGGCTGGGAGCCCGAAATTAGCTTTGAAGAAGGAATCAAGCTGGTGTGCACATCGTATCAGTAAGCTGAATTGTTGTCATCGAAAGGGGATTGGGAGTAGCGGTGTACCCCGTGAGGCATCCGTCGTTCTGTAGTCGCTGGGTGAACAAGAACGCCTCAAGCGGAAACTGAGTCGCTGGCAGCAACCTGCTCCGAGGGACATACCTGTGTGGTCGCAAACGCTAGACGTAGTGGCTCTAGTACTGGTAGGCACACCCGGAATTGATACACCGTGTTTTCGTTGGATACTCCTCAAGCGCACAGCCACACTGTGGACACGTTCCGTCGGTCATGCCGGGCTCATCACAACTCTGTTATTTAAGTGGTTTGGGGGGCACGCGATTGGGACCACGTGCTCAGTGTCTCTGGTCGCATTGCTGCCACCGCTTTGGTGTGGTTCGGTGTCTCCTTGACCGCTCGGTAACTATAGTTAAGAAATAGTCGCTATTGACGAACCGGGTCCGGAGACCCCCCCTAATTTATTTCTACGGTGAAATATTTATACTATACGGCTAGAAGGTCTGAAGGACTTGTAAAAATAGTAAAAACTTTTAGGAGGTAGTTAGGTTACTTGTCTAATGGCACGCTACCCACGCACTGCACGCGATGCAGCCCTCAAATGTATCTCCTGCAACGCACCGGTCATTCAGACCGTTGACGACCGGTACGTCTGTGTTGAATGTGGCGAGTCACCGATTACACCGACGTCGGTCGCCGACACCACGCCGACCGCGGCAGACGACTAACGAGACACGGAGCTGGCACGCATGGCAACACAAGGCACGCGACGACACGACGACCAGACAGTAGAGACCGCCCCACCCGACCAGCGACCGGCCCCAGCAGACGGGCTGCTCGTCGGCGAAGAGAGTGACGTCAAACCCGCATTGAGCGTGGTGATGCCGACGCTCAACGAGGAGGAGGGGATTGCCGAATGTATCGAGCGCATCACGAATGGGATCGAAGCGTTCGGCATCACCACCGAGATTCTTATCAGCGACAGTTCGACCGACCGCACGCCCGAGATCGCCCGTGAGATGGGGGCTCGGGTCGTCGAACCCGATAAGGGAGGTTACGGCTATGCGTATCGCTACGCGTTCAAGCGGACGCGCGGCGATTATATCGCGATTGGGGATGCCGACACCACCTATGATTTCGAGGACCTTCCGCGATTGCTTGAGCCGGTGGTGCATGGCGATGCGGATATGGTGATGGGCAGCCGTCTTGAGGGCGAGATCAAACCTGGGGCGATGCCCAAACTCCACCAATATGTTGGAAATCCGTTGTTGACCAAGTTCCTAAACGTCTTCTACGGGGCTGGTGTGTCGGACGCCCACAGTGGCTTTCGGGTAATGAGCAAGGAGGCACTTGAGACATTGGACTGTACGACGACGGGCATGGAGTTCGCTAGCGAGATGATCATGGAGGCCGGGGCGAAGGATCTGACGATTGAAGAGGTCCCGATTACGTACCACGAACGCGAAGGTGAAGCGACGCTCGAGAGTTTCCGGGATGGCTGGCGCCACGTCCGGTTCATGCTCGAGAACGCGCCGGGGTATCTCTTCTCAGTGCCCGCAGTACTGACGCTTGCTCTTGGGTTGCTGACTATGGGTCTTTCCTTGACCGGAGTCGAGGTGAGTGGAGTGACGTTTGGCAGTTACACGATGATTGCCGGGAGTCTCTTCACAATTGCTAGTTACCAACTCGGCAGTCTTGCCATCTTTAGTGCAGTGGCTGGAAATCCAATTCGAAAACCCCAGGACCCAATCACAGAGTGGGTACTTGAGAACTTCAAGCTCGAGCATGGTGCAACACTGGGGGTAGTTATATTCGCTGCTGGTACGCTTCACACGGGCTACCTCGCATACACCTGGGTGACGAGTGGCTTCACGCAGTTGCCGGTGATTGCCACTAATCTCGTGGCCTTTACGGCACTCGTTCTCGGACTTCAAACGATCTTCTACTCGTTCTTCCTCAGTATTATCGCTAGCAACGAGTAGTCGAGACTTGCTGTCCTTTTGTATACTTTTGAAATAAATTTCTAAGGACATGAAATCAATCAGAGTCGGGGAAGAGTGTCCGACATTAACACAAATATCATGATCAGTGATGACTTAATCGGTTGAGTTCGAATCCCGCTCGATATAAAATAATTGCCAAATCTGGCCAACCAGTGTAGGACTATATCTATCGTTATGAGTTGAACTTTCCTATATTCGGCTCGGAAAATCGACTTCGGGAAATGAGAGATCCGTATCACGTCGGCGAAAGCAAGCGCGGGCGACGAGAACTACATCCGATACGTTTACTACCACACGAACCTGGACTACCTGATGCGTAAATGGTGAAGAAATAGCGCCAATCATACGCCCCCGCTGCCGACTCTGACTATCTCTTTCTCACCCAGTAGAAGCCGAAGGTGCGGCCAATCTATATCAGCCGGATCGTGAAAGAACAGGCTAAGGAGTCGGGCGTCAACGAGCCCATCACCGAAGATACGAACGGAAACACGAGGTGGCTCGTGACCACACACACATACACACGCTTCGCCATTCGATGGCATCCCACTCAGCGAACGGGACGCACCCTGCCGATCCAAACGGAGACGGGATTCCCGTTCACATGTTGGCCTAGGTTCTCGGACACCGGAAGCGGGTCACGACGAGGAAGTAGGTCTCGACGGACTGGAACCAGATCAGGACGGTGTTTCGTGAGCGAGGTTCTCGGTAGTCCATGTCCTGTCCGAGTGGCTACCGACCAGCCCTTCGTAGATAATTTCGTTGCGGCAATCGATTGTATCTCGCCGTCGATTACCACCAGCGTCGCCATCGTATTGAATTCCTCGTCAAGCTCTGTGATCAGCGCAGGAGCAGCGCTGTTAAGTGTCTCATCCGCGCTCTTGCTCTATTCAACATCCGGGTAGACCTTCTTACACGTTCTCGTCGGCAATCACGTTGGAAGCGATAATCTCTCCACCACACACTCTTTCGGTTACGCGGACTTCTATTTGCTGTGGGTGATATAGATGGCAGTTATGGGATTTAGTAAATTAATATGTTGGGTGTATGCAGGGTGCTCGTATCCTCGTGACTGGTGGAGCAGGAATTATTGGGTCGAACCTTGCGAATTCGCTTGTGATAAAAACGAAGTCATCGCACTCGATAACGGCTATCTTGGACACCTGATAATCTTAAGGACGTACACTGCCGTATCGAACGTGAGCCCGATACGAAGGCTAAACCGCAGGTCATCCGTCGGAACGCGGACGACCACTGGTCCGTCGCCGCCGACAATAGCTTCCAAGACTGGCACACCGAATAATAGAGCAGGAGTGAGTAGAAACTATTAGCACTGGAGTGAGCATCTCTCAAAAGCCATTATAACTGGGCTCTATTCTGTAATTTGGAGTATTTTCCAGGTTGAATAGATGGTATTATATGAGATAAATGGAACAGTTTTGAATATCTGCATATCTTCCTCTTGTATTTCCCCCAAAATAGTAAGTAAGGTAGCATAGATGATGAAGCCACAAATAGCTGCCAGCGTCGGAATGACTATTTCCGTAGTCGTGATAATATATGACAGAATACATATGAATGTCATAGCTACTGCGGAGGCTCCCACTCGAAGTATTGTTGTTGTAGGTGTTCTCCATTTCACAGTTTTGAGTGACATAAAATATGAAAACACCATATATATCGCTGAGCTAAATAGAGTTGCAAAGGAAGCGCCGACGTAACCGAAGTCTGGTATAAGCATAAAGTTTAAGATTATATTCACAACTACTGAGAGCACTATCCCGGTAGTCATAATCGAAGTTCTATCATGTATCTCAAGTCCTTTGTGCCCAATCATTGAGAAATTCCAGAAGAACAACGAGGCAGAGATGATCGGTATTACAACAAATCCAACCTGATATTCTTCGCCTAAGACAAGAAAACTCAAGGGTTGACTAATTGCTCCTGCAAAGATTGCAGCAGGTACCCCTAGTATCAGATAATATCGGCTATACTCTGATATCAATTTTGACACCGTCTTTTCATTATCCCCGTTCCATCTTTCCATAATTACGGGATGAGAAGCTTCAATTATAGGGGTTAGAACAAGTGGCAAGCCAGTCTGAACTAGCATATAATTAGCGGAATATATACCAACTGCCGCAGTTCCTTGAAGTGTCTCAATCAATACTCGATCTATAAAGTTAAGAAGTGTTAATCCAAATAACCATCCAATCATAGGGACGCCATATCTGGCTAATTTACGGGCAATATCAGGATTAAATGATAATCGGAGGGAGGAGAGCTGAGATAAAATACCAATAACCGATACTATACTTCCAACTGCAGCACCCCATATCCATCCCACAGTTGTCCCGAATACATAGATGGATAGAATAACTCCTAAACCATGCCGAAGGGTTCCGTTTAGTGTTTTGAAACGGAGAACATGGCCGGACTGCAAGCGAGCTTGGAATATAGAGCTCAAAACCTTAAATAATCCCATTCCAATCAGTGCGATCACACCAGCAACGTAGAATGGTGCATAGTTCCCTAATTGAGGCTTTAAAACATAGTACCCTACAATACCTCCAAGTCCAATTAAGGAAGTTAAAACTACCAGCAAAGATAGAGATGTTGGGGTTATGTCTTCTGAACTGGATTCGAATCGAAGGATAGACTGTCTGAGCCAGTCAAATAGGGCAGTCGATAAGATTGTCACAAACGCTATCGTTAAGGTATATTTCCCATATTCTGTGGTGCTAAATATATGTGTTACAGTGATTAACGCAATAAATCCAACAAGGCTTGGAATAGCGTCGGCCAGCGAATAAAAGCTAAAATCCCGTATAAAGTTTCCTGAGGATCTTTTGTCCTCAGTCATTGCGCGAAATCAACCTCTTCCAGTCATTTTCGAATTTTTCTATACTATACGGTTTCACGCTTGATTGAATCTGGTTTATATCCCAATCTTTCGTATACATTTCTTGTATTCCTTGTTGGAGGTTCTCTACTCCCCGGTCATATAGTATTCCATTTTTCCCGTCTTCGATTTGGAATTTTGTAAACCCCTCGTTAACTCCTATTACTGGCTTCCCACTTGCGAATGCTTCTATTGGTACAATCCCAAAATCTTCGTGCTTAGAGTTGAATATCAAACCGTCACAGGTCGCCAGCAGCTCGTGTTTTTTTTCCTCAGAGACGAACCCTAGAAACTCTATGTTGTCGCCTGAACTCCGACGTAGGGGGTTTTCTAGTGGTCCACTCCCGGCAACCTTGAGTAAATAATCTGAATCCGACACGGCGCTAATAATCTGCTTGATTCCTTTAGCTGGTGTAATTCGCCCTAAGTATAACAGGAATCCTTTGGGGTCCTTGTTATAATATTTATCTACCTGGATTGGGGGGTAGATAATATCGGTCGCATCTCGTTGATAATATGATTTGAGTCGATTTTCGATGATTTCAGAATTCACTATAAATTCATCTATTCTGCTTATAGTTGATATCTCATGTACTCTTCTAGCTGATTGGTACAAATATTTAGCAATTTTTGGAATATATATACTATCATTAAACTTCCCAGGAGCTAAATCAAATAACCAACGGGTTGGCGTATGTAAGAGGTGAATTCGGTGCTGCTCTGGATGATGTATGACAGACTGTCCAAAAGTTCCCGATGTTATAACTACGTCATGTTCTTCGGGCACGTGGAAATTTTCGTATTCAACAATTCGTACTACCTCACCTAATGCGGGAATTGAATCCAATTTTGTAGTTAGGGTTGATCCAAATGAGTTCATTTCTATATTTTCATCTAGGTTGGTCTCGTTTGTTAGGGTGTAGACTGGTGCCTCAATTGTTTCTGCGAGATGTGAAATGTACTCCTGTGATCCTCCATGAATATCAAATGGATCATGGATAATAACAGGATTTGAGAATGGTCCTTGGTTCATTGTATTGCACCCTATTGGGATAGGGTAATACAACTTTTGGTTTAGATTATAATAAACCTCAAGCATCAAGCGTACGCTCAGCGCTGCCATGTGTTCGCGAAGCTGGTGGCTGGAGTTCCGTGAAATGCGGCTGGAAGTCACCCTCTACAACCTCCGCTGGAGCGTCAGATATCCACGAAATCGACCGCTGTGTACTGAAACTACAGAGCCCATTGATTCAATAGTATAAAATGACAGAATAAAAATCCTTTTGGGTTCGATATCGGTAATATACTTATTTAAATATTTCGTGATTATTATAGGTGTGTTCAAGAAGATCCGTAGATTCCCCTGCTGTGAAACTTGGGGCGAAGCGGTCTGGACTCCCCACACTAGAAACCGACGCATAGGAATAGCCCCATTTAGTCAGGATATCGAGAGTAATTTCGTCGATCTGGGGCGATTTTGAAAGATCTTTTAATAACCTTCTCGAAGAACTCAGCTGCTCCTGATTCACACGTGACTTTGGTAAGGGAAAAGTCTATAAATTCTTTAGATGTAACTCTCACACAGTGAAAGTCGGATTCTATTCAGAGCCAGAAACAGGCAGTGGAATTGGAAACTACGAGTACGAACTATTACACCACCTCTCAAGGAGCGCCTCAGTCGATGTTGAGACAATTACTCCCGTTGAGTTCGTAGTTCCAATAGTCGGGGATTACGTGTCGTTCACACAGGGTGTAAGCCAAGCATTAACTAATATTAGTGATGAGTATGACGTTATTCACTTACCAAATCAATTTCAAGCAGCAGGATTGCTCAACACCGATATTGAATCGGAAGTAGTTGTTTCAGTACATGACATAATACCGTATATTACGTCCAAACACGGGAACATTCTCAGTAGAACGTTTGCACCGGTATACGTGAGAGGATTAGCTGAGGCGGACCATCTAATTACTATCTCAGAATACACGAAATCGGATCTGGTCAACAACACAACTATTTCGAGTGAGAACATCTCAGTCGTTTATCCGTCAGTGGATGGGTCACATTTAACCGATCCAGCTCCAAAAGAAGTTCTTAACGAGTACAACATCACTGAGCCCTATATTCTGTATGTTGGTCAACAAGGAAGCAAAAAGAATATTGAAGTCATTATTGAGGCGCTGAAATCGCTAGATGAAGACGTTGACTTTGTCATTGCAGGGACACCAGGAAATCCGCTACAGTCACTTAGAACTACGTACTATACAAAAAAGAATGGTGTAGAGGATCGTGTCCTTCGAACTGGATTCGTCAAACAGTCTGTGCTCGCTCGGCTATTCCACTCCGCTTCGGCCTTTGTTTTCCCGTCAAAGTACGAGGGGTATGGACGACCACCGCTAGAGTCAATGTCCGTTGGAACACCCGTCGTAGCGTCAACAGCGACGGCGATCCCGGAGATACTGGACGACGCAGCGATACTAGTGGATCCTGAGAAACCGAAGAGGTGGGCAACAGCTATTGCCGAAATGCTGGAAGATAAGGAGAAGCGGGAAGCGATAGTAGAAAAGGGATACAAACAGTATGACAGTTTTAGTTGGGCTACGTGCGCATCCGAAACAGTAGAGATATACGAATCAGTCGTTCAGCGGCAGAGTTCTGAATAGATATGCTCAATTTGCTCAGCGCTTGACCGCCATGAGTATTCGTCCTTGCAAAGTGTGCGAGCATCATCAGGATCAAATCCCGAAGACAATAAACGGTCAATTGCGGTAGCCAGCTCTGCCGGGTCGTCACGCGGAACAACCTCACCAATATCGTTGCTGCTTACTGCATCGGAGACCCCCACAACATCGGTCGTGACTACGGGTGTCCCGGAGGCCAGCGCCTCTAGGAGAACCAGGCCGAATCCCTCTTGATCTGACGACAGCGAGGGAAGACCAAACAGATCCGCTTCCGAGTAATAGGCAACAAGGTCATCCTCCTCAACGTATCCCAAGAAAGTGACGTAGTCTTCAACGCCAAGCACCTTGGCCTGCTGTTCATACTGGGCTCGTGCCTCCCCGCCGCCACCGACAAGCAGGTGCGGAACAGTCTCACTTCGGTCGGCCAGAAGCGAAAACGCCCTTAGCAAGACATCCAATCCTTTGTAGCCGTGATGCCCATCAAGAACGCTGAGGAAGAACACGTTCGGTCGATCCGTATCAAATCCTAACCGACTACGCTCGGCATCATCAATAGTGACAGGTCGAAAACGATTGACATCAACCCCGTTGTGGACAACTTCAATTTTATTCTGATACGGACGGAGATGCGGTGAATCGTCGCAGTAATCTGGTTGAGTGATAATAATAGTGTCTACCAACCGGAGTGTGATCTGTAGCATCGTCTGGTTGTACAGTCGGGCGACGTAGTCCGCAAGCCCTTCGCCGATAATATCGTTATGGTAGGTCAGCACGACTGGTGTCCCAGTGGCAGCCCCAACTAATGCGCTAAGATCGGCACTCCATGGTGTGGGAAGATGCGTGTGGATGATATCCGCAGCTTGGGCCTGCCGGTACAGCGCTATCGGTAATGTTGGTGTGAGGTTTGTATTCGCTATGCTGCCTATGCTAGAAAGCCGATGGACATCAATGTCATCCATTTGTTCGTGATGGTCTGTTATCGGGTTGACCTTCGCACAAACGACGCTGACGTCGTGGCCTAGCTTGATGAGATTTTTCGAGAGGTCGTGAACGTACGTCTCAACTCCACCGATATGAGGAGAAAATCGTACTGGCGTTTGCAGGATATGCATTACAGGCATTTTGTGAGCAAGCAAGTAATAATGATTCGATACGCATAGATGTTTGACTGATGAGTTTCAACGAGACCACACAGAATCGTAAGTCAAATACTGGACAACTGAATCTACATAGCTAATGCGCGTGGCCTTCGTCTCGAACGTAGTTTATCCGTTTGTCACCGGTGGTGCGGAAAAACGCATCCACGAGATTGGTACCCGCCTCGCTAACAAAGGCCACGACGTCACGATTTACGGTCGTCACTTCTGGGACGGACCTCGTGAAACCACGCACGAGGGGATGACGCTGCGCGCAGTCGCTCCCGAAGCCGACCTCTACGCCGAAGACCGTCGTTCTATCACAGAAGCCATAGACTTCGCAGCCCGAGCGCTCCCACAACTCCGTAGACACCTCCGCCGCGACGAGCACGACATCGTCGTCGCCAGTGTGTTCCCGTACTTCCCTGTCCTCGCCACGAAGCTCGCCGGTCTCCGCACGGACACGCCACTCGTGACGACCTGGCACGAGGTCTGGGGCGACTACTGGGAAGAATACCTCGGTCACCTCTCCCCGTTCGGTAAGCTCACTGAGCGCATCACTGCTCACACCCCCCAACATCCAATAGTGATATCGTCTATCACGGCCGACCGCCTCGCGGCCATCAGGCCAGCACGCGAGACCATCGAAATCGTTCCGAACGGCATCAACGTCGAACAGGTCAGAAACGCTCCGCTCCCTGAGCAGGGCTACGATATCCTCTTCGCGGGCAGACTCATCGAACACAAAAACGTTGACGTCCTCCTCGACGCGTTTGACCAAATCACTAGTACACACGACGCCACGCTGGGCATCGTGGGCGACGGTCCCGAACGCGAGCGCCTCGAAGCGAAACGCAAGTCACTGACCCATGCCGACCGTGTCGAGTTTCTCGGGTTTCTCGATGACTATGAGGGTGTCCTCGGTCACATGCGCGCCGCCGACGTCTTCGCCTCCCCGAGCACCAGAGAGGGATTCGGCATCACGTTCGTCGAAGCAATGGCCGCTGACTGTACCGTCATCGCTGCCGATCACCCCGATTCAGCGGCGGACGAAGTCATCGACGACGCGGGTCTCCTCGTCGATCCCACGGTCGAATCCATGACTGAGACGCTCGACGACGCACTACACGGTGAACGACCACCGACGAAACCCGTCGAACGCGCGCAGCGATACGACTGGGATACGGTCGCCGACCAAGCAGAAACCGTGTATCAACGCGCAATCGACGGTACCTGGTGATCAGTAGCTCACCGCATCGTACAATCAGCGTGCAATCCTGTACGTCCCACTATCGAGCACCCCATCCTCAGGATAATCCAGATTCTCCACCTCACACACGCCTTTCAACGCTATCGTAGGCGGATCTTCGTCATCCAAGTCAGAACTCTACCCGTCCCGTGCTGCTAAACAGACTCGAAGCGAATTCTCCCAATCCTGCATCACGTCTACTGCGTTCCCGCAGTCCCTGATGTCTTCAAGGACCGCAATCAACTGGAGCGCACCCCCACCGTCGTCGTGGGCCCAGCACTTTCACCCCTTCTGGCTATCCACACCGAAGTTCGTACTGTCCTTGTCGTCCGGCCTGGGATTGTCATGGGGCGTCGTTGCCCGTGGACGGGATGCGGACCTTGCCCGTTCCTCCTGTACTTCCGGAACAGTCTGATGTTCGCTATCGGAACCGGATTGAGGTCGTAGTATTTCGACTGATGACCCCCACTCTGATCGACTCGGACTTGGACTTGTACCGTTCAATCACGGAATCGGCCTGTTCCTAGTCGCTTAGATGATCCTCCTCATCGACGTACTTATCGACTAACTCGTCGGTCACGTCCTGCGCTTCGGGGACAGTATGCTGCGGTGTGTCCTTGATGTGCAGCCAAGTCGTCCAGATTACCCGACCGTTGGCCGGATAGCCGTAGATCTCGACGTGCCCCCTCGTTCAGATCCTCTATAATCTTCCGCCGGTCTACGTCGCTAGGAATGTCCCTTCACGAAGACGTGCATGTTGGTCATCGACCGCGGCATCTCTAGTCCCCGCCGAGTGACTGGATGACGTCCCACCCCTCACGCGTCATCACACCAGTCCCGTCGTCTCGAACATCAATCACGTCGTCCAGGTCGACGAGCATGAGCCGTTCGTCGTCTGGATAGAAGTCGATATGGCACAATCGCGGTTCCCTTTCTGCCTCGTGTGCAGTAGCCTGTTCGTCTGCGAGTACTCCAAAGTGCTTTGAGGAACCCGCGGGGTGGGCGTCGTCAGCGACCCACTAGTCAGAATCTAATTATCAACGCTTCGGTGCCATCGACTACCAATTTAGGAACTTACCGAACCGTCCGAGGTGCTACAGAACGAAAGATCGCTGATCTCGGACCAACCCGCGCGAATAGGATGGTTTCCCAACCGGCAGACCCAACCGAAAACAATCACAAGAATTCCGCCGCTGCGAGCCCCGATTAACAGCACTTGGTAATGCAATTCTTTATTCAGAACAATATCTGTAACTGGATCGCTAGTATCGATAAGTACGTGCCCCGTATTTATCACCCATCAATACAATACTAAATATACTAACGTTTTCGACGCGTACAAAAATCGTGCCTAGTGAGACCTGCTCCAGGATCGGTAAATTCTGGAAATTGCCGTTTCATCCAGGATTGAGTATTGTTTTTGTTAAAGTAGTCACTGCTATCAATAGCCAATTATTTGTATAGAAACTGTCATCGTTGGGGTGTGGTCGTTGTAGAAGGCATTCACTACAGCGAGTCACGTCATATAGCAAAAAAGCGGAACTCGGATGGCAGCAAGCGTACGACACAGCAGGTATGCGTTATCGGTAGATAGACTCGGACTACCGTTTTCGAACCGGTATTCCCGACCGGTTCTCACATAACCCCGCGCAGACGCGAAAAGCAGAGACCACTACTCCTTGACTGCTTGCAAGTCTTCAATTCGAGGATGCGCCGAAATGCCTGCTAACAAGACGAGTATCATGAGCTGTGATTCCGTCTGTAGTGGAGCATCACCACTTCGTAACTCAGCAGATTCGATTTCCTCGGAGAGCCACGCACGACCATCAGCAATCGCGTCTCCATGAAGCCACTCCGATGGTCCAGAGACAATCAGGAGGCCAGTCTCTACGGCCGGAAGATCACACTCCAACGTGAGTTTTCCCTTCACGGCTCGCCGCAGTGTCGTCTCAACTGCCTTAATCGCCTTTACCTCATCAACGGTGTCATTCTCTCCGCCAAACAGACGTTCGCGAACCGTTTTAAGAAGTGATCCAGTCTGGTCTGCAGAGTCAGGTTGGAGATCTTGTTGAGCATACCCAAGTGTCGCGAACCCACTCCGGTCGAGTGTCGCGATAATCTCGCTCGCGTCGATGACGCGCTCACCGACAGCTGAAGCCGTCTCAGCCTCACCAGCAGCAAAGAGCGTCCCAAGTCGCTCAGCCAGCACACGATTCAGTTCAGCAGTGTTCTCGGAGATCGTGTCGTCTCTTCCAATCCAGTTGTCGTTATCGAAGACGATTTGGGCGTCTACGACTTCACTGACTGTCTTGAGTCCACGAGCCGTGTTTTCAGGGGGAATCGATTCGTTCCCGGCCGGGAGAACAGAGACGGCATAGAGTGGAATCTCGAAGATTTCTCGGAGCGCTTGCACCAAATGGGATGTGGCACCTGAGCCTGTCCCACCGCCAAGTCCTGCGACGACAAAGATAGCAGTAGTCTCGGACGGAATTGCTGACTCAATTTCACGACGCACTTCTTGAAGGTCTTCTTTGATGGCCGCAATACCACTTGTCCGATTGCCGTCCGTCCCGGTCCCGTGTGTCTCAAGATGGCCAAAGTTGTGGCATGCGTCGTCGGGAATCGTCGTGAGCGCTGAAAGGTCTTCAAACTCTGTGTCGAGGACCTGAGCGGTGGTGAGATATGAGACTGAGCGGCTCTTGTTCTCTCGGGCGAGTTCATCGACGATGCGGCCACCTGCACCGCCGACGCCGATAGCTGCGACCTTCATGATAGGTATATGTTTGGAGAGCAGAACTTAAACCTCACTTCGTCAACGGATATCTCGCTTCCGGCCATCAACCACGATTGCAGGCGTTCTCACGCAATCATCGCGTGATACGGTCACGGACCGAGTTGAGGCCTGGCGTCCCGGTCGCTATCCAGACAAAGATGCCCACACCAAATATGAGGAACTGTACGATCACATATGGTTCAAACCTGAATGCCATGAGGTGGTCCATGAATGCGCTATCGCTTGGATACGGCGGTGACGGAAGCACAGGCCAGAGCAGATACGTTGTCCACTGTACCTGACTCATATCACCGTAGAGAAGACCGAATACGACTGTCGGGCCGAGGTCCGCGAAACTGTGCGAGAGATAGCCAATACCGAATGCGGTAACAAGGTCTGTGCGATGGCGGCGATGCCCAATCCAGTATACTACTGCAAGGATAAGCGATGCTGTAAGCAGTGAGTGAGCAAGCGAGCGACCAGAAGGTAAGAGTTCAAAGCTCCATGCAAGAGGCTTGTCGATGATGTCGGGGAACTGCGTCCCAAACCCCATAGCGAGGAGCGTCAGAAATGTCTGCTCACGGCTATCACTTCCGTGAACCCAAAATACGTAACAGAGATAGCCCACGCCCAGATGTCCCCATGGCCACATTGATTCGGGTTTCAAAGAGCGCCGTTGTGGGTCTTTCGTCTTCTTCTCCAGTAGCGAGACGCAAATTCTCGGGACAACGAATCGAGAGTATCATCAGAGGTGAGGAATAATCCAACTATTTGGAAAGGGGAAGATTTGCATACGATGACGGGAACTGGCTGGTATGACCGACTGTATTGCTGCAATCGAGCGGTGTGTGTACTACCGGGAATACGTGCCCGTTACACCTATTGATGTCTCACACCAAGGTTCGTCCTCAGCGGCCAGTATCCAAGGGCGTCTCCTCGTCTGTGATCGCTGTTTGAGCGATAACTGCTAGCAAATCAAGACCCATATAGAGGACGAGATGCGTGTATCCAGCAATTCGAAGCGGCTATTCCGCATGCTGAGTCCGGCTGCGTTTCCTCAGTACTGTATCGAGCTTCTCAATCTTGGCGTGCTTCGAGTTCGTAGGCTTCTCGCGGGGTGAAGACCGCTGGCCGGTAACACAGAGCGACTAACCAGCAACCGACATTAGCTTTCGAGATGCGTTAACGGCTGGACTCGACCTACCCGCCATCCGGCAACGAGCGAGCCGATCATCCCGATCCCGACAGCGACAACGGCACCAATGCCGAACACGAGATCCGGTGTCTGAACAAGCCCCTCGAATCCAACGAGTCGGGCGGCAACCATATTCAACCCCGCACCGGCAAATGGCGTAATCCCAAGTCCGACAGCGCCACCAAGCAGGCCGAGCAAGAGTCCCTGGCTTGCTGCAGTCCCGATAAGCACTGACGAAGAGATGCCGAGTGCCTTTGCCGCAGCTAACTGCTGGCGTTGCTGATACACAAGCAACGCGAGTAGATTCGCCGTCAACGCAACACCCGCAAGAACAGCCAAAATGACAAGCACCAGGCCACTTGCGAGAACAACGGCTTTATCCGCAAGAATCGACTGTAGCTGCTCGCGGTTCGTGCGAACATCATACTGTGGATACTTCTGTTGAAGCTCCTGTTCGATAGCAGCCGTATCTACTCCCGAACGAAGGTCAATCGTGATCATCGTCGCAGGATCCGTCTGAGTTGTGCCTGTAAGCTCCTGGAGTTCACTCAATCGTAGCGTGACACTCGGTGTTCCAAGGAACCGCGAGAACGTCGGCGAGATACCAATCACGGTAAACTCGTTCTGACGAGCACTCACAACCGTGCCTCCAACATGGATTGTATCCCCGACCGAGACATTAAGCAGATTTGCTGTTCTCGGCCCAATAAGAATCTCTCTGGTCATTTTCCCATCGTAACTTCCACCAGCGTAATGGCGGTCAGGACCAGTAAAGCCCGCTCCCCTGGTAATCTGGGCAGAACCACTACTACCTGTTCCTCGAACCCCTACTCCGACAATCGTCTGTAGGTCATCTGGGTTTGTGCCGACGTACACTGTTTGGAAGGCCATCGGCTCCGCAGTCCGGATGTCCTCACGAGCGGTGAGATTCCTTGCAATGCCATGTGCGTTCGTTAGTGTGTTCTCGAATCCACCGACACTTCCGGGGGCCAATTGTACGGGCCCACCGGTTATCCAGAGGTCGCGCCCGGAGGCGTCGAATTTCTGTTGGCCAGTCTCGACGACACCATATCCAACACTTGCGAGAAGTGTCGTTGAGAGGACGGCGAGTGCAATCCCGAAGATGGCTAAGACGGTCCGTGTTCGTTCGTGGGTGAGCTGTGCGACCGTGATGCCGAGGACGGCGCGAAGTTTGGTGAGTGGGCGCATGTTAGGTGTTGAGCTGGTCGAGAATCGACGTTCGTTTCGTGAGCCACAACAGATAGGGTGCGGCGAGCAACCCGATGAGCACGGCGACACCAACTCCGCACACACCAAGTATTGGATGGGCGACAGCGATGGCAGACGGTGCGATGTACTGCTGGGCGAGGTGGTTCGTCACCTCAATACCCAGATACCCTAATGCAAGCCCAAAGATACCGCCGACAATCGTCACCATCAGAGCTTGGACGAGCACGACAACGGCACGACTACGCCAGGGGAGGCCGAGCGCGCCCATCAGTGCATACTGCTGTTGGTCAGCCGTGATCTCGAGACCCATCGTCGTCCCGACGAAGAGCGTGCCGACAATGACGGCCACGCACAATGCGGCGACACTCATCGCGAGCGGAAGTCCTGACGACATGTTTTGTGCCGTTAATCCGCTTCGGGCCATCACTGTTGAGCGCGGATAGACGTTCTCCAACTGAGACTTCACATTGCGTGCGTTCGTATCAACTAAGATTTGGTCGGCTTGGTCGCCGGTTGTCGCCCCCGTCAACTGCTGGGCCTCACTCAAATGGACGAGAACGACCGGTAGTTGGCCCATTCCAGTGCTGACGCCCTCACGGCCAATCGAAGTCACCGTGAGTGTCTGATTCCCCCGTGCCCCTCTTGTCGGAATCAAGGACGTGCCGTTCGTGACGTTGAGAAGTTCTGCGGCCGCAGGCGACACCACTGCTTCCCCGGTCCACGTTCCGTTGTAGGTGCCGTTCGCATAATAGGGGTCACCAGCGTGCATCGGACCTGCGGATAACCCGGCGACCTCTACGTCGGAGTGAGCGACAACACCAATGACGATGACGTACTCACTCTCGTCTTCACCACCGGGCGTATGCATCTCCATTGCGTGCATGAGCACTGGCGTTGCGTACCTCACCTCCTCTTTCTGGGTGAGTTGTGCAGTGGTCGGATGAACAGCCCCGAACTGTGGGGCGTCCGTGGAGACGACCATTGTCGAGGTTGAGCCTGCTTCTGGTGTAATCCAGTAATCAACTGAATCCCCACCTACGGTCGTTTGGGAGGACAGTCCAAGTGCAACACCAGTAACGATGAGCATGAGCGCAATGGCGATGGCGACACCACTGACGCTCAACGCGACTCGACGAGACTCGGTGACGAACGCTTTCTCGCGGACGCGTCGCAGGCCAACGCCAACGAGCCCAAGCCATCGCTTCACTCGCGACGGTCGCCCGTGTGATGAATTAGTCGCCATTGGATACCACGCGTCCATCCTGGAGGTCGATTCGGCGGTCAGCAATCGCGAGCGTCGGGTCATCATGGGACGCCACAACGACTGCGCGGTCGTTCGCAAGCCCCTCGAAGACCTCAAGAATCGCCCCCGCCGTCTCGGTGTCGAGTTCGCCGGTCGGTTCGTCTGCGATAATGAGATCGGGATCCGTCGCAAGTGCGCGCGCAATCGCAACCCGTTGTTGCTCTCCGCCACTCAATTCACCGGGCTTGTGGGTAGCTCTATCACCAAGGCCAACCTTCTCGAGGAGATCAGTCGCACGGTCGTGGCGCGCCCTTTTCCCAAGCCCCTGTTCAACAAGAGGTAGTGCAACATTCGATTTTGCCGAGAGGGCGGGGAGTAGATGGAAGCGCTGGAAGACAATGCCGATTGTCGTAAGCCGCAGTCTGGTTCGCTCTCGACCGGAGAGCGTGCTCGTATCCTTTCCATCGACGGTGACCGTCCCATCGGTTGGGGTGTCGAGTGCGGCAAGTAGATGGAGGAGTGTAGATTTGCCACTACCGCTCGGGCCCGCGAGTCCGATGATTTCACCTCGATGTACTGTAAGGCTCACGTCCTCGAGGGCCGTTACCGTCGGCCGGTCGTTTGACGAGGATCCGAAGAACCGGCTGTTTCCACCGCGTGTGTATGTTCGCGTGACGTTCTCACAGTCTGCAATCACGGGCGTGGACGGGGATGATTCGGATGTGGAGGGTGGGGCGTTTTGATGTTGCATAGCTTGCTTAACAAAGTGAGTCGGGGATAGCGAACCCCTATATCTTGGTTGTTCTGACCGTTTCGGGGAACCACAGTTAAATGTTATCGTACTGCTGGTTCAAGGATTGAGACGTACTCACAGCTACAGTATCTACCTCATGCACACCCCTCCAATCTCGCACTAACGCTGTTCACTGAGACGGGTCTCAGAAACACTCACCGATAGTAATTTGCCACGCTCGATGTCGAGTACGGCCAATTTGACGCTAACATAGTTGAGTCGAGGCTTAGCGTATCTCAGGACCCATACAACAAAACACCGTTATCCCCATGGTATATTGCGTGACGCAAGCGGGAGTCTACATCCGGTCTCCAAGCCAACCAGAACTCAACTGACCCAACCCAGCTAAAACTCACTACCAGTCACAAATGGTCTCGAAATCGACGCTCAAGGAAGTTATCGAAATCCTCGGCATTTTCTCGATGTTCGCACTCAGTGTGTTCGTCTACCTCGTATGGTGGCTTGCATTCTACCAAGGGGGCCAGATATCACTGCAAATCAATGTCTTTGAGGAGATGTGGTTCGAATACGTCCTCTGGCTCATCGTCACACCACTCATCACCCTCTCGATGTACTACTACCTGAAAGAAGATACTCAGACGCAACCGACACCGGACAACGAGTGAACTACCCCACCCTACTCGCTCGCCGCTGACGCGACTCGCTCCTTGAAGGTGGGGCTTCCTGTTTCCACGACGCGCTTTGCAGATACCGACGTATCCGTAAGGAGTGCAGTCTCCACAGGCGTTGATTCGGAGCATCCCGCTCCTAACCGCTTGTTGATAGCGCGTGAACGAATATTCCACGCCGCGTTTGCATCTCTATCCGCCTCGAACCCACACGCCGGATACGAGTGTTCGCGCACCCACAACGGCTTGTCTGTTGAGACGCCGCAGGATGCACACTCTTTGGTCGTTCCGCGCGGAGTTACCGCGACGAAGTGCGTCCCTTCGCGTTCACACTTGTATTCGAGCATCCGCAGGAACGTTCCCCACGCCGCGCCTGCTCGATTCCGCGAGTTGCCCGGCAGTTCGATCAGACCCTTCGCGTCCAAATCCTCGACTGTGCGGCGCTGTATCCCCTCCCGACTCACTCCCTTCGGTCGCTCGTTGAGGAAGGTCCTTAGCGCCTCAATTCAGATAGTCCACGACTAAGCATGAGGGAGCGCGTCAAAAAATGAAAGTAGTGTGTCGAAGCGGACTGCCTACTTGCCGACGTAATCGTTGAGGTACATCTCAACGTCGTCGCGGAAGTAGTAGAGTCCACCACCGATGAGACCGAGGATGACGAGAACGGCGATCGAGATGCCGATGGCACCGATGCCACCGTCTGAATCTTTGTCGTCACCGGGTCCAGCGGTCGTTGTCTCCGTTTCGTCGGAGTCCGAATCCGAGTCGTCGGAGTCCGAGTCGTCATCTTCGACGACGGTGAGCGTGCCAGCCGAGGCATCATCGACCGACACCTCGAACTCACCTGTCTCACTCGCCTCGTAGTTGAACGTCACTGTCTTCGTCTCGCCGCCTTTGACGGTCACGTCTTTCGTTGCCACAACGTCACCGCCAACGGTGAGTTCTACAGTGTACGTGCCTTCGCCATTACCGTCATTCGTGAGTTCGGCAGTCACCTCAACCGTCTCACCAACGGTGACTTCCGAACGACCGAGCTCAGCGTTCGAGACGCTAATCGAGGGTTGCTTCTCGCCAATCGCGAACACCGAGAAGCCAGGCGTCACAGCCTCGAAGTTGTACTGGCCGCCTTCCTGCCCAATGAACGTGGTCTCAAGCTCTTGCCACGAGCCGTCGTGGTAGCGGTACAGTACAACGTTATTCGGCGTACTGTATTCGCTGAGTTGGCTCGACGACAGACTGAAGCTGATTGTTGCTTGCTCGATCTCGGAGTTCGAGATGAGACTCTTCTCGACCTGCAGGTAGCCCTTCACTGCGACGTTGGACGGATCCGACGGCACCGAGGCGGGCCGACTCGAGAAGGAATTAATATTGAATTTGAAGTGTGCGTTGCTGTTCTTCAGCTTAACCTCAAGGTTGTCGAAGGTGATGCCGCTCACCTTCGTCGCCTGCTGGCTCGGGATGTTCACTCGAATGCTCTCGCCAGCCTGACCGCCTCGAATATCAGCGACGACACTACCATCGGATTTTTGAATCGTCTCGACGGACTGCGGCGGTTCAAGTCCACCGCCACCGCCACCGCCACCGCCGCCACCGCCGCCATTGCCGCCTTTGGCTTTGACGGTGACAGTGTCAGATGCAATGTTACCGTTGACCTTGATCTCGTAGGTGCCCTTCTTCGGGATTGCGCCAGTCAGGGTGACCGTCTTCGATGCTTTACCTGCCAGCGTGACCTGTGTCCGGTTGAGTTCGGTCCAATCAGATGTGCCGGTCTTCCGGTAGGACGCCCAAACGTCACGAGTGACTTTCTCGTTCCCGATGTTCGTGACGTCTGCAGTGATGCTAATGGACTTGCCAGCCTTGATTTTGTCGGGCGTGAACTGGACGTTCGAGACACTGTAGACGGATTTCTCGAGCGTGAAGGTGTCCGTGTTAGTCCGGATGTCACCATCTTCGTTGACCGCGACGTGAACCCAGCGGTAGGTGTCTGACGACCAGTTCGTCAATGTCTGGACGGTAATCGTCGTGTCTTTTCCGGAGACGGCGGTTACGGACCCGTCAAGCGTGGGGTCGCCTACGCCGTCGATGGTTTCGTTGTCCGGGATAGTTCGATCCGTATTCTCCGTGACGAAGTTAATGATGGAGGTGACTCCAGGTGAACCTTTGTACTGGCCGGACACGTCCTTATCTAAGAACGTGGTGCCCTCTTCAACGCGGGCGACACCGTTGACCTCGCTAATCGAGTGTTTGAGTGTCGTGTTTTCGGAGAGTTCAGTGATGTTCGATGGGTTGCCGGTTACGTTTAGGGTGAACCGCTGGTCTTCGAATCCAGTCTCTTCGTCGTAGACGAGAACAGCTTGCTGAACATCGTCGCCGTTCATTGAAGAGATTTTGTCAACACCGAACGTCAGGTCATCTCCGCGTGCGGGCGATGGGGTTTCGAGGGACGCACTCGATGGCTTGTTGTGAACCATCGCTCGTTCAACACCGACAATCGTCGGCTTACCAGTTATGGTGAGGTTGCCGTTGTTCACGTCAAGCCCGGAGTTAGCCATCGTGCCGTCTGCAACGAAGAATACGTATTCACCGGCTCGCGGCGGGTCGAAGGCAAACAGTCCATCGCCGTGGCTATCGATTGTGAGTGGGTTTTTGCTGAGGAACGTGACGTTCCGGTTCAGTTTCTCGGTCGTGGCGTTATCTCGGACATCGTCTTCGGACGTTGCGTTTAGGATGTCCAAGATATCCGTGTATGAGTCGATGCTTGGGTACGTGGTCGTCGTATCCGGACTAACTCGCGCAGCTACGATCGTCATGTCTTCGCCTGCAAGTTGGCTCGGTTTTGAGGTGTAGTCTGCGTTGAACCGAACCTTAATCGAGGTTTCGTCGTCGAAGACACCAACGGTTTCTTTGTTGAGGGAGGTACTGTCTGATCCGAAGTCCGAGCTTGGTTTCTCGACGTACCATGCGGCGTTGTCAATCTTTGTGTCTGCGTTTGATGTATCCGTTCGGAGTGGGAGAATTGATTGTTCCCATACGGATACATTTCCGGCTTCTATTGTTTCGTCGTCGGGCACCGTCCAGTCGGATGTCGCACCGACCGGTGCTGAGAGCGGTGCAAGGACGAGCATTACAACCAGTGAGACAGTTATAAATTGACTCAATCCTTTGATTGGTTTTTTGAACATCTACAGTCTCATTGGATGTCTCATAACGAACAAGTATAAGGCTTTCTCTGTTGGAGAATTACGACAAACTCTCAAATACAATATTAGAGAACTTCCATTGTAGTTTCATCTGCTCTCCGAGCTCCTGTACTCAGAGAAGAATATTTATTTACAGTTCCTCAGAAGGAATGGACACGCTATGAAACGCCGCCTCGTCCTCGGAATACTCATTATCGGTCTCTGCCTCAGTGTCGGGGCCCCGACCGCACTCACCGAATCATATAGCCTTACCGTTTCTAATAGCGTCGACACACCCACTAGTCAGGTGACCGTTGATGGCACCCAACATACAGTGTCAAGCATTGCAAAAACAGCTCCTGGGAGCACACTTACGGTTTCAGTCTCGGCTCCCGAAGCGACAGACTACACCGTTCAACTCCGTAATCGGAAACGCCAGATCACCACTGATAGAGATGGCACGGGAGACGGCCAAGTTACCTTCGATTTCACGGGATACAAGCCAGGGTCGTACATGCTCCTATTGTACAAAAATGGCGAGTACAAAGACATTTTCCCGGTCGTCGTAAGTGGCTATGACATTAGCGTCGACGCACCAAAGACAGCCACGTCTGGGTCTACGGTCACAGTTGACATCTCAGCGACAAAGAGTACAGATGTTGAATCACCGAACGCAGTCTATGTCGTCTTCACGACCGATGGGAAGACAAAGAAGGTCCAAGCTGCAGAAAGTGGCTCCGATTCGTATCAAGCATCAGTCTCACTTGAGGATATTCCGACGGGTGACCACCGACTGTATGCATACGTTCAAGGAAGTGACACTGCGTTCAAAGAAGGAAAGAAAGAAATACTCGGAATTAGCAACGGCGTGGCTCTAACGGTCACAGACAAAAAGACAACCACGTCTACTAGTAGTTCAAATAGCGGAGCTGAAGAAACTAGTACTACTACTGCCGACACTACCAAAACGACAGTAACTACTCAGTCAACCACGACACGAACCACTTCAAAGAACACTACCTCCACAACGTCAGCCCAGACGCCGACTACCACCCCAGATATATCGTCCACAACGACTGCTACGGAAACGACAACGTCTATTAAGACAACGAGTTCTTCGCTCATCACTCCAAATAAGACAGCGACTGACACCGCCACATCGACGAATTCTGAAAAGGGAGTCCCAGGATTCGACCTTATGACTGCAATAGGAACACTACTAATAGCAGGGGTGTTCCTTCACCGTCGTTGACATTCCCTCTTTTTTGGTGATGAATGTGTTGACTTGTCACCCCCCAAGTATTGTTCTATTGGCGCGGTGATCGTGCTTCTCTCACGTCTGCTCCTTCTCGGACGAGGTCTTCACATGATGGGCAAACTCGAGGTTTTTCAACATCAGAGGGTGTGAAGACTCTCACGTATCTTTTTGTGACGAACCCACCACAATTCTGGCACTTTGGCATAGTTCGCTCAAAACAGAACAGCGTAATATCTTTTATGGCTACTGACTAATACAGGTGTCAAAATGAGCCGTCGATGGAATGCTTTGTCTGGCATTAAGAAGCACGTTTAGAAGCCAGCGATAACGTAAAATTATATTTAGGGAAAATTTTATGTATTTATTTCACCATCCATCTTTTTGTAAGAGACTCCGCTCTCCACATACTGTAGATACTGGGAGAGAAATTACTCAGTTGCCGACTCACAGATTTGACAAACTCGTAGCATCCATTATAAAAAGTGGCCGACATGGAACCAAAAATTTCGTCCGAGGTTGGAAAGTAACGTGCAAGGTGCCAGACTTGCCCAGAGCCTCGAGCATCGCCGTGTCGACCGAATAACGCAGGTAGGTATTGTATCCCCACAATACATATATTTTACGTCATAACGGAAATGTTGTATAGTGACATGATTTTTATATTTCGAAAGCGTGGAACCCTACCCAGCGCGACCGAACCCTTAACCAAAGACATGACTATTAAGAGACGGCCTTAGGGGCAGTTACTTCTTGGACAGCAAAATTCGACCACCGTAGCCTACGAGTGTCGATACTGCAGAACGGCAATCATGATGAATGCCACCTCTCCCTCGACATTGTGTAAGGCGTTCAACCGACTCGATATGCTAGTTTGGCGCGTCCTTCTCAACCTCTCGGTCACACTCCTCCCGACTAACAGTTTGTCGGGATTGATGCCTCCGTCTTTGACCGTAGTTACGCCTCAAAACACTACACAAAACGACCGAAGCTGACGATTCAATAGTTGAAAGTGACACTCCTCATGGACACGAGAGCGAATGCTATCCTCGATATCCACATTACGACGACCAGAAGATTCGCACGTTAGCCCGCGAGGAGGGTGCTCGTCCGCTTATCAAGCACCGTGAATTTTCGTCACTCCACAAGGCGTGGAACGCTCGGCTGGACACCAATCCCTCCGGGCAACGCAGTCAGAGCGAGACGTTGAACTCTCGCCTGAACCGGAAATATGGTGCATTCGTCCGTTTACGACACTAATGAAAGTAGTTCCGTGAACTCGCTGTCGGCTGTCTCACTCCAACATCGACAAGACACTCTGACCGTTCAATAGAGAGAACAGGTTGAACAACACAGCCGACTACTCTCTCAGAGTTGCTGTCGCCTTCAGCCGGTGAATCAGGGATGGTAGTTGGCGTCCTCCGCCGTGAGAGAGCAGAGTGCCACCAAGAACGGTGAGGTACCAACCAAGTGCGGGCACGAACGTGGCGGAGAATCTAAACAACGTAGAGTAGGAAAGATAGTACACCGGAAACACCGCCACTCCAACTCCCGTCACAATACGTATCGGGGTCCAGAAGCTGCTACTATGGAGTAGAAGGACAAGCCCGACTGCACCGAGTAGTACGAAGTCGAACCCCTCAAATCCGGCACCCATACCGGTGTAGTTGATTGTCGGGACCTCGGCGTCAGGAGGCAGGTTTGGATTTATCCTCAGCCAAGGAAGATACGCACCGACTGCAACGGCAACTGCACCGCCGGCAACCAGAATCTTGTTGCGCAATTCAACGACCATACATTTCCATAGACAAAACGGCATAAACTCTTTCTGTAGATTTAAGCTTCGACTTGCTCGACACGCAGTCCTACCTAACGGCTGTTTCGGCGAGAAAGATGTCTAACCAATAGGATTTCAACAGAGCCAAACTCCCCTAAAATTCCTCCAAGACCTACTTAGCCACGAGTTCGCACTCCCAATTATATCGACCCCTGATGGGCGAGGGGCCTCAAAGACATCGAATCCCCTCGTAGAACCAATGTCGACAAATCCATTCGGAGAACTAGACGTAACGAATCGAACAGTCAAGCGAGCGCAGTATGAGGCGCTTGAATTCGCGCTCTCAGCGGACGGCGTTCAGGTCCGGAACAATAGCTACGCCAATCCTGAAGATCACGAATATCTCGTTGAAGTCATTGAGGGTGTGCCGACTACATGTACCTGCCCGGCAGACGCGAAATACGACGGCGCGTGTAAGCATCGAATCGCCGTCGCGATTCGGCGACCGATTCTCAACGCCGTCCGCCGCCAGCAACTCGTCGCGGACGGTGGCATCTCCTCCGCATCGAAGCACGAGGAGAACACCCCGAGAGAAGACGGAGACAGCGACGACCAAGAGCAAGCAGAGGAGTGCGATTGTGCGGACCTTCGGAGTGACTTCCCCTGTTGGGAGTGCTACCGAAGCGGGCGAAAAGACTTCCCGGATGGCTACTGAGAATCTTCACTTTTCTGTGATCGAAACCTTCTCTATTTGATTCTCATATCGGCTCGCTGTAGGCTGTAATAGCGACGAGCGTCTTCCGTCGGTTTTGTGCCCCTGAGAGGTGCGGGGCACCCCGAATAGTGCCTCGTGGAGCCAACAAATGAGTGTTCAACGTATCTACGAGCGAAGCTTCGACGAGGACGACGGAAAGACGATTAATCGAGAAACGTGTCCCGAGTGCGACGGCGTACTCCGAACGGTCGGCGGCGAGACGACGTGCGAGGAGTGCGGTCTCATCGCCGACGAGTACCGAATCGACCACAGCGCGACCCAAGCCAGCTATCCCGACGAGGAGACCACCGAACAGACCGGCAGTCCACTCTCGGCGACGCGTCACGACCGGGGCCTCTCGAGTGAAATCGGGTCGTGGCGAGACGGACGCGGAAACGAACTCTCGTCCGCGAAGCGACGGAAGTTCTCACGGTTACGGCGTCACCACGGTAGTGCCCGTTATCGGTCGAAATCAGAACGGAATCTCATGGTTGCCTTCACGGAAATCGGTCGTCTCACGAGCGCTCTCGACTTGCCGTACTCAGTCCGAGAGCGAGCCTGCACTTACTTCCGGAGTGCTCATCGGGACGGTCTTCAAGGTCGGTCGATTGATGCCGTCGCGGCCGCGAGCGTCTATGCCGCGTGCCGGTGTGGAGACTGTACGCGAGTCCTCTCGGAAGTCGCAGAAGTCGCTGGCTGTGAAGAGCAAACACTTCGGCGTCAATATCAGTTCCTGAACGCTGAACTCGGCTTGCAAGCGAAGCCACCGCTTCCGACCGAGTTCGTCCCGCGACTCGCGTCGATGTGCGACGCTCCGACTGCAATTCGATATCAAGCGATGAAGTTCGCAAAACAAGCGGTCAACGCGAATCTCCACGTGGGTCGTAAGCCCGTCGGACTCGCGGGAGCGTGTCTGTATCTCGCATCGGAACGCGAAGACCGGTTCCTCACACAGCGGAGCGTCGCCGAAGCGGCAGACGTGACCACGATGACGATTCGGACACGCTCACGAGAACTCCGCGAGGAGTTTCGATAGAGTCACGACCGACTGTCTGACCAAAATCCTTCGAAGTATTCAGCAAACTCACTTAGAAAAAGACAGCGAAGCAGAGGTATTAGCGCGTTACTCTGTTCATTCTGGCTGATTTTCCCCACGTTCATAATACAGGTTTATTATATAGGGCATCGTCTGCTAACTTACCCCCGCAGGTTCGGAGGAAATTGACGATAGCCTGTCCATACGCGCCTCACAGAGCCTGCGGTGGGTCATCGTTCCATGCGACTTCCCACCCCCATTCCGATACTGACGAATCGCGTTCGACTTCCAGACGTTCTGTCCTCGATGCCAGAGAGCCCTCGTCGCTTCTCGAAACCAGTTGCGGCGTACGCACTCGGTAGCGTCGCCGGTTTAGCACTCGTCTCGAACACTGCCAGCGCACAACAGGTCGTCGGAAGCGATCTCTGCGGGACGCCGCTGGCAGATACAATCAATTTCGCCGCACCGCTGTTCGTCGGCTTGCTCATGATCGCCTCAGCGATTCTCGCCTACATCCTACACAACGCTGCGGCCTTTCCGAAAGATCCCCAATCTGTCGAATCCGTGAAGAACTGGCGGAATCGCGCTACATTCAGTGCGGTGACAACGCCGCTGTTCGCCGTCGTCATCCAGTTGCTTATCCAGTCGACGGGCGTCGGCCTCGCCGAGTGCGTGAACATCATCCCGTTCTTCTGAACGGCGATGCGTTCACTTCCCACTGTCGTCGTGGTTGTCTTCGTCCTTACCAGCGTTGCGACCCCTGTCCTCGGCCTGCCACCGGGTCCGCGAATTGAACCGTTCAACGGAAGCCCGACAAACAGCGACGAGTCGACCCAAACCAGGAGTCCCACGACTCCAACTCCAACGACGAATCCAGTAACAGATACGAACTCCCCCGAGGAGACGACGGAATCTCGAAACCCGTTCGCCACCGCAGAACCCGCGGCCTTCGACGGTACATGTAGCGGTCTCGGGCCGTTTAGCAGAAATATCTGTAACGGCGTTCTCGCCGCAGTGAACGACCTCGCGCGAGGGTTCCTCGAATTCTCGCGTGACATCGCCGAGTGGGCCGTCGAGTTCCTCGTGAGCCGACCCGTTCCAGTCCGCGATGGAACACCGGAGTTCATCGACCGTCCGACGAACGCGCCGATGGACACCGTCTACGACCTCTGGTTCACGCTCGGTCTTCCCGCGGGACTTGGCATCTGGGCGCTGTTCATGTTGTTCTTCCGTGCTGGGGCACTCCTTCCGGGCCACGTCGTCACCGCGCGGCAGGCGAAAGTTCTCGAACTTAAGGGGTGGCTCGCGCTCTTTGGCATCCTCGGGTCGTGGATTTGGTGTGCATTCCTGCTCTACCTCTCGTCGGGGCTAGCCGACTGGTTCGCACCTGCTGGTGCACAAATCGCAACGAGTTTCGAGCGCATCCTCTCGGGCGCGGTCGCAGCCGGACTCGGGGCCATCCTGCTGTGGCTCTCAACCGGCGTCCTATTCGTCTTCGTCGCGCTCATCTTCGGACTGTCGTGGCTCGCCGTCTACGTCTTGATTCCTGCGATGCCTGTGCTTATCGCACTCTCGCTCCCAGCAGTCTGGATTTTCCAACCAGTCGCGAGCATCGGTCAGCGACTCCGAGAACTGTTCGTCCCGGCCGCGTTCGTGCCGTTTCCCGCGGCCGTCATCCTCGGCGTCGGCTATCCAGTGATAAACGCGATTCACTCCTCGCTCGACAGCGGCCTCTCGGATTTCGCGGGCGTCGATTCGTTCGCCTACATTCTCCTCGTGTTAGTGATGTGGTTCTGTGCGGCGCTCTCACCGGTCTTCCTGTTTGTCGGGAGCAGACGACTCCGACCGTTCGCGATGCTCACAGCAGGTGCGCTCGGCGCTGCATCAGGCGCACAGATTAGTCGCGGGGCGCAGCGACTCCGAGACCGGATTCCGTCACCGTCTTTCGGCAGTGGGTCACGTTCGTCGGTCGCTCCGAACGCTGGTGCAGGTAGTCGGGTTGACCCGCTCGACGGGTCACCGTTCACTCGGACGAATAGTGGCGGCTTTGGCGGGTCTCTTGGCGGAACGCAGACTGCTGGCGCGCTGGAAGGCGGAACGCAGTCGAAGAGCGGGCTTGCTCGGACACCTGAGCAGGCACAGACGTCTGGGAACAGCCAAGCGACTGGTGCATCTACGAGTTCAGGATCTACTGCTGGAAGACGGACGACGAGCGCGTACGAGAAGACGATTCCCGACGGCGTGTCATTCCAGCAGGTTCGCTCTCGGGACGAGTTAGACCAGCGACGATACGATGCTGGGTACTTCGATAGGCAAGGAGAGTTCAAATCGGTCAGTCAGGGACCCTCAGATTCGGGATGGTTGCTTGACGAAGGTGGATTCAACAGAATTAGTGAAAGACGCTCTGATAAAGCGGTCGTCCTGTACACTGCTGAGGAATCCAAGGCCTTCGACGCACGTAAAATTGCTTCGGAGGACAGTTACCGAGCCGCTCGATATGCTGAGCGACATAGAGATAGCGTTCATACCGTCGAAGGAACCCGAGGAAGGCGATGAGGGAGAAAGATTCTCGGCCAGTTGATGGCGGAAGTCGATTGATCTCGCAAGTTGCTGAGCAAGATAACTACAACTGCCAGATCTGTGGTTCGATTGTGTTACCGGAAGGAAATGTCGGCCACACGATGTATTTGCTCCACTCTGTACGGGACACCGCTAGCCTGAGTGACACTCATGATGTAAGCGATCATGTTACTATTTGCTGGGACTGCTTCGAGTGGCAACCCGTCGAGAAAGTCGAACAGAAAATCAGGAACGTCGAGCAACGACGGAATGCCGAACCCGGTCTTTCGACGCTCTACGCGAGAGCCCTTTTCCGAACACTCGTCGAGAAAGTTCGGCTCTTCAGCTACGCTGGACGAGTACTCTTCGTCCGGCGACTGACCATCGTCTTCAGCGTAGCCCTCCTATTCCTCGTAGTCACGACACTGCTCGCCACGTTAGTCGGTACGCTCTTCGTCTCCGTACAGACGGGCTTCCGCTGGTCAACGAGCGTACTGAGACTACTCCAAGGAGTAGGCACAATCCTCGTCGCCAACCCGTGGCTCATCGTCGGCGGACTCGCAACCGGCTACTTCGGCCACGTTACCGAGCGCGAGCGTGACTATCTCCGGGGCGTGCAACGCGAGCGGCGACGCGGCGGCGGTCGAGACCTCCCATCGTACGACGGGACGAACAGACCACGCTGGCACCTCCTCGCTGGCTTCGTCATTCTCGCCCTCCTCGGGACTCTCGACTGGGTCTTCCTGTCTCTCGGATTCCGCGATGGATCGCCAGTCGGTGCCGCCGTCTTGTGGCTCTGTGGGTCAGTCGGCGTTGCGTACGCTCTTCGACGGGCGCTCTACGAGGACCGCGACGCGGGTGGCTTTCCCGTCCGTCCAACGCCGTGGGTCTTCGCTTCGCGGACAGCACTCGCCTTTGGTCTCCTCGAACTCACCGTGATGCTCGTCGGCCGACCCGGTCTACTGCCACTTCCACGACCGCTCACGCAGGCAGGGTTCATACTCGTCCCACTCGTCGGCGGCCTGTACGTCCTCCGGCGGACGGTTGAGCGGCGTTGGGGATGGCGACTCCGCCTCCCGATTTCCCTGCTTCCAAGCCCTACTGTATCCACGAGAGACCGCCAGCGACGCGCGAGTGGTAACGACTCACCGACCGAACAGCAGACTGACAACGACCTTGAACAATGACACAGACAGACCCCCGACGACGAATTCTCGATAAGTTTGGTGCAGACGACGAAATCGCAGGCATCGACACGGACTACACGCTCGCCGACCTGAAGCTATTCATCCCCACAGTCGCGCTCGCGCTCATCTGCTTACTGAGTGGAGTTGCATCGGGTGGCATTCTTCCGATTCTCGGCGGTGCGTTTGGCGCAGTTATCATCCTCGCCGTAACGCTGACTCTCGTCGTCGTGACGCCACCCCATCGCACGCCACAGAACTGGTTCACGCAGATTCTCCAGTTTAAACGCCAGCCGAAGCTCCGGACACTCACGAACCGGAACCCCGAGGAGCGAACGGAGACCTTAATGCAAATCTCGAAATTCGACGCGGACGCTGGCGGCGTCAGGCGCGAGGATGGAACGCTCGTCGGCGGCGTCGTAGTCGAACCCGCAAACATGGCGCTGGCGACCGACGAAGAGTGGCACATCGCAGCCGATGCCCTCGGCCGTGCGCTGAACTCGCTCGGCTTCGACATCCAGATTCGCTCAACTGCACGCCAAGTCGATACGGCAGACCTCGTCGCAGGCTACGACCAGCGGTTAGACGATGCGGACGTGCGAGCGAACGACCAGCTTCGGAGCATCATCGAGGTCTATCGCCGACGACTCCCGAGTGAATTCCGACGGCGGGGAACCAGCGTCCGCGAGTACCAGATTCTCGTTCCAGTCTCGGTCCACGAAGTCCAACTCGCCGAGCGCGGAGCACTCGCACGACTCAAAACCGTGCCCTACATCGGCGGACTCCTCGCAGTCCTCGGTGCTGAGAGTACGCGTCTCTCCGAGAGCGAACTCGAACGCGCACAACACGACCTCCTCACCGAACGTCGTCAAGCCGTCGAGGACGCTATTCGTGGGCTTGATTCCTGTACGGCCGAACCCGTATCGGCCGCGACACTCGCAGATTGGGTCGAGGAGTCGTGGACTGGTCGCCGGACGCAGTACGACCCCGAGCCCGACCACGACCGCCTCCGAACGCGCCTCGTTACCTCTGGGTCGCAGGCTTCGGAGAACCACCGTACTCGCTAACCACCAATGTCACTCCTACAGACGTTCATCCAGTCGTTTCGTGGTACCGCCGTCGAACGCGAGCCAACGCAGTCCGCACTAGCAGAGACCGCTCATCACGCCCGACTCGTCGCACCGTCGAGCGTCAAGTTCGAGCCAGACGCAATCCGCTCGGGCGAGCGATGGGCGACGACGCTGTTCGTCCTCGACTGGCCGGAGTCCGCCGACCCCGGCCTCTTAGAGACCATCACGGCCCATCCGAGCGCGGACGTGGACCTGTCAATGCACGCTCGGCCCCGGGCGACCGAGGAGGGAATCACCGAGTTCGAGAACGCGATTCGCGACCTCGAAACGGTCCGCCTCGGCAAGGAAAAGAACGGTGACCCGTCCATCGACGTGACCGACCGGCGACTCCGTGACCATCGTGAGGTCCTCGGCCAGCTCACCGATGGGTCACAGTCGGTCTTCGACGTCACCGTCTACATCACGATTCGGGGCGACACCAAGAAGACGGTTGAGCGTGTCTGCCAGCGAATCCAGACTGAGCTAGCGAAACGCCAACTCACGACTCGGACCGTGGATTACGAGCAAGCCGCGGGACTGGTGAGCGCGAGCCCGCTTGCCAAGGACGAAATCGGGACGTCAATTCCGGACGCGAAGACGCCGATGCTCGGCGGCGCACTCGGTGCCTCCTTCCCGTTCTCGACGACGACCGTCATCGAGGAGACGGGCGTCCTCTACGGGTTCCACGCAACCACGGACGCACCAGTCATCGTCGACCGCTTCAAGCGGCCGAACGGATACAACATCCTTGCAGCCGCGAAAATCGGGTCGGGAAAGTCCGTGACAGCGAAGCTCTTGAACCTCCGCGAAATCGCAAACGACCCGGATACGATTCTTATCCTACTGGATCCACTCGACGGATTTCGCGGGCTCGCCGAGACCCTTTCTGCCGACCGAATCGTCGTCGGTGGGACGCGACGGCTGAATCCGCTCGCTATCGAGCCGACACCAGCGGCAGTCCTCGAAGCGACGGACGACCTCGACCCATTCAGCCAGCGGTTTTCGAGCGCGATGGGCTTTTTCGAGACGTACTTCGCACATCTCGATTCGAGTGGCAGCGGATTAGAGACGACCAGCCGCGCAGTTCTCAGTCGAGCACTCCAAGTCGCCTACGAGCGCCGCGGCATCACCCGCGACCCGGCGACACACGGAAATGAGGATACGACGGTCGGTGAGGTGTTCGATATATTGGGCGAGATGACCGAGGAGGCGACGCCGTTCCTCACGGACGAAGCGACGGCCGACCCCACGCCGAGAGAGCGCGAGAAATGGGAAGACGCGGCGGCCGACCTCCGAATCGGCCTTCGACCCTTCACCGGGCAGGGCGAGTACGCAAACCTCGGCGGGCAGTCCGATATCGATCTTCGTGACGAGAAGGTCACCTATCTCGACCTCCAGCAGGGCGAAGCAGACCACGAAATTGCGCTAATGATGCAGTTGCTCTTCGATGCAGTCTACGAACGCGCAAAGCAGTCCTCGAAGCGAGTGATTCTGGCTATCGACGAAGCGCACTACCTCCTCGAAAACGAGGGGTCGCTCGACTGGCTTGTGCGAGCGTATCGCCACTCGCGCCACCACGACCTGAGCGTCCATCTCATCACGCAGGAGTTGAGCGATTTCTTCGCTCACGAGAAAGCCGAGGTACTGGCCAAGGAATCCTCAATCAAGATTCTCCAGCGGCTTCCGGGACTCTCTGGGGACCACCGCCAGAAGCTCGGGCTGAACGAGCGCGAGGCAACCTTCCTGCGTGAAGCCAAGCCGGGGACACCTGAGCGGGGGTATAGTCACGCGCTCGTCTGTATCGAGGACGAAGGGCACTTCCCGGTGAAGGTGACGGGACTTCCCGAGGAGATGGAACTCGTAGACTAATCGGGACGTAGCTCACCCTCACTCGTTAATCCCTGAGTATCGAGCCAGATCTGACCTGAAGTAATTCGACTTGCGACTTCGAGATTTTATCGACGGGAAAGTCGTGACCCGTATGACTGAAGATGTCGAACGGCAACTGACGAAGCGTAATACCCAGCGAACGCCCGAGTCTTCGACTAAGAAAAAGAGGGCCTGTAAATTAGCTGGTGGTGGCTTTACCGCTGAGGCAGAGATTCTTACGACGACGGGGTTGACCACCGTCACCGACCTTTCGACAGGCCAGAAGGTCTATGCCCTCGATCCGATTTCTCGAATCATCAAACCGAAACCTGTCACGGCAGTTCGGACAGTGCCGTTCGACGGTCAACTCATCACTATTGAAGCACGACGGGTAGACATTCAGGTCGCTCCCGATCACCGAATACCATATCGAACGAAGTCGGATTCCAGAATACGATTCAAGCGAGCTGGGAACCTCAAGCAGAAAAGCTACTACAAATTCATCAATAGCTGGCAGTCACTCCCAAGAAAGCGTCTTGAAACAGTCGACATCACCGACTTCCTCGACGAGTACGAAATCTGTGTCTCCTACGATGGCCACGGGCATACGTTCCGGGCAGCGCTCCCGGACGGATGTGAGCCGATTCGGAACAACGGGCATACTGGCTACCACTTCGACGCTCAGACGTTCAAAGAGCATCAGTCGGTCATTGAAGCCCTCGCAGACGAGATCACGATTCGATCCGGACCGAATCACCATCGTCGGCCGTATCGATTCGACGGTGATGACTTCATTCAGTTCCTCGGCTGGTTCATCACCGAAGGTAGCGTGTACTGGTCAAGTAGTAGCGATACAGCACAAGTCAAGATCGCACAAGAAAACGAGAGGCATCGTCAGTCGATTGCGTCATTATTTGAGCGGATGCAGTTGGATTTCCACTCTAATGACCGCCGATTCGAGATGGGATCGAAAGTGTTCGGTAGGTTGCTCGAAAATCACTGTGGGGCAGGGAGTCATAATAAGCATCTTCCAGCATTCGTCTGGAATCTTTCTCAGAAGCAACAGCGATTACTCTTAGAAGTACTCATCGCAGGCGACGGAAACGACCGCCAGACCTACTATACAGCAAGTGAGCGCTTGGCGAATGATATTCTTCAGCTCTGTCTCGAACTCGGAATCAAACCTCGATACACCGTCCGAAAGGGTATCTGGCAGATTTACGTCCGAGAAGTAAACGACGGCTTTCAGTCCGCAGTACATCTAGGTAGAGAAGAAGCTACTCAAGATCTCTATCGGCTCACTGTTGAGGATTATAACGTCGTCATGGCTGGACGTAATGGGAAGTTCCAGTGGGTCGGTGTAAGCAACGTTGCCTGAAATAGATGGGAATAAATTGTCCTGTTTAACTCACCGAACGATAATTAATTTCGATGACTATGATGAATACAGTTCGCAGATCTTATAACCAAACATCATGTTATTCCATCTATAATTTAAATTCCTAAGTGAAGCAGCCACCCCCCACAAACGGTTGGAAAACCAAGGTTTGATTATTATGGTTCACATCAGCCTTGATGTTCGATACCTCCGAGGGGGAGGAGCGGTGGAAGCCAGATTGGGGGGAGAATCCAAATATGAATCGACGCAAATTATTGTCCGTCCTTGGCGCAGGAGCAACACTGACCAGTGTATCAACTGTTAGCGCAGACGCGCAGACGCTCGAATTCCAGCACGTTTGTGAGGATAATAGCGATTCGATCAAGTACCAGTTCGCAATCGACGGTGAAATCGTAGACCCCAGTCCAGACGACGAAGATGAAATCATAGACTCTGGCGAAGGCGGGAGAGGCTACGTCGCGCAAGGCGGCATCGATACGTGGGCATACAACGGGACGATACAAGAGGTTCGTGCGAACGCGCCGCTGGAAGTCCGGATGAATGGAGACGAAATCGTTCCAGCCGACTGTGACGCAGACGCTCCAGTCGTACACCGGCAAATCGAGCAGGATAGCGGCAATGGTGCACAGTCCACAACAAGTAGAAGCGTAGAGTCTGAAAGCGAAGCCGAAGAAGTAGAAGTGGGCGGCAGCGACGAATTCTGTCGATTCGACAATGGAATAAATATCAGGTCGCATAGTGAGCAACTTCAGTTCGAGCTCGCTACGACAAGTGGAGTTGAGAAACCGAATGGCCAGCGCGTCAGTTCTGTCTCTGGTAAGAACCCTATCGGCTATAGGTACGCTGGAAAGATTTCGTCATTCTCGATGCGTGGACGCGGTCGCGTCAGTATCGATCAACAAAAAGAATGCTCCGACAAGAAAGTAACAACAGGCGAATCGGCTGTTGGAGGCGGCGGCGAAGGGTTCTGTGAATTCAATCAAGAGTTCTCTGCATCAACAGAAGAAGGCCAGAAGGCGACAATCAAGTTCGGTGCCTCGCATAACATCCAGCTAAGTGAAGGGGGACAGCGAGTTCCCGCAGTGAAATTCACTATCCCTGCCGATAGTAATAAGCATTTCAAGTACGCCGGGTGGCTCACAGCCCTTTCGATCGACGGCAAAGTAGAGGTCCGTATTAGACAATCTGCGCCCTGCGCAGACCAATACGCTGAAAAATAAATCTCCAATCACTGTCGCGCTCGCGCCGGTCGTCGTCGCCTACCTGCAACTGGGCTACCACGCCGACGTGACCGCCAGCACGGAGTTCGACGCGCCCGACCGGAACGCCGAGCGACTCCTCTCGCGGGCGGTCCACGACGCCACGAGCGAGGCGACCGGCGAGTTCGCGTGGGACGAGCGCGCTGCGGCCGCGGCCGCAGTGCGCGACCACCTCCGGCCGCGACTCGACGCGCTCCGGTCCTCGCGCGTCGAGTCGGGAACCGTGTATCAGGTCGCGTACAACCGGACCGCGGCCGCGGCGTGGCGCGACGCGAACTGTCCGGGCGGACCGAACCGACAGTTCGGCGCGTGCGAATCCGACGGCGGCGTCGTCGTGCAGGAGCGCGCGGGCGGGACGCACGTGCTGGCGGTCGCCTTCGACGTGCGCGTGACGACCGACGACACGGAGCAGGCGCTGACGCTAGTTCTTCGGACTAGATAGCGTTCTGCTTTTGCGAGCAGTTTGTTTCAGCCCCACCGCGCTGGTCGCCGTCCCCGATAGAAGAGGAGATGAACTGACGAGCGAGCGCACTCACTCGATGTCCGTAATCACGACCCGCGTCGCCTCCACGTCCTCGATGATGGCGTCGAACCCGCCGACGGAGTGGGTCTCCTCGCCGGTGTCGACGGTGAGACGGGCGTCGGCAAACATGTTGAGGGGCGTCGCCGGTTCGCCCTCGTCGAACCCCGCGTAGTCGATGGAGAGAATCGTCCCCGAGACCTCGCACCGTCGGCCGCTGTCGACCCACGTCCCTTCGACGTCGGCGGTGAGCGTCCGGTCCTCGCGGACGAGCGGTTCCACGACGTGCAGGCAGTCCCGGAGCGCGCCGAACCGGAGCGGCGGTTCGTAGGGCGTGGCGATGTAGTGTTCCTCGGCCGCGTGCCGGAGGTTCATCATGTAGCTCCAGACCATGTTCTCGTGGGCGCTGTCGTCGATGTAGATGCCGTACTCGTCGTCGGTCGCGGGGTACCACGAGTAACAGGCTCGCTTGCGGTCGATGAGCGCGCCGAAGGGGTCCGACCGGAGCGGCCGTCGGAGGACCTGAGTGTGGGTGCAGAGCTCCGAGAAGTCGTACGCCGCGAGCGACTCGTCGTCGGCCACGTCGTAGAGCGTGAGGTCCACGAACACGTCGCGCTCGTGGGCGGCCACGAGCACGGGCCGGAGCGAATCGAGGTGGTCGGTCTTGCAGACGAGTTGGGCGTGGTCGGCCGCCCGGTCGAGTTCGTCGCGGGCTTTCTCGAAGACGGTCCGACCGCGCTGGACCAGACTGACCGTGTGTTCCTTGACCGCCGGCTGTTGCCACCGGTCGGTGATCTCCTCGGCGGCGGCTTCGAGTTCCGCGGCGCGCTCCCGGACGCGGTCGAGGGCGTCCTCGGGGTCTACCGCCTGCACGTAGAGCTTGTCCTGCTCGAACGTCGTGACGAACCCCTCCGACTCCAAGTCGCGGAGGATGTCGTAGACGCGAGGTTGCGGGACCGAACTGGCGTCGGCGACCTCTTGGGCGGCCATCGTCCCTCGCTCGACCACGGTGACGTAGGCGGCCGCCTGATACGGCGACAGCCCGTATCGTTCCAGCGTCTCGACGAGTTCGGGAGAGTCCATACCGGTTGCTTCCGTCGGCTGTCCAAATAACTTTCCTGCATGACGACGGTCGCCGAACCGCGAAACCGAACCGAGCGACCCGGCCCGCTCGGTTCAGCCGCCGTACGCTCCCCTTCGACCGTCGCTACCGCCGAACTTCACGGCGAGCCATAGCAGGGCGACGAACGGCAGGACCGGCAGCAGAATCAGCGCGACCCCCGCCGCGATGACGTAGCCGATCGCCCCCATCTGTCCGTTCGAGGTCTGGCCCTGCATCCGAGAGAGCTGATTGGTCATAACGTCGGTCCTACGGGTCCGTCGCTGAAAGCGGTTCTGGCGGGGTCGGTCGGCGGAGACCGTCGGCGAGTGGGTCGGCGAGTCGTCCGCTCCTACTCTAACTCCCCGTCCAAGCCCCACTCCTCGGCCCGTTCTCTGGCTTCCTCGCGGGCCTGCTCCCGAATCGCGTCGATCTTCGCCTCGTCGTCCAGAAACGCCTCGACGGCGCTCGGCGACGCACCGCTCGCGCCGGCCGAGTCGTCGTCCGCGCCGTCGCCAGCGTCCCCGTCGTCGTCCCGCGTCGGCGGAGCCACCTCCCGCGTCCGCTCGGCGAGGTCGGGGTCGCCCGCGAGTCGGTCGGCGACCTGTCCCGGCGAGACGCGGAGGTCCGACCGGTCGAGCGCCGCGAGGTCCGCGAGAATCGCCTCGGACTCCCGGAGCGCCACGTCGTAGGGGCCGGGGACCGCGAGGTCGGCCAGCGCCGCGGGACCGCCTCGGTCCGTGCCGGTGTGGTACGCGAAGCGGGGCACCCCGTCCTCGAAGGCGACCACGCCCGCGCCCTCCGCGTCCAGCAGGAGCGCGTCCTGCGGTTCGAGGACGGCGTAGCCCGTCAGTCGGCGGTCGAGCGCCGCGGAGAGCGGCGCGGTCGGGTCCGACTCGACCCGCGAGCGGACGAGCGTACCGTCGGGGAGGTCCGGGAGGTCGAGTCGGCCGGACCGGTCCGAATCGAGGGAACTGTCCGAGGTCATGGTGAGTCCGGGATGACGGCGCTCCGGAAGCGGTCGGCCACGGCGTCCGACTCGCCCGACCGCACGTCCAGCTTTCGGGCGGCCTCGCGGTAGGCGCGGGCCGCCTCGCTGTCGGGCGCGTGAGCCAGCAGCGGTTCGCCGGCGCGTCGGGCCGCGCGCGCGGCGTCGGCGTCGGGCACGTTCGCCAGCGTCGGGCCGTCGAAGTAGCGCTCGGTCTTCTCGGCGACTCCGGCGGCCGCCTCGGGGTCGTGGACCTTGTTGAAGACGACGCCCGCGGTGCCGGTGCCGTACGAGTGGGCGTACTCCTGTACTTTCAGGCCGTCGCTGAGCGCGGGAATCGTCGGCTGGAGGACGACGACCACGCGGTCGGCCAGCACGACGGGCAGGACCGCGCTCTTCGAGCCGAGCGCGGCGGGCGAGTCCAGCAGGAGGACGTCGGTGTCGGCGGCGAGTTCGGCGACCACCTCGCGGAGTCGGTCGGGGTCGGCGTCCTCGAACGCCGCGAGGCTGGTGCCGCAGGGGACGACCGACATGCCGAACCGGTCGTACACCGCGTCGGCGACGGTCACGTCCGGGTCGCGGTCGGCGACCAGCAGGTCGTGGAGCGTCGTGTCGGCGTCGGTCAGGCCGGTGTGAAACAGCAGGTTGGCCATCCCGGTGTCGGCGTCCACGACGGTGACGTCGTACTCGTCGGCCAGCGCCATCCCGAGCGCCACCGTGGTCGTGGTCTTGCCGGTCCCGCCCTTGCCACTCGCGACTGCGAACGCCTCGACCATCGAATCGGGGTTGTGCCCGATGTGTGAAAAAGCTGTACGTGTCACGCGCACCGAGCGACCGGCGAATCGCGTCGCTGGAGACGCGAGCGAACGCCGCTTCGATGGGTGTCGTCGCCGTCGAAGCGCGGAGACCGGTGAATGGACCGTGATATCATCCCACACATTTATATCGGTCGTTATGGAAGTTGTCACCCGGAACGATGCTTAACGATGGTAACGCAAACTCAGATGGGGGCGGAAATGGAAGGAAACTCGCTTGCGAGCAAAACAATGATAAAATAAGCGAGGTCGATTCGGTCTTCGACAGGCGACGATTCCTGCAGGTCGCCGGAACCGGCGTCGCAGCGACCTCGCTCGCCGGGTGTACGGGGAGTACGAAGTCGGGCGAGGCATCTCAGCAGCTTCAGGGACCGATAAAGATCGGCGTCCTCGCGCCCGAACCGGGGAACAACCCGATCGGCGCGTCGATAGCGAACTCGGCGAAACTCGCGGCGAAGCAACTCAACGACGGCGGCGGCGTTCTCGGCGCGAACGTCGAAGTCTCGGTGAAGGATACGAAGGAGGACCCGGCGACGGGCCAGCGCAAGTATCAGGAACTGACCGTCGGCCAGCAGGTCGATCTGACGACGGGCGTGTTCACCAGCGAGGTGATGCTGAACCTGATGTCGAGCATCGCTCAACAGCGGACGCTCCACCTGAACACCGGAGCGGCGAGCCCCGAAACGTCCCGGAAGGTCGCGCAGGACTACGAGCGGTTCAAGTACTACTTCCGGACCGGACCGGTCAACTCCCACTACCTCGGCCAGAACATGGTGGACTTCGCGACGGCTAACTTCGAGTCGATGGGGTGGGACTCGGTCGCCGTCCTCGCCGAGGACTACACGTGGACCGAACCCATCTCAGAGGCGCTCAACGGTGCGCTGGGCGAGGCGGGCATCGACGTGCCGGTCAACAAGCGCTACGCCAGCGGGACGGAGAACTTCTCGCCCATCTACGACGAGGTGGCGAACGCGGGCGTCGATGCGGCCTACGTCGTCATGGCACACACGGGAACGTCGGCGGTGGTCCAGTGGGCCAAACAGCAGCGGCCGTTCGGCTTCGGCGGCATCCACGTGCCGATGCAACTCCCCTCGTACTACGGGTCGGTCAACGGCGCGTGCCGGTACGCCGTGACTCAGAACTCCGCGACGCCGAACAGCGAGATAACCAAGAAGACTGTGCCGTACGCGAACGCCTATCAGAAGGCCTACGGCAAGTATCCGGTCTACACCGGCTACATCACCTTCGACGCCGTCAAGATGTACGCGAAGGCGGTGAAGCAGGCCGGGAGTACGGAGTCCGACCAGGTCGTCCCCGAACTGGAGAACATGTCGTACACGGGAACGACGGCCGAGGCCCTCGAGTACTACGGCAAGGACCACCGGTACCCCCACGACGTGAAGTACGGCAAGAAGCACGCGTGGCCGGTCTGGCTCCAGTGGCGGAAGAGCGGCGAGTCGGGCAACCAAGAGGTCATCTGGCCGGAGAATCTCGCGACCGAGCAGTACCAGTCGCCGCCGTGGGTCAACTGACCCGCTCCCCCAACCATGGTAGATATTCTCACTACGGCAGTCAACGCCGTCATGATCAGTGCGTTGTACGCCCTCGTCGCCATCGGCTTCACGCTCATCTTCGGCGTCGGCGGCGTCCTGAACCTCGCACACGGTGCGACTCTGACCATCGGGGCGTTCACTGCGTACTACGCCACCAGCGCGATGGGACTCGGCATCTGGCTCGGGACGCTCGCGGCGCTCGTCGTCGCCGGCCTGTTCAGCGCGGTGCTCTACCTCGGCATGATTCGCTGGGTGCAGGACGAGCCGATAATGGTGATGATACTGACGCTGGTAGCTTCTATCGCCATCGAGCAGTACTTCGTCGTCACCGTCGGCACCCAGCCGAAGGCGATTCCCTCGCTTCTTCCGGGACAGTTGACGGTCGCCGGACTCACCGTCCAGACGAATCAGGCGCTGACGTTCGTGCTCTCGTGGCTCCTCATCGGCGGGCTACTCCTCGCGGTGAACTACACCCAGACCGGGAAGGCCATCCTCGCGACGAGCATGAGCACGAAGGGAGCGGCGCTGGTCGGCATCGAGAGCGACCGCATGTACCTGTACACGTGGTTGCTCGCGGGCGCGCTCGCGGGTATCGCCGGGGTCTTCCTCGGGTCGTACCGGACGGCGAGCTACACGATGGGCCGCGGACCGCTCGTCCTCTCGTTCTCCATCGTCGTGCTCGGCGGTATCGGCTCCATCCGGGGGAGCGTCCTCGGCGCGTACCTCATCGGCTTCCTCGAAGTGTTCGTAGTCTCGTACGTGGACTCCAGTCTGAGCGGTCTGGCGTCGCTGGTCGTTCTGGTCGTCGTCCTGTTAGTGAAGCCCGAGGGACTGTTCGGCCGCGAACTCGCGGAGGCCTGACCAATGTCCGAAGACGTCACCACCGAGACGGACACCTACCGCGACCTGCTCGACCCGACCTCGCTCGCGCTCCGCCACCAGCTCGGCATCCTCGGCGTAGTGATGCTGGGCCTCCTCCCGCTCGGCGTCGATCGGTTGATGGTCCTGAAGCTCACCGGCGCGCTGTACTTCGCGGTGTTCGCCATGAGCTGGGACGCCGTTTCGGGGTACACGGGCCAGATAAGCTTCGGCCACGGGTTGTTCTTCACCGTCGGGGGCTACTCGTCGGCCCTGCTCAACCTCCGACTGGGCGTCGATCCGGCGCTCGCGGTGGTCGTCGGGACGGTGTTGGCGGCCGTCGCCGGCGTCGTCGTCGGGGTGCCCGCGCTGCGGCTGGAGGGGCCGTATCTCTCGCTGGTCACCCTCGTCGCACCGCTCATCCTGCTACAGATATTCGTCGTGTTCAGCGACACGTTCGGCGGAGAACTCGGGCTGTCGAGCCCCGAAGCGCTGCTCACGTTCGAACGCTTCGAGACGGTGATCACCGCCAACTACTATCTGGCGTTCGGGCTGTTCGTGTTCGTCCTCCTGCTCCTGCTCGCGGTGACGCGCTCGGACGCCGGGGCGGTGTTCACCGCCATCCGCGAGGACGAGGAGGCGGTCGCCGCGGCGGGTCTCAATCCGGCCAAGTTCAAGATATTCGCGTTCGTGTTGAGCGCCGCGGTCGGCGGCCTCGGGGGCGCGATGTTCGTCCACACGCCCTCCGTCGGAAGCCCGCAACCGAGTCAGTTGCTCGTGCTCACCGTCAGCATCGAGGTGATAATCGCGAGCGTGCTCGGTGGCATGGGAACTATCGTCGGGCCGGCGGTCGGCGGCCTGTTCTACTACATGCTCCGCGACTACATCAGCGGCGTCAAGTGGACGGTGCCGGTGCTGAACGCACCGGTCTCGGACCTCGACCTGTTTCTGTTCTCGCTAATCACGCTCGCGCTCCTGTTCTTCCTCCCCGGCGGAATCGTCCGGTGGGTGATTCGGAACGGGCAACGAGCGTTACACCGGAGCGGGCGGCGCGGCGACCGCGTCGCTCCGGACGGGGGAACCGAACCGCTCGAAGGGACGCTCGGCGCGTACCGGGAGGCGTTCGAGCACCTGACCGACCCGAGGCGGCGGTCGGACGACCGGCAACCGACGACGAACGGTCCGCGGCGCGCGGACGAGACTCGAACCGAGGAGACCGACGATGAGCACTGAACGTTCCACCGACGACGCGACGATGACGGCGGAATCGTACGGGCCCGACGACGGTATCCTGGTGCTGGACGGCCTGAAAAAGCAGTTCGGCGGACTGACCGCGGTGGACGACCTCTCGTTCGCGGTCGCGGAGGGCGAGATACTCGGGTTCATCGGCCCGAACGGTGCCGGGAAGTCCACGACGTTCAACTGCGTGACGGGGACCTACCCGCCGACGGAGGGAACGGTGTGGTACCGGGGCGAGGACGTGACCGGCGAACCGGCCTACGAGATGGTCGAGCGAGGGATGGCCCGGACGTTCCAGTCGTTCCGACCGCTGGAGGACCGCTCTATCGTCCGGAACGTCGCGCTCGCGCTCATCCCCGACAAAATCGCGTCGCTCTCGGGGCTCCGAGGCGAGACGCGGCGACGCGCGACCGAAATCTGCGAGCGGGTCGGACTGGGCGACCGCCTCGACCAGTTCCCGGACGAACTGCCCCACGCGGGCCTGCTTCGACTCGAACTCGGTCGGGCGCTCGCGACCGGTCCGGACCTGCTGCTCGTGGACGAACCGTTCGCCGGCCTCTCCAACCAGGAGGTCGCGGAGATATCAGAACTGCTGGAGTCGCTCCGGGACGACGGCATCACGCTGGTCGTCGTGGACCACAACATGCGAGGGCTCCTCTCGCTCATCGACCGCGGAGTCGTCATCCAGTTCGGGTCGAAGATAGCCGAGGGCCGCCCCGAGGAGCTGAAAGCCGACGAGCAGGTCCAAGAGGCCTACTTGGGGGGTGAGACGGTGTGAGCGCGGATTCCGACGCGGAGACCGGTGACGCGGACGGCGACGACGCCGCGTCCGCCTCGGACGCGGCGTCGGGACGGGACACGGCGTCGAGACGAAACGAGGCATCCGGGCGGGATGCGGCGTCGGGGCGAGACGAGGCGGTCCTCCGCGCCGAGGACCTGCGCGTCTCGTACGGGCAGGTGGCTGCGCTTCGCGGTCTCGACTTCCGCGTCGAGGGCGGCGAAATCGTCGCCGTCATCGGCCCGAACGGCGCGGGGAAGTCCACGCTCGCCGACGCCGTCTCCGGGCATCGCCCCTACGAGGGGAGTGTCACGTACCGGGGACGAGAGGTCGCGGAGACGAGCGCGAGCGACCTCGTCGCCGAGGGACTGATTCACTGCACGGAGACGCGCGACCTGTTCGGCTACATGAGCGTGGCCGACAACCTCGACCTCGGGGCGTACCGCCACCGCGACGACGTCGAGGAGCGCCGGGAGTTCGTCTACGACCTGTTCCCGACGCTCGAAGAGCGCGCCGAGCAGAACGCCCGGACGATGAGCGGCGGCGAACAGCAGATGCTCGCCATCGGTCGCGCGCTGATGAGCGACCCCGACCTCCTGTTGCTGGACGAGCCGACGCTCGGTCTCGCGCCCGTCATTCTGGAGGACATCAGTGACGGCATCGAGGAGATACGAGACGCCGGCGTGACCGTCGTGCTGTGCGAGCAGAACGTCACGTTCGCGATGGACCACGCCGACCGGGTCTACCTCCTCGAAAACGGCCGGTTCGAGCGGGAGGGGACGCCCGACACGCTCCGCGGGGACGAGTACATCCGCGACGCGTACCTCGGCGGGTAGCTCCCTTCCACCGTAAGGGTTCCGGACGATATGACTACGACTGTTAGAGAATACCGCACTCAGTAGAAAAATTGGTTCTGGCGAGGGTAACTCTTTAGAGGTTGAAATACGATACCCAACTACATGGCAAACCTTGCCACGAACATTCAATCGGTCGCGGCGGAGCAACCGGACGCGGTCGCGCTCTCCTTCCGAGGACGGGACGTAACCTACGGCGAGTTCTGGGCGCGAACCGGCCAGTTCGCCGCGGGACTGGACGACCGAGGCATCGGCGAGGGCGACCGCGTCGCGGTGTACCTGCCGAACGTCCCTCAGTTCGTAACCGCGTTCCACGGGACGCTCCGGGCGGGCGGCGTCGTCGTGCCGATGAACCCCCAGTACAAATCCCGAGAGATCGCCCACCTGCTGTCCGACAGCGGCGCGCGCGCCGTCGTGACGCTCTCGGACCTCGTGCCGTTCGTCGAGGAGGTCCGCGACGACACCGACCTCGAACACGTCGTCACCGTCGGCGAGGCGGCCGAAGCGGGAACCGACTTCGAGGCGTTCCTCGGCGACGACCACGAGCCGACCCTCGCGGACAGCGCCGACGATTCCGGGGTCGCGGACAGCGCCGAGAATCCCGCGGTCGTGGACCGCGCCGACGACGACGTCGCAGTCCAACCGTACACCAGCGGGACGACGGGGCAACCGAAGGGCGTGCAGTTGACCCACCGGAATCTCGCGTCGAACGCCGAGACGGCGGCGGACCTCGTGCCCGAGGGCATCCGGACCAACGACAAGCAACTGGGCGTCCTCCCGCTGTTCCACATCTACGGCATGACGGTGGTGATGAACGCGACGCTGTTCAACGGCGGCGAGTACTACCCGCTCCCCGAGTGGGACGCCCAAGAGGCCGTCTCGCTGGTCGAGGACGAGGGCCTCACGCTGATGCACGGCGTCCCGGCGATGTACAACGACGTCATCAACCAACCGAACGCCGAGGAGTTCGACCTCTCGTCGCTCCGCCTCGCCGGCGTAGGCGGGTCCGGTATCCCCGTCGAAGTCCTCCGGCAGTTCGAGGACCTGTACGACGTGAAGATATACGAGGGGTACGGGCTGACCGAGACCAGTCCGGTGACTCACTTCAACAGCCCGAAACAGGGTCGCCGGGTCGGCAGCATCGGGAAGACGCTTCCCGGCGTCGAGGCGAAAATCGTGGACGACGACTTCGAGGAACGCCCGCCGGTCGAGAAGGGCCCCGTAGACGAGGAGGAGACCGACCTCGACGGCGTCACGGGCGAACTCGTCGTCGCCGGGCCGAACGTGATGAAGGGGTACGCCGGCCTGCCCGAGGCCAACGAGTCGGCGTTCACCGAGCGCGACGGGACGCGGTGGTTCCACACCGGCGACCTCGGCTACTGGGACGAGGACGGCTTCTTCTACGTCGTGGACCGCAAGAAGCACATGATAAACACCGCCGGCTACAACGTGTATCCGCGCGAGGTCGAGGAGTTGCTCTTCGAACACGAGGCGGTCGCGGACGCCGCCGTGGTCGGGATTCCGGACGACCGCCGGGGCGAGACGGTGAAGGCGTTCGTGGTGCCGGTTCCGGACGCCGACGTGACCCCCGACGAGATACGGCAGTTCTGTCTGGACAGGCTCGCCGAGTACAAGCACCCCCGCGAGGTCGAGTTCGTCGAAGAGCTTCCGCGGACGACCACCGGCAAGGTCCAGAAGTTCGAACTCCGGGAGCGCGAGACGACGGAGGGGACCGAGTGACCGGGGAGTCGGTCGCTCTCGACATCGCCGACGGCGTTGCGACCGTCACCCTGAGCGAACCGGACCGGCGCAACGCGCTCTCGACCGAGATGTCGGCCGAGGTGCGCGACGCGCTGGCCGACATCGCCGAGAGCGACGCCCGGTGCGTCGCCGTCGAGGGTGCGGGCGAGGCGTTCTCGGCGGGCGGGGACATCGCCGCGATGCGCGAGCGGTTCGAGTCCGACGAGTCGCTCGACGAGCAGGTCCGGCGACTCGAACGGACGACGAGCGAGACCGTCGCCCGCCTCGCCACCTTCCCGCTCCCCACGGTCGCGAAGATAGACGGTGCGGCGTTCGGGGCGGGCGCGAACCTCGCCATCGCCTGCGACGTGCAACTCGCCAGCGACGACGCCTCGGTCGGGTTCGGCTTCCGGCAGGTCGGTCTCTCCATCGACGCCGGGACCTCCTACTTGCTCCCGCGAATCGTCGGCGAGAACGTCGCCAAGGAACTGGTGTTCACGGGCGAACTCGTCGGTGCCGAACGGGCGCTCGACCTCGGACTGGTCAACCGCGTCTACCCGGCCGAGGAATTCGACGAGCGGGCCGACCAATTCGTCGACCGCGTCGCGACCGGCCCGACGGTGGCGCTCCGCCACGCCAAGCGCCTGCTCGGCGAGGGCCTCGACAAGTCGGTCCAGCGCGCGATGACCGACGAGGCGACCGCTCAGGGCATCGTCTTCGAGACCGACGATCACGAAGAGGGCGTGCGGGCCTTCCTCGAGGACCGAGAACCCAAATTCGAGGGGCGGTGACGTGGCCGACGACACCGACGACCCGCTCTCGGCGGTCGGCGAGGGACTCGCACACGAATCGACGTGGGAGGCCGGGCAGATGGAACCCCAGACGGTCGCCGAGGGCGTCGAAGTCGCCGCCACGCCGGAGATAATCGGCTTCATGGAGCAGACCGTCTACGACGGCGTGGTTCCGAAACTCCCCGAGGGCCACCGCATCGTCGGCGTTCGAATCGAGTGCGACCACCTCGCGCCGACGCCCGCGGGCGAGGCGGTCGCGGTCGCTATCGAGGTCGAGGAGGTGGACGCCGAGAGCGGTCAGATAACCTCCAGCGCGACGGTGGAGGACCGCGGGGGCGTCGCGGCCGAGGGCCGGATGCGCCACGCGGTCGTGAACCGCGAGGCGTTCGCCGAGCGAGTTCGCGGGCGTCTCGACGCGACGCGGAACGCCGACGCGGAGTAACACCGACGAACCCTTCTCGGAGACGCGGGAGAAGTTAACCGTCCGCTATCCGGGTGGCGGGAAAACGACTTACTGCGTTCGTCACCTCCGTTCGGACGTGACCGACGACTGCACCTACTGCGGGAGCGACGTGTCCGAACACGACGCGCTGTTCGTGGCGGAACAGCGAGGCGACGAGCGTGAACCGACGGGGCAGTTCTGTAACTACGCCTGCCTGTCCGCGCACATCGACGAGGAAAACCTCGTCGAGGGGACGTGTTGCAGAATCGATATCTGAGCGACGCATCTCCCTGCTCGAGGGACGGAGTCGGTACTTCTGTCCTCACCGTCTCCGATGCTCAGAACTCGTCCACGACCGGGATGCCCATCGTCTCGTAGTCGCTCATCGCGGCGAGGCGGTCGGGCACGTCGTCGAGCGTCACCGTCTCGGAGACGACGGCGCTGGGGTCGAGGCTCCCCGTTTCGACCATCCGGAATATCTCGTCGTAGCGCGGGGGTTGCATTCCGAACGACCCGAGGAAATCTATCTCCTTCATCACCATCGCGTCGGTCGGGAGGGTCACGCTCCCCCGTTCGTCCTGCGTCGTGAGACCGATTTGGACGTGCTGGCCCCGACGACGGAGACAACTCACGGAGTTGCGGCAGGTCTCGGCGATGCCGAGCGCGTCTACCGAAACGTGCGCGCCGCCGTCGGTGATACCGGCGATAGCGCGAGGGACGTTCTCGGTCTCGGACGCGTTCACGGTCTCGACCGCCCCCAACTCCTCGGCCTTCGACAGCTTCTCGTCGGCCAGATCGACCGCCACGACGTTCGCGCCGACGGCGTCGGCGACGTGGACCGCCGAGAGGCCGACGCCGCCACAGCCGTGGACCGCGACCCAGTCGCCCGCGGTCACGTCCGCCCGGTGAACGAGCGCGTGGAACGCCGTGACGAACCGACAGCCGAGACCCGCCATCGCGACCGGCGAGACGGCGTCGGGGAGCCTGACGGCGTTCTGGTCGGCGACCGGGACGTGGACTTCCTCGGCGAACGCGCCCGGCGCGGCCTCCGCGAGACCCAGCGGCACGACGTTCTCGCAGACGTTCGCGTGTCCGTTGCGGCACGTCGGACAGGTGCCGTCGCTGAGGTTGAACGGGACGGCGACGCTGTCGCCCTCGCTGAGGCGGGTCACGTCCTCGCCGACCGCCACGACGGTCCCGGCCGGTTCGTGGCCGAGAATCTGTCCTCTCGGCGGCTTCGCGCCGATCCAGTCCCAGTCGCCCTGCCACGCGTGCCAGTCGCTGCGACAGATGCCGCAGGCTTCGGTCTCGATGACTACCCCGTCCGGGTCGGGGTCGGGGCGTTCGACGGTCTCGATTTCGAGGGGTTCGCCGTATTCACGCAAGACTGCGGCTCGCATACCGAGTCGGTGAACGTTCGCGAACATAAATCTGTGCCCGGATGTACGCGAATGAGGCAATTTTCGTTAACAGTAGTTCCCGCACCACCCAAGATACTTTTTATTGGAAGGATATATCCCGGTATGGCATTTCGCTTGTCAGACGAGCAGCGTGCGATACGCGAGGCCGTTCGCGAGTTCGGCGAGGAGGAGATTCGACCGGTCGCCCGAGAGCACGACGAGGAGAAGAAGTACCCAGCCGACCTCGTTCAGAAGGCGGCGGACCTCGACTTCGTGGCCCCGTCCATCCCGGTGGAGTACGGCGGCGCGGGGATGGACACGTTGTCGGCCATCATCGTCACCGAGGAACTCTGGCGGGCCGACCCCGGCATCGGGAGCGCCATCGGGAGCCGCGGGTTCGGCTCGAACATGATTCGGAAGTACGGCGACGAGTGGATGAAAGACGAGTGGCTGACCCGCATCGCGTCGGGCGAGTCGGCGTGCTGTAGCTGCATCTCCGAACCCGCCCACGGCTCGAACGTCGCGGGCATCGAGACGCGGGCGGAGAAGAGCGAGGCGCAAAGCGCCTCGAACCGGAGCGGTGCAACCGCGGAGGAAGACGGCGACGAGTACGTGATAAACGGCAACAAGATGTGGATAACCAACGGCACCGTCGCCGACGTAGCGGTCGTGATGACCAAGACCTCGCCCGACGAGGGCCACCGCGGCATCACCGCGTTCCTCGTCCCGACCGACGCGGAGGGCTTCCGGACCGAGAAGATAGACAACAAACTCGGCATCCGGGCCTCCGACCTCGCGGAGGTCGTCCTCGACGACGTGCGCGTCCCCGAGGAGAACGTCATCGGCGAAGTAGACAAGGGGTTCTACCAGTTGATGGACTTCTTCGCCAGCGGGCGAACCAGCGTCGCGGCCCAAGCCGTCGGAACCGCGCAGGCCGCGCTCGACGCGGCGCTCGACTACGCCGACGAGCGCGAGCAGTTCGGCCAGAAGATCGGCGACTTTCAGGCAATCGAGCACAAGCTCGCGGAGATGGCGACCAACGTCGAGGCGGCCCGGTCGCTCGCCTACCGGGCGGCGTCGTACGTCGAGGGCGGCGACGACCAGATGGCGACCCAGTTCGCGAGCATGGCCAAACTGTTCGCCAGCGAACACGCCGTGGACGTGGCCGACGAGGCGATTCAGGTCCACGGCGGGGCCGGGTTCGTCACCGACCACCCCGTCGAGCGCTACTACCGCGACGCCCGCATCACGAAGATATACGAGGGGACCAGCGAGATTCAGAAGAACATCATCGCCGACAACCTCCAGTGATGCCGGGACACGAGGAGTGGAGCGACCGACAGGGGACGGCGACCGTGACCGTGGACGGTCACGAGTTGGAGGTGGCGTACTATAGCGACGGTGAATCCAACGACGACGAACCGCCGGTCGTCTTCGTCCACGGCATCCCGACGTGGTCGTTCCTCTGGCGCGATATCGCTCCCGAAATCGCCGAGGACCGGCGCGTAATCGCGCCCGACCTGCTCGGCTACGGCAACTCCGCGATGGCCGACGGGTTCGACCGGTCCATCCGTGCACAGGAAGCGATGCTCGACGCCCTGCTCGACCGCCTCGGCGTCGAGACCGTCGCGCTGGTGGCCCACGACATCGGCGGCGGGGTCGCGCTCCGGTACGCGAGTCACGAGCCGGACGTCGTGGACCAGTTGGTCCTCTCGAACGCGGTCTGCTACGACTCGTGGCCGGTCGAGTTCGTCAACGACCTGGGACTCCCCTCCGCGGCTGAGGAGACGACCGACGAGGAACTCGACGCCAAACTCGACTTCGCGTTCGCCGACGGCCTCTACGACGACGAGGGCCACGAGGAGTTCGTGGCCGGGATGAAAGCGCCGTGGCAGACCGAGGCGGGGAAACTGTCGCTCTCGCGGAACGCGGTGGCGACCAACACCAACCACACCACGGAACTCGACTACGGAGCCATCACCGCCGAGACGCTGTTGCTGTGGGGCGGCGACGACGTGCTCCAACCGGTCTCGTACGCCGAACGACTCGAAGACGACCTGCAGGACGCGGAGTTGTCCACGCTGGACCGGGCCTATCACTGGGTGGTCGAGGACCGCACGGAGGCGTACCGCGACCGACTCGAGTCGTTCCTGAGCGAAGGGGAAGCGTCATAAACCGCTCGCGGGAAGCCAAGACCATGACCGACGGAACCGAATCACCGAACTGGAGTTTCAAGGACAGGGACATCGCCATCCTGCGGGAGTTGACGCGGGACCCGCAACTCTCCTCGCGGGAACTGACGACCATCCTCGCTGAGGAGTACGACATCGAGGTGTCCCACGTCACGGTCAGCGAGTCCATCCGGGAGATGCGCAACGAGGGCGTGTTCCGGGAGGCCATCATCCCCAACGAGCAGTACTACATCTTCGGGCTGTTCGAGTTCAAGTTCAACGCCGAGAACTTCGAGGACGGGTGGCGCGACGCGATGGAGTACATCCGCGACGACCCGCACACCCTCTTTTACTTCCTCTCGGACGGCGAGTACCAGTGGAAGACGGTGATGATGTTCCCCACGCGGGAGGCCGAGTCGCGCTGGATTCACGAGTGCTACAAGGAACACGGCGACGTCATCGCTAACATCCGCAACTCGGTCATCCACAACGTGCTGAAGTTCGGCACCGACCCCGAGATATTCGAGGGACTGAACGGCGAACATCCGGAGTAGCGGCGTCACGGGACCGTTCGTCTCTCTCCCGTCGAGTACCGACAGACGTCACGTCCGCCGCCGAGCGCCGGACGAACGCCGCGTACAGCGCGCACCCCCGGCGGTTGGCGACCGCCTCGTCGTGGTCCGTGGTAACGAATTTCGCTGGCCTGCAGTATCTTTTTCCCCGCCCAACCACTGTTCGTTCCTATGAGAACACCACTGTGGTCGGAGACGTTTCGCCGGACGAGGAGGGGGACGGCGACGTGAGCGAACACGCATCCCCGAACGCCACAGCGAACTCGTCTCGAACCCTCGGAACCGAATTCGAGGCGTATCAGTCGAGTCAGGCGTTCGGGGGCCCGTCGATCGACTCAGCGACCACGCCTGCAACGACCACTTCGCGCACATCTACGAGACGACCGACGAGCGGTTCGCCGCCGCCGTCCCGCTCGTCCGTCGCGGCCTCGAACGCGGCGAGCGCGTCATGTTCATCGTCGACGAAACCGCCGAAGCCGAGGTCAGGGCGGCGGCGCGGGACGCCGGACTCGACCTCGATACCGCGCTCGATTCGGGAGCGCTCTCGTTCCACACCGTGCAGGAGACCTATCTCCGCGACGGGTCGTTCTCCCCGAACGAGATGGTCGAGTTCTACGCCGACGTCGTCGCGGCCGCCACCGAGGAGTACGAAGCGCTCCGCATCGTCGCCGGAACGACGTGGCTCCGGGACGACACCGCGACGGTCGAGCAGTTCATGGAGTACGAGTCGAAGGTCAACGACCTCTTCGCCGACGAGGACTGCCTCGCGCTCTGTCAGTACGACCGCGGGCAGTTCGGGCCGGAGACCATCCAAAACGTCATCCGAACCCATCCCCATCTCGTCTACGACGGGGAGGTCTGTCACAACTTCTACTACACGCCGCCCGAGGAGTTCTTCGGGCCGGAAGCGCCCGGCAGCGAGAACGAGCGAATGCTCCGGACGCTCCGGGACCGAACCGTGGCGGAGGCCACGCTCCGGCGACGCGAGCGGGACCAACAGAGGTTCTACGAGATAACGTCCGACGCGACCCGCTCGTTCGAGGAGAAGATACGCCGTCTGCTGGAGTTCGGAACCGAGCGGTTCGACCTCGAAATCGGATACTTCACTCGCACCGACGGCGACGACACGTTCACCATCGTCGACGCCGTCGGTCCCAGCGAGCAAATTCGGCCGGGCGTCACGGACTCGCTCTGCGGCACGTACTGCGAGAAGTTGCTCGCGTCGCCCGGTTCCATAGCCGTCCGAGACGCCGCGAACGCCGGGTGGAAGGACGGCCCGGCCTACGAACGGTTCGGACTGGACGCCTACTTCGGGACCACCGTCCACGCCGGCGGCGAGGAGTACGGGACGCTGTGTTTCGCGTCCGAGTCGCCCCGCGAGCAGCAGTACACCCGCGGAGAGCGGGCGTTCCTCGACCTGATAGGCCAGTGGATGGGCAACGAACTCGGACGCCGCCAGCGCGAAGCGTTCCTGCGCGAGAGCTACGAGATAACGTCCGACCCCAACCTATCGTTCGAGGAGAAACTCGAACGGCTGTTCGAGTTGGGACGCGAGCGATTCGGTCTCGAGATGGCGGGGCTGAACCACCTCCCGTCGTGGGACGGCGAGTTCCGGTTGGAGAAGGGGGTCGGCCTCGGCGTCGGCGACGACGAGGAACTCTGGTCGGAACCAGGCTACGGCTGTTTCTGTCGCCAGACCATCGAGAGCGAGGAACCGGTCAGCGTGGCGGACGTGGGCGGCACCGACTGGGCCGAGGACTCGATTCACCGGGAGTTCGGGCTGACGAGCTACCTCGGCACGAAGGTGTCGAGCGGGACCTCCCCGTACGGGACGCTCTGGTTCGGGAGCACGGAGGCGCGCAGCCGCCAGTTCTCGGACACCGAGCGCACCTTCATCGAACTGATGGGTCAGTGGGTGAGCTACGAACTCGAACACCGCGAACACAAGCAGTCCCAGCGGGAACTCTACGAGATTACGGCCGACAACGAGCTATCGACCGACGAGAAGTTCCAGCGACTGCTGGAGTTGGGGTGCGAACACCTCGACCTCCCAGTGGGGATGGTGACCCGCGAACGCGAGGAGGCGTTCGAGATAAAGCAGATGCACGGCAGCCACCCCGAACTCGGGGAAGGGTCGCTCACGCCACCGCTGACGGACAACTACTGTCGGAAGGTCGTCGAGACGGGGAGTCCGGTCAGCGTCGCCGACGCCGAGGCCGCCGGCTGGGAGGGCGACGCCCTCTACCACGAGTTCGGCCTCGCGTGTTACGCCGGGGTGCAACTGACGGTGGGCGACGACGCGTACGGCACTATCTGTTTCACGGCCCTCTCGCCGCGGGACGCGTCGTTCACCGACGCCGAACAGACGTTCCTCGAACTGATGGGCCAGTGCATGAGCTACGAACTCGAACGCACCCACCGCGAGGAGGAACTCGAACAGAAGAACGGTCGGCTCGAAAACTTCGCCAGCATGCTCGCCCACGAACTCCGGAATCCGACCATGATCGGCCAGATTTACAGCCAACAGCTACCCGACGAGTCGGAGTCCGAGGCGGTCGAGTACGTGACCGAGGCGTTCGACCGCATCGAGGACATGGTCGACGTGATGCTGGTGCTGACCAGGGGGCGCGAAGCGGTCGGCGAGCGCGCGCCGGTGGACCTCTCGGCCGTCGCCGAACGGGCGTGGGCGGACGTGGACGCGCCCGACGCCGAACTCCGCTCCGAAATCGACGACGTAATCGAGGCCGACGAGACGTACGTCGAACACCTGTTCCGCAACCTCCTCGAGAACGCGGTCGAACACGGCGGGGCCGACGTGACCGTCACGGTCGGCGAGCTATCCGACGGCTCCGCGAGCGAAGCGAGTGGAGCGAGTGGAGCCTCGACGGACGAGTCCGTCGGTGGCTTCTACGTCGCCGACGACGGGTCGGGCATCTCGGCCGAGGACAGCGACGCGGTGTTCGAGGAGGGGTACACGACCAGCGCGGACAGCGGGGGTAGTGGAATCGGGTTGGCGTTCGTCCGGAAACTCGCGGCGGTGTACGGGTGGGAGTACGCCGTCACCGAGAGCGAGGCCGGCGGCGCGCGATTCGAGTTCACGAGCGTCCGGTCCGTCTCCGGGGAGTGAACGCCCGGAGAACCGTTCGGTGAGCGCCGGGGCGACCGTTCCGAACGATCGCCCCGTGAGGCTCCCATCGTCCCTACTTCACCAGCGAGAGCAGTTCGCACGACAGCACCGTCTCGTCGCGCTGGTTCAGCACCTCGGCGTCGTACCGGACGACGCCGCTCGCGGTCGGATGCTCCTTGGGTTCCGTCTCGACCAGTTCCATCTCGACCCGAATCGTGTCGCCGAACTCGACCGGCGCGGTGAACCGGAGGCGGTCCACGCCGTAGAACGCCACCACGTCGGCGCGCCGGTCGCCCGCGCGCCGCACGAGACCGGTCATCATCGAGAACACGAGTGCGCCGTGAGCGACTCGCTCGCCGAAGTCCGACTCGGCCGCCTCGGTCGCGCTCGTGTGGATGGGATTGAAATCGCCGCTCACGCCCGCGAAGTTGGTCACGTCGGCCTCGGTGACGGTCCGGGACGGGGTGGTAATCCGGCGGCCCACGTCGAGTTCGTCGAACGACAGCGTCACGTCTCTCCCTCCCGGAACAGCCGATAGCTCGCGCGTCCGACCGCGACTTCGGTCGGTTCCTCGTCGTCGGGTCGCTCGCTCGTGACGGTGACTTCGGTCACGCCCATCGACCCGCCGGCCCGTACCACCTCGGCCTCGGCCCGGAGGTCGCCCGTCGCGGGCCGGAGGTACGAGACGTTCAGGTCGGTGGTCGTGAGCGCGGCCTCGGCCGGGGCCTCGAACGTGGTCCGCAGGGCGAACCCGCTGGCGGTGTCCACCAGCGTCGCGGCGATGCCGCCGTGGACGACGGCGGTGCCGTCGGGGTCGGGGTTGACCAACTTCTCGTCGTACGGGACGGACATGACGAGTCGGCCGCGCTCGACCGCCTCGACGGTCACGCCGAGCCACGAGAGGTAGCCGTGGCGGTCCACGAACGCCTGCATCTCGGCCGTCGCGTCCGCGGGCGGGTCCTCGCCCGCGGCGAACTCCTCGCTCATCTCACTCCCCGGTGAACTCGGGGTCGCGGTCGTCGCGGAACGCCGCGGTCCCCTCGCGCACGTCGTCGGTGCTCATCAGCAGGCCGAAGCCCTGACTCTCCATCGCGAGGGCGGCGTCGAGGCTGGCGTCCGCGCCCTCGTTCATCACCTTCTTGGCGACTTTGAGTCCGACCGGCGGCCCCTCCAGCACGTCCGCCACGAACTCGGAGACGGTGTCCTCGAACTCCGATTCGGGGACGGCGCGGTTGACCAGTCCCCAATCCTCGGCGCGGTCGGCGTCGATGCGATTGCCTCGGAACACGAGTTCCTTGGCCCGCGTCTCGCCGAGGACTCGGAGCAGACGCTGCGTGCCGCCGCCGCCGGGGATGAGTCCGAGCCCGATTTCGGGCGACCCGAACTGGGAGTCCTCGGTCGCGATACGGAGGTCGCAGGCCAGCGCGAGTTCCAGTCCAGCGCCGAGGCAGTAGCCGTCGATTTTGGCGATTACCGGACGCTCGAAGTCGTTGACCGTCTCGAACGCGGGCGTCACGTCCATCGCGTCGGTCGGTTCCAAGTCGGCGAATCCGCCGATGTCGGCCCCGGCGCTGAACGCCCGGTCGCCCGCGCCCTCGAAGGTAACACAGCGAACCTCGTCGGCGTCCACCGACGAGAGCAGGTCGTCTATCTCGCCCAGCAGGTCCGCCGAGAGCGCGTTCATGCGTTCGGGCCGGTCGAGTTCGACTTCGAGGAGGCCGTCGTCGGACAGGTCGTAGTTCAGCAGGCGGTAGTCGCCCGGTCCGTCGCCGCCCGAATCGCCGTACTCGTGGAAGCCCGCGCCGGCGTCTTCGCCCGTCTTCCCCGACTCGACCAGTTCCACGAGGTAGTCGTCGGGCGCGAACCGGTCGTCGCCGGTCTCCTCGTGGAGGGTCCGGAGTTTGTCGAGGACCGCGTCGAGGCCGATTTTGTCAGCCCGCCGGCAGATGCCCTCCGGGAAACCGAGACCGAGTTTGACCCCGGTATCGACCTCGTCGGGCGTGGCCACGCCGTCGCCGACGAGTCGCGCGGCCTCGTTTATCATCCGGGCCTCGACGCGCAGGGTGTCGAACTCCTCGCCGTCGCCGGGTTCGTAGTCCGCGCCGTCGCCGTCCTCGTAGTCGTAGAATCCCGTCCCTGTCTTCCGGCCGAGTTCGTCGTCCTCGACTTTCTGCTCCGTAATCGGCGGAATCGGTCGGCCCGCCTCTTCTCGAACGTGATAGCCCACGTCGATGCCGGTGAGGTCCGCGAGTTCGAAGGGACCCATCGGGTAGCCTCGGCGGTGAACCATCGCGGCGTCGGCCTCGCGTATCTCGGCCTCACCGTTCGAAACCGTCCATGCGGGTTCGCCGGTGAACGGCCCGAGGACCGTGTTGACGACGAAGCCGTTCACGTCCTTCCGGACGTAGATGGGCGTCTTGCCGAGCGACTCCACGAACTCGTAGGCCGTCTCGGCGGTGTCGTCGCTGGTCTCCTCGCCGTAGATGACCTCCACGAGGTCCATCCGCACCGGCGGGTTGAAGAAGTGCATCCCCACCACCTGCTCGGGCCGGGAAGTCGCGGTCGCCATCTCGGTGATACTCAGACTGGAGGTGTTCGACGCCAGTATCGCGTCGTCGGGCGCGAACTCGTCTAGGTCGCCGAAGATGCCCTTCTTGAGGTCCATCCGCTCGGGCGCGGCCTCGATTACGAAGTCCGCCTCCGCGACCGCGGCTTCGAGGTCGGTCGTAGTGTCGATGCGTGCCAGTACCTCCTCGACGGACTCGTCGAGTCGGTCTTTCTCGGCCAGTTTCTCCAGACTCCACTCGATGTCGTCGTAGCCGTCCTCGACGAGGTCCGCCTCGACGTCTCGCATCGTCACGTCGTACCCGGCCATCGCGGCGACCTCCGCGATGCCGTGGCCCATGTTCCCCGCTCCGAGGACGGTCACGCTCTGGATGTCAGAAACGGTCATACGATGCTCCGTTTCGTGACATTCCATCTTAACTCCACCGGGAAAAGTTACCGCTGTAAATTATTATGGGCCTTCGAGAAATATCGGAACGCGTTTCTCTGAATGGACGAATTTTGTTAGGCGAGTTGCCCTCGGAGCTGAACGGCGCGGCGCGCTCCGAGGTCCTCCGAGATCCTTCGCGGAGCCTCAGAGCGGTTCGTCGCCGTCGATGATTCGCAGCGCGCGTTCGGCGAGGTCCGGCACTCGGCGTTCCATCTTCGGGTACAGCGGGTCGTCGCTGTTGCCTTCGAGGTACCGCCGGTAGAACATCTCGCCCAGCGCGGCGAGCTTGTACACCGCGAGCGCCCGGTAGAACCGGTCGTGGTCGTACTCGATGCCGGTCGCGCGCTCGTAGCGCTCGACCAATTCCCGCCGAGTCGGGTACTCCTCGGCCGCCATGAACGTGGCAGTCAGTTCGGGCGTGGCGGGGTCCGGGTCGCCGGGGTCGCGCCAGTACGACAGCATCCACCCGAGGTCCGCCAGCGGGTCGCCGAGCGTCGCCATCTCCCAGTCGAGCACCGCGGCCAGTTCCGGGGGCGTGCCCGGCGCGAACAGCACGTTGTCGAGTTTGTAGTCGCCGTGAACCAGCGCGCGTTCGCGGTCGGTCGGGCACTCGTCGGCGAGCCAGTCGCCGACCTCCCGCAGTTCCGGCACCGCTCGCTCGTCGGCGGTCCGCCCGAACGCCCAGTCGAGTTGCTTGGTCCAGCGCTCGACCTGCCGCTCGGTGTACCCCGCGGGGCGGCCGAACTCGCCGAGTCCGACCGCCTCGTAGTCCACGGCGTGAATCGCCGCGAGCGTATCGACCAACTCCTCGCCGACGCCGCGGCGGGCGTCGGCCGTCCCGAAGCGGTCGGGTTCGCTCTCGCGGAGGACGTCGCCTTCGACGCGCTCCATCACGTAGAAGTCGCTCCCGAGGACGGCGTGGTCCTCGCAGGCCAGCACGGTCGTCGGAAGCGGGACGGCGGTGTCCTGAAGCGCGTCCATCACGCGGTACTCCCGGAGCACGTCGTGGGCGGTGTCGGCCGTCTCGCCGGGAGGTGGCCGCCGGACGACGAGTTCCCGGTCGCCCCACGTCACGAACAGCGTCTCGTTCGAGTGGCCCTCCTCGTGGTGTCTGACGGCGTAGTCTTCGACCGCTCCCAATCGGTCCGCGAGGTACTCTCGGAGCGCGTTCTGATCGACCAGTCGTTCGAAATAGTCTCGTTCGTCGTCTGTCATGTGTTCGTCCTTCCGCGTTCTGTCCGTCGGCGGCGGTCCGGCGCGAAGCCGTCGCGTCGCCCGCGCCTCCTGCGTCGATTGTACGGATAACTCCCCTATAGAACTTACGAGGGAAATAAAATCGGGGAAATGCTTTTACATCGTTGCGGAGAGGTTGAGGTATGAAGTACGACGACCCCCAGCGGGGCCGGGAGGTAGCCGACCGCGTCGAGAGCTTCGTTCGCGAGGAGGTCGTCCCGGTCGAACGCGACCACCTCGGCGAGGGGCGCGTCCCCGACGAGACCGTGCGAGAACTCCGGGAACTGGCCCGCGAGCGCGACCTGTACGCGCCCCAAGTCCCCGAGGAGTACGGCGGACTCGGGATGGACTTCCGGGAACTGCTCCCCGTCTTCGAGGCGGCCGGTCGGAGCCTCCTCGGTCCGGCGGCCATCCGCGCGAACGCCCCGGACGAGGGTAACATGCACACGCTCGAACTGGTGGGGACCGACGAGCAGAGAGAGCGGTGGCTCCGCCCGCTCGCGGCGGGCGAGGCCAAGTCGGGATTCTCGATGACCGAACCCAATCCGGGCGCGGGTTCGGACCCGAAGATGATTCGGACCACGGCGGAGAAGGACGGCGACGAGTGGGTCATCGACGGTCACAAGTGGTGGACCACGCAGGGAAGCGAGGCCGACGTGCTACTGGTGATGGCGCGGACCGACGACGAGGCCCACCCGTATCAGGGCTGTTCCATCTTCCTCGTGCCCGCCGACACGCCCGGCGTGGAAATCGTCCGCGACATCCCCCATCTCGGCGGCGGTCTCACCGGCGCGAGTCACGCCGAAATTCGCTACGACGACGTCCGCGTGCCCGAGGAGAACCTGCTCGGCGAGGAGAACGCGGGGTTCGCCATCGCCCAACAGCGCCTCGGCCCAGCCCGACTCACCCACTGCATGCGCTTCTCGGGGATGGCCGAGCGTGCGCTCGACGTGGCTAAGGCCTACGCCGCCGAGCGACGGGCGTTCGACGGTCCCCTCTCGGACAAGCAGGCGCTCCGATTCGAAGTCGCGGAGGCCGAGACCCGCCTGCACGCCGTCCGGTCGATGGTCCGACACGCCGCCCGGCAGATAGCCGCGGGCGAGGAGGCCCGCGTCGAGGTGGCGATGAGCAAGACCTTCGCGGCGAACGTCACGCAGGACGCCATCGACACCGCCGTCCAGATATGTGGCGGCAACGGCATCGGGAAGGACCTGCCGCTCGCGGACTTCTACGAGAACGTCCGGCAGTTCCGCATCATCGACGGCGCGGACGAGGTTCACAAGCGAGTCATCGCGCGGAACGCGTTCGAGGACACGGACCCGAGCGAGGTCGAACACCTGACGCGGTTCGACTCCTCGTAGCTCATCGGGCGCTCTCTCACCCCCAGCTACTGACAACGATTACAGATACACACCCATATTTATTAACAGAGGAGCGTAATTCCATCCCGATGTTAACAATGGAAATCGAATCGAACTATCGACCGGCGACGGAGGGGTCGGCGTGAGCCTCGAACAGTTCAGCGTCGCCGGGCGGACCGCCATCGTGACGGGCGCGAGTTCCGGCATCGGGCAGACCATCGCCGAGCAGTTCGCCGACGACGGCGCGAACGTCGTGGTCTGCTCGCGCGAACAGGAGAACGTGGACCCGGTCGCCGAGGGAATCGAGGAGAGCGACCGCGAGGGGTCGGCCTTGGCGGTCGAGTGCGACGTGACCGACCGCGACGCCGTGGAGGCGCTCGTGGACGCGACCGTCGAGGAGTTCGGCGGGCTCGACGTGCTGGTCAACAACGCCGGGGCCAGCTTCATGGCTCCGTTCGAGGACATCAGCGAGAACGGCTGGGAGACCATCGTGGACATCAACCTGAACGGGACGTTCCACTGCACGCAGGTCGCCGGGGAACGGATGCGCGAGGACGGCGGCGGCTCGGTGATAAACGTGGCCAGCGTCGCGGGACAGAAGGGGTCGCCTCACATGAGCCACTACGGCGCGGCGAAGGCGGGTATCATCAACCTCACCTCGACGCTCTCGTTCGAGTGGGCGAGCGACGACGTGCGGGTCAACTGCATCGCGCCGGGGTTCGTCGCCACGCCGGGCGTCGAGAGTCAGATGGGCGTCAGCGCCGACGACATCGACCGCCGCGAGGTCGAACGGCGCATCGGCACCACCGAGGAGATCGCCGACCTCGCCCAGTTCCTCGCCAGTCCCGCGGCGTCGTACGTGGTCGGCGAGACCGTCACCGCGGCGGGCGTGCCCCGCGTCATGGAGACGCCCGAGGTGTGACCGTCGGGCGAGACGCCGGAGCGTAGTACATAAATCTTTGCCGCAGTTGCGCCGCCGGCAACTGTGGGGCCTTTTATACGGTGTGTCGGATTCCAGTGTTCGGTGTACCGATGAGACACTTCGTACGACGCGAGACCGACCCGCCTCGCGGAGACGGCGGGTGGAAAGCATATCGACCCGCGACCGACGACGGCGAGCGAGGGAGACGATGAAGGGGCTGTTCGAGAAGTCGGCCCGGTTCGTCACCGACCACAACCGAATCGTCGTCCTCGTCATGCTCCTGCTGACCGCCGGGGTCGGGTCGGGCGTGACCCAACTCCAGATGGGGAGTACGGCGGGCGGCGGCGACGCCGTGGGCGACACCACCGTCGCACAGAAGCAGAGCTACATCCAGAGCCACTACGCCCAGCGAAACGACAGCGGCGGGCGGCCGGCGGCGGTCTACGTCAGGGACCCGGACGGCAACGTCCTCTCGAAGCGGTCGCTGCTGGACTCGCTTCGCTACCAGCGGGCGGTCCGGGACAACGAGTCGGTCGCCGCGGCGCTCCCCGACCGGGGCGGCGTCGTCGGCGTCTCGAACCTCGTCGCCAAGCGGTTGGCCGGGAGCCAGTCCGCCTCGCTCGCCGACCAGATCTCGGCGCTCGAATCCGCCAGCGAGAGCGAGGTCAGGGCGACGGTGAAACGGACCCTCTCGAAGGGGTCGCCCGCGCTCGACCTGCTTCCCAAGGAGTACGACCCCGGCACCGCGAGCGCGACGAGTCGCCGGATGGTGTTCCAGTTCCGGTCCGCGGGCGAGGGCGGTGACGGCGGCGAGAGCGGTCGGCGATTCGCCGGAACGCCCGCGACGCGGGCGCTCTACGAGCAGGCCGACGGCGTGGAGACTCACTTCACCATCGGTCCCCACGCCCGGACCGTCTCGAACGAGCAGTTCCAGCAGGACCTCTTCGAGTTGGTGCTTCCCGCCGCGCTGGTAGCTATCTTGGCCGTCCTCGCGTTCTCGTACCGCGACCTCGCGGACGTTATCGTCGGCTTCGTCGGCGTCGTCCTCTCGGTCGTCTGGATGTTCGGCATCCTCGGGTGGCTCGAGATTCCCGCCGGGGTCACACTCATCATCGGCCCGGTCCTCATCGTCGGCCTGAGCGTGGACTACGGACTCCACGTCTTCATGCGCTACCGCGAGGAGCGCGGCGAGGACGAGGGCATCCGCGAACCGATGACGCGGGCGCTGTCGTCGGTCGCGGTCGCGGTCGGACTGGTCACGGTGACGACCGCGGTCGGCTTCCTGTCGAACGTCACCAACGAGTTCGACCTCATAAAGGACCTCGCCGTCGGCATCACGCTCGGCGTGGCTTCGGCGTTCGTCATCTTCGTGACGGTCGTCCCCGCGCTGAAGGTGAGCGTGGACGGGCTGCTCGAACGCGTCGGCTTCGACCGGCGCAAGCAACCGCTGGGCAAGACGCGGCTGCTCGAACCCCCGCTCGCCAGCGGTGCCGACCTCGCGCGGAAGGCCGCGCCGGTCGTCATCGTCCTCGCGCTCGTGGCGGGCGCGGCCAGCGGTCTCGCGTGGACCGAACTCGACCGGAAGGCCTTCCAGCAGGGCGACGGCGACGTGGCCGAGTGGAAGCAGGACCTGCCCGGACCGCTCGCGTGGGAGACCACCGCCTACGACCGCGACAGCGAGTTCGTGAACGAACGCTACCGGTCGCCCGACGAGAGCGACCGGCGCACCTCCCAGATTCTCGTCGAGGGCGACGTGACCGACCCGCGGACGCTCGAACGCCTTCAGAGCGGCCGCGAGCGCGCCGCCGAGAGCGAGGCCGTCTTCGAGCGCGCCGGTGAAGTTCCGTTCGTCTCGCCGGTGACGGTCATGGAGTCGGTCGCCGCCCGAAACGACGCGTTCGCCGAGACGTTCCGGGAGGCCGACACCGACGGCGACGGCGTGCCCGACCGGAATCTCGACGCGGTGTACGCCGCGCTCTACGACACCGCACCCGAGCGCGCGAGTCGGGTCGTCGAACGAACTGACGGCGAGTTCCGGTCGCTCCGGATGGTCGTCCCCATCCAGCCCGACGCGAAGTACGAGACTCAAGCCGACGAGATGCGCGCCGTCGCGGCCGCCGTGGAAAGCGACGGCGACGCGCTGACCGCGACCGCGGTCGGCCCGGCGACCGTCAGCGAGGCCGAGTCGGCCCAGACCGCCGACAGCATCCTGACCACGCTGGTCGTCGCGCTGCTGGCGGTGTTCGTCATGCTGATGGCGGTCTACCGAATCGCCGAGGGGAGCGCCACGCTCGGCGCGATCACGGTCGTCCCCATCGCGCTCGTCACCGCGTTCGTCGTCGGCGGGATGTACCTGCTCGACATCCCGCTGACGCTGTTCACGTCGCTGTTGATGAGTCTGGTCGTCGGGTTGGGCATCGACTACAACATCCACATCAGCGACCGGTTCGCCAGAGAGCTATCCCGCGACGGGGACGCCTATCGCGCGCTCCGCGAGGCCGTGACGGGCACCGGCGGCGCGCTGTTCGGCAGCACGCTGACCTCGACCGGCGCGTTCAGCGCGCTCCTGTTGGCTCCCTCGCCGCAACTCCGGAGCTTCGGCGCGCTGGTCGTCCTCGCGCTGTCGCTGTCGTTCGTCGTGAGCATCTTCGTCCTGCCGAGTCTGCTGTCGGTCTGGACGCGCTACGTCCACGCGACGCCGGAGGGAGCGTCGTCGCCGACCGGCGCGCCGGCCGGACGGCAGGACTGAGCGGGCCGCTCGACACTACCGGTCGCTTCGGCCCTCCACCCCGCCGACGTTCGACTCTCCACTCGCTTCCGGGCCTCTCTTTCCGCTCCTCGAATCCGTCGCAACCGACTACTCGTCTACGATTTCGAGTCGCTCGCCGGTTTCGACGCCGAGGTCTTCGAACGTTTCGAGCAGGTACCGGTAGGAGTGGCTCGGCCGGTAGAACCGGTTGGGCGTCAGTTCCGCCTGCTCGACCAGCGTCCGGTCGCCGTCGAAGAAGTACAGGTACTGCACGTCCCGAACGAAGATGGTATCGACCGTCGTCCGAGTCGGCGAGTCGAACCGGAAGAACATCCGGCCCGAGTCGGCGAACCGCAGGCCCTTGAGCTTCTGGAGGAACGTGTCCGCGGTCTGTGCCCGAATCCGTCTGCCGGCGAAGTGCAGGTCCACGCCGGTCTCGTCGTCAGCCATCGTTGGGTTGGCTACTACCGCTCGGCCCTCCTACGTAAATCGCTCGGTGGGCGGCGCGGGTTCGGCGGTCGATGGCTCGGTGCTACCAGTCGGCTACGCTCGTCCTGCGACCCACGCCGGAAAATCGGCGAGCGACACGTCGCCGAGGAGAACCGCCTCGCCGCCGCAGTCCTCGATTCCGGCGTCGGTCGCCGGGTCGTCGCCGACGTGCGTGAGGTCGGCGACAGGCACGCCGAGGCGGTCTGCGCAGGTCTCGAACGCCCGCGGGTCGGGTTTCGCCCACCCGCAGGCGACGCCGGTGACGACGGCGTCGAACGTCTCGCGGTCGAGGGCCGAGCGAATCAGGGCCTTCCGGGCGAGTTGCGGCACCGCGCAGTTCGAGAGGACGGCGACCGGCCCGCGTTCCGCGGCGGCCGCGACCGCCTCGACAGCGCCCTCGCGGGTCTCGACCGCGGGGTCGAAGGCGGCGACGACCGCCCGGCGCGCGGCGTTGCCCGGCGTCTCGACGCCCCGACTCGCCAGCGCCGCGCCGACGTGGGCCATCAGCGGGACCACCGCGCCCTCGGGCGCTTCGACGTGGTCCTCGCGGTAGGCCGCGGCCCAGTCGTCGGGGACTGCCACGTCGCGCGCGCTCAGTTCCGCGGCGATAGCGCTCGCCGGGTCGTCGGGCAGGTCGGCGTCCACGAGCGTCCCGAAGAGGTCGAAGGAGACTGCCACTACCTCTGCGTTCGCGCCTATCGGCTTGAATCGGTCGGAGTCGATAGACCGTCTGTGGAGAATCGCCAGAGTCAGATTCTCCACCCGGCCCGTGCGGGCGCGACCTCGCGGTGTGAGGTCGCGCCCATCCGTGCGAGGTCGTGTTGAGCGGAGCGAAGCACGACTCGTCGGACGCGGTTTGTCCGACGGTGGATGAGTAGCGCAGGGAGGAACGACCGAAGGGAGTGACGATTGAGCAACGCAATCGGGTGGGGAGGACGTGGTGCCGTGCGGCAGACTCCTGCGCTCAAGCCTGAAGCTAGCCGCTTCTCGACTTCCTCCGTAACTCTACCGGTCTTCTCATCCGACTCCACCGGCCATTCTCACTCGACTCCCTCGGAACTCGCCCGACCGAAGCAGAAACCGAGATTCTAACCGCGAATCCCCGATCGACCGAATTAGTCTTTCAGTCCCGAGCGAACGCGGTGGTTCAGCGCTTCGAGTTTCGACGCCGCCCTGTCCGAGCGCCCGTCGTCAGGCGGTTGCAGACCGGGTTGGTCCGCCGGGTCGGGGTCGCCGACGACCACGGTGCCGACCATCCCGAGCGGTTCGTGGGGCGTGCAGTAGTAGTCGTAGACGCCCGGCGTCTCGAAGGTGTGGGAGGACGACTTGCCGTTCTCCACGAAGACGCCGGTGTCCCACGACTCCGCACCCTCCGGAATCCGGCACGAGTAGTCGTTGGCCGGCGCGTAGGCCGTCGCGGAGTGGTTCCGCGAGACGTTGGTCCACGTCACGGTACCGCCCGTCTCCACGCGGACGATGGCGGGGTCGAAGCGGTTCGAGGCGTCGGGTCCCATCCGGACCTCGGCGCTGGCGGTCGCCTCGGGGAGCGTGTAGTCTATCGTCGGCGTCTGCTCGGACCGCTCGGAGAGAGCGCCGGTGCATCCGGCGAGACCGGCGAGCGAAGCGGTCGCGGCGGCCGTCGTCGCCCGGCGGAGGAACCGGCGGCGCGTCGAGTCGGTCATTGGCGTCGGTTGGGAGGGGCGTCTTACGTAACTTGCGTTCGCGGCTGAGACGGTGCAGAAATCGTTTCAGAGTGACTCCGTACGTCTCTCAGACTCTATAGATTCTCGTGAGGAATCCGTAGTGGCCTCGGGTAGTTTCGGCCAGGTTCGACGGGCCCGTCGCTGTGACCGCCGCTACTCCACGCGAATCGTGTTCGACTCCAAGTCCCGCGGGAAGTAGGTCAGCCAGTCCACGCCGTCCTCGGTGACGGCGATGGTGTCGGAGTGGCGATAGCCGTACTCGTCGGTGTAGATGCCCGGTTCGATGGTGTAGATGTGGCCGGGTTCCATCTCGGCGTCGCCGTCCTCGCGGCCGTCCCGTTCGGCGCAGTGGGTCGTCCAGCCCCGGTCGATGTACGGCGGTTCGTGCGCGCCCAGCCCGATGTTGTGCCCGACGTGGTGTTGCGCGAGGTCGGTCACGCCCTGTTCCTCGAAGTAGTCCCAGACCTGCCGGTCCACGTAGGACAGTTCGACGCCCGGCCCGAGCGCGTCGATGGCGATGGTCTGGGCTTCGAGCATCACCTCGAAGTAGTGGGCCTGCTCGTCGGTCGGTTCGCCGAGAAACATCGTGCGCTCCAGTTCCGAGCGGTAGCCGTCCACGTTCGCGCTCGCGCCGGTGACCAGCACGTCGCCCTCCTGCAAGCGCCGGTTGGCGGTGTGGCCGTGGGGCAGGGCGGTCTGCTCGCCGGTGATGAACCCCGCCATCGCCGGGCCGTCGCCGCGCGTGCGCGGAACGTACTCGTCGCCCAGCGTGTCGAGCATCGCGCGCGAGGCCTCCAGCGAGGCGCGCTGGCTCACGGTCGCCGGATGCTCGCCGACCTCGGTGTAGTCGGCCAGATAGCGGTGGGCGAGGTTGCCCCACCGCGCGGACTCGCGGACCAACTCGACCTCCGCGTCGGACTTGGCCCACCGCATCCGATCGACCCAGCTCTGGGTCTCCACGTCCACGAACTTCGAGAGGTTTGGTCCCTCGTAGCCCATCACGCCCGGCGCGCCGTCGGCGTCGGCCGCGACCGACTCGACGTCCAACTCGGCGAGCATCCCGGCCGCGGTCTCGATGGGGTCGCCGCCGGGGTAGTCGAAGTAGTGATGCACCGCGTCGATGCGCGGGTTGGTCTCGACGCGCTCGACTTCGAGTCGGGGAACCGTTACGGCCACGCGGTCGTCGGTCACGGCGAGGACGACCGGGCGCTCGGTCTGGATGTGGCCGAATCCTGTCAGATACTCGATACTCGTCGCGCCGAACCAGACCCCCGCGTCCGCGCCCTCGTCGGCGATTCGCTCGCGGACGGCGGCGAGTCGGGCTCGGAACTCGCTGTCGGGTACTCGCGTCGGCATACGGCCGAACCCACGCAATGCGGCCGGTTAAGTATTGACATGGGGGCAACTCGTCGGCGAGGAGTAACGACTCAATCGAACTCGCTAACCCGCGACAGCCGGAATCCGATTCGGAGCAACACCGCGTAGACGGCGATGCCCAACCGAACGCAGAGTCCGAACACGACCGCGAACAGCGGGCCGAGACCGGCGACAATCGCGGCCACGGCGACCGCGTCCGGTCCCGCGGTCGAGGCCTCTACCGCGACGGTCGCTACCGCCAACAGGACGCCGACGCCGCCCGAGACGTAGCCGCCGAGCGACAGCCCCAGTCCGAGCCGCGGGTCGATGACCTCGGTGGTCGCGCCGAGGTCCCACGCCAGCCCTGCGTAGAAGCCGAACAGCGCCACGACGACCAGCGCGTCGGCGACGAGCGGAGAACTCACGGCGCATGCGTTGCGATTCCGACGATATAAATCGGTCGAAAAGAGCGACCGACGAGTTCGAGTCCGACTGCCGACCGCGGCGCATCTGAGGAAACTTTAAATTGATTCGCCGAATCGTCGTGAACGATGGGAGAATCGGGCGGTCCGACCGTCGGCTCGCAGGCCCCGGCGTTCACCGCGCCGCTGGCGACGCCCGACGGGTCGGTGTCGGAGGTGTCGCTGTCGTCGCTGCGCTTGGACGGCGCGGTGTTGCTGGTGTTCCAACCGACCGACTTCGAATCCGAGTCGTTCGCCCAGCGACACGCGCTCGGCGAGTACGACTGGTTCACCGCCGACGACCGGCTCCGCGTCGTCGGCGTGAACCGCGCCAGACCGCGAACCGACCGGGAGTTCGCCGACTACCTCGACGTGACCTACCCCTTCTGCTCGGACCGCGACCTCTCTATCGCCGAGTCCTACGGCGTCACCTACCGGGCGTTCGGCGTCGCCCGGCGGGCGCGCCCGGCCTGCTTCTTCGTGGACCCCGAGGGGACGATTCGGTACCGCTGGGTCGGCGACCGGAACCGGACCGGCCGGGTCCGCCCGCAGGTCCGGGACCTCTACGAGACCGTGATGGACGTGCTGGGTCGGCCAGAGATCGAGAGCTTCGGCTTCGCCTGACGGGACCGCCGCTGGCGGCGCGAGTCGGTCTCAGTCGTCGAGGTACTGCTCCTCGATGTCCGTGTCGCCGCCGAGGCGCTGACTCGTACCGCGGGTGAGCGCGTCGAACAGCACGACGAGAGGGTAGAGAGCGCGCTCGACGAGCGACAGGGGCCGGGCGACCCGGAGCGACCACCGTTCGCCGTTGCCGAGTCCGTACGACTTCGGGATGATCTCGCCGAATATCAGGACCAGCGAGGTGACGACGACCGTCGCGGCGGTGACGGCCAGTCCCGCCGGAAGCGCGCCCACGAGGACGACCGTCACGACGCTGGAGAGCGCGACGTTCACGAGGTTGTTGCCGACGAGCAGGGTCACGAGCAGCCGGTGTGGGTCCTCGCGCAACGCCGAGAGCAGGGCCGCGCGTCGGTCGCCCGCGGCCGCGCGCTCGGCCATCCACTCGACGGAGAGCGAGAAGATGGCCGTCTCGCTGCTGGAGAAGAAGGCACTGAGCGCGAGGAGTACGACGACCGCTCCGGCGGCCAGCAACGACCGTGGAAGTTCGAGCATGGTCGGCAGGTTCGGCGGTCCCTGACAAAAGTTGGCGGGAAAGCGGCTCGGACTGCAGACGCGGGGTCGTCGCGCCAGCGAGCCCGAGGAGTCCGGTTTGGTGCCGTGTAACCGCGTAATCTGGCCACGCCAATTATCCCCACACGTCTCCAAACACCGCCATGCTCGTACACCTCGAACAGTACCAGCACGACGAGGCCGACGACGCGGTGCGCTCGGAGGGCGACGTGTCCCCGGACCGCGACCCCGAGGAGTACTTCGGCACCGACGAGTTCGACGGGGACGCCGACGAGTGGGAGCGCGTGACCGAGGATGGCGAGACGTTCCTCCGGCGTTCGGTGACCCTGGAGGAGGTGACCGCGGTGTCGGTGCCTCAAGAACAGACCCACGAGGACCTGCCGAGCAAGACGATTCAGGTCCGGAAGGGCGGCGGCGAGGAGTACGTGGACAACGCCGAGATCATCGAAGTTCAGGACCGAAGCCCCTGACCAGCGGCCGTCGCTCGACTACCCGCCCGCGGCGGGTCACTCCGCCGATTCGTCGGAGGTCGTGTCGATGCCCAACAGCGCGTTCCCGCCGCAGTGCTGTGCTTGGGCGTTGCGGAGGAGTCCAGCGCCCGCGATGGCCGCGGTCGCGGCCGTCACGCGCTTCTCGTCGAGGAACGCGCTGATGGCGACGGCGACGAGCCAGATGCCGAGGACGCCCCGAACGATGCGGTCGATACCGCCGACGTTCTGCTGGTAGTCCATACGACATACTACGAACAGGTTCGATAAATAGCTCCGGGTCGGTGCGGGAGGCAGAAGTCGCCGACCGCTCCCTCTTCGTCGATCCGGTCATTCGGACGGTCCCGCCGCCGCACCCGACGCACCGAGCGCGTGGACGAACCTGTGACGACCCGACCGGGTATCGGCAGGCCCGACTCGACCGCGGAGGGAGTGTGCGGTAAGTACTAACATGGCCAACCACGTACCGTGACTAGGTGGGTGAGCAGGGAGGAATGGCAATCGACTACGCGAGCGTCTACTTGGGCATCCTCTTCGTGAACTTCCTCTATCTGGTCGTCCTGCTCTACGGCGGTATCTGGTACACCAATCGAGTGACGGTGCAGTGTCCGCGCTGCGGCATCAAGTACTCGAAGTACCGCGTGGAGAACCACGAGTGTCCTCCTTCGTTGGTGGGGGATTCCGAGGACTGAGGCGGTCGGTTCCGGCGTCGAAGAACGGACCCGCACTCCGGGCGCATCCGTTCACGAAGTTCGTTCCCGGAGCTTTTTCACCCGGTGACGTCTCCGACGAGTCATGGCCGAGGAGTTCGACGGCGAGGACGCGCTGCTCGAGGTCGATTGGGGTGACTCGCCGTCAGACGCCGAACTCGCGGACGCGCGCATGGAGACGACGCTACAGTCGGTCGACCGAGACGAGGTGGTTCCGGACGCCGCTCGCGAACTCGGGACCGTCATGAGCGACATCCACGTCAACGGCGACGCACACCTCGGCGTCGTGCGGGTGCCGCCGAACGACGCGCTCGACTGGCATCTCTCGCGAGGCGGCCGAAAGGAGTGGTTGTATCGGGACGTCCTCGCGTCGGACGCGCTCTCCGATGCGCTCCCCGCGCTGGACCTGTCGCCGGACCGCCATCCGCAGGACTACACCGACCTCGACTGGGAGCACTACTCGGCGTACACGCTCGACGGCCACCTCGCTCGTCACCTCGTCGGCGGTGGCGCGTACTACAACTTCCTCGAACCGCCCTTCCACGACGTCGACGCCGAGATCCCCGGCTACGAACACGTCCCGGAGTCGTACGGCGACCGAGGCGACGCAAAGCGACTCGGCGAACGGTTCGTCGAAGCCGTCTTCGGCGAACGTTACGGCGAGTTCTCCGCCTCCGCGACGTTCGACCGGTGGTGCGACTGGTTCGAGTCGGTAGCAGCGTGGGACGTCACGTACGTCTGCTTCGACCAGCGCACCCGACTCGCGTGGGTGTTCGTCGTCACGGGAGCCGACTGACGCCTCGTGTTTACTCGCTATACGAAGTCAGCGGGAGCTTTCGGCCGCTACACGCGGCTTCCAAGCTTTCACTCGCTACGCTCCGGGGACTGAAGACAAGCCGATCAACAGTCAAGTACGAATCGACCGGGGAAGAAGTCCGCCCTCCCCGATTTGAACACTGTGAGACGTTCCTGCTCGCTCCGCTGCGCGGGCGTGCGACTCACAACCTCAACTCGTATCGGTCGGATTTTCGCAGGAAAAGTCCGCCCTCCCCGATTTGAACGGGGGGCAAGTCGATCTACAGTCGACTGCTCTACCAGTCTGAGCTAAGGGCGGGCACGCAGTTTCACGTAGGAGGTCTGCCGGACTTAAGGGTTATTATTCGACGGGACCGTGGCACCGACCAGCGAACGCCGCGGCGCGACGCGAACCTCGCCAGTGCGCCCGTCTCCGTCGATAGAGCAACGAAAATATTTTCTTACAGAACCCATAGTCACTTCTAAGCAATGTTTACGATTTCCGTAATCGCCTTCGCATGCGCGTATGCGTGACACCACGAGAACTATAGCCCTGCTCGTCGAGACGCCACTATGACCGAACTGACGCCGGTCCCGTGGGAGGACCTCGAAGCGGCCACCGGACCGCCGACGGCGACCGAGGTTCGGGAGTACGTCGCGGAGATGACGGGCGAAGTGTCCGACGCGGAGGCCGACCGGGACGGCTTCGAGACGGTCAAAACGGCCTACGACGCGTGGAAGACCGACCGAGGCGAGGACCGCGCGCTGTCCGACCAAGCCGCCGCGTTCGTCGTCGCGTACCTCCTCGAACGCGAGGGCGTGATCGACCTGTCGGACGCGCCGCAGGGGTCGCTAGTCGAGCGGCGACCGTCGGCCGAACGGCTCCGAGAGCTGTTCTGGGAGCGCGAGCAGACGCTCTGGTGGATCGCCGTCGAGTGCGGCGTCCACTACTCGCTGGTCACGTTCTGGCTCTGGGAGGACGACGTACCGCTCGCGGAGCGAAACCTGTCGGACGCGACCCAGCGGCAAATCGAGGGCGAGAGCGGCAATTGAGCCGGATTATCCGACAGCCGCGGCACCTGTCTTCTCTGTGTCATCCGGGTGGCCGAAGATTAAAATACCGTGGCTGTGATAGTCAGAGCCGAACCGCCAGATGAGCAAGATAACCTTCCGCGCGGACGAGGAACTGGTCGAGCGCATCGAGGCCCGCGACGCCTCCAAGAGCGAGATCATGCGCGAGGCGCTCCGCGAGTACCTCGACGCGGGCGACCGGCGTGCCGACAGCGGCCCGGAGCGTGCGCCGCGAGACGGGCGCACGCCGTCCGCGGCCCGTGAATCCCGCGAGGAGCGCCCGCGTCGGCGTGACGACGGACGCGGCGACGTCACTCACCGCGAATCCGGACGCGCCGACAGTCTCGACGCGCTCCTCGCCGAGCGCGTGGACGAACTCGTGGCCGAGCGACTCGCCGCGTGGGAGGCCCGCGACCGCACCGCCGAGCGCGCGCAGGACGTGAACGTCAACGTGACGCTCGAACGCGACGCGCGAGCCGACGCGGGCCGAGGTGCGAACGCGTCAGACGGGTCGTCGGACAGAGACGTGACCGCCTCGCAGGGGTCCGACGGTCGCGCCGCGGACCGTCCCGACGACCGCGCCACCGCCGACCCCGCCGACCGCGAGAACGATTGCGGGCAGTGCGGGGAGACGCTGTCGGACGACCACGTTTACTGTCCGAACTGCGGCGAGAAGGCGTCCCGGCGCGTCTTCTGCGAGTGCGGCGACGAAGTGCGGTCGGACTGGGGTTTCTGCCCGAGTTGCGGCCGTCGGACGCCCGCCGCCGACGTCCTCGACCGCTCGTAAGACGGTGTTTTACACCCGCCGTTAACTATTTAACTTTTGAGTATGTGGGTATGGCCGCGTAAGACGGTTGTCTTACACCCGGCCGCAGAACGGGCGTCTCGCCCGTGTTAACCGGTTACGCGGTGTAAGACAGTACGTGCAAGAAACTGCGCGCCGTCTTACTCTACCAACAGGGGATTACAAAATATGGAGCGTGTGACACTTCGCATTCCGAAACAGCAGATCGAGGAAGTCGAACAGATGGTCGAGACCGGGGAGTTCCCGAACCGCAGCGAGGCGATTCGGGCCGCCGTTCGAGACATGCTGAACGAACACGAAGACGGCCAGACCGAGCAGACGACCAACAAGCGCTCGTGGGCCAAGGTGTAGACAATGCAGGATATCGTTCAGGACGCGCTGGAGAACGCCGAAGAGGAGAGCCGCGAGATGGACGCCTCGGCGGACGGCGACGAGTTCGGCGACCCCCGAATCGTCATCGTCGGCTGTGGCGGTGCCGGGAACAACACGGTCAACCGGCTCTACAACATCGGCGTCGAAGGCGCGGACACCGTCGCCATCAACACCGACAAACAGCACCTCAAGATGATCGAGGCCGACACGAAGATTCTGGTCGGCAAGAGCCTGACCAACGGTCTCGGTGCTGGTGGCGACCCCTCGATGGGCGAGCGCGCCACCGAGATGGCCCAAGGCACCATCAAAGAGGTTCTCGGCGACGCAGACCTCGTGTTCGTCACAGCAGGCATGGGCGGCGGCACGGGCACCGGTGCGGCACCGGTCGTCTCCAAAATCGCCAAAGAGCAGGGCGCAATCGTCGTCGGGATGGTCTCGACGCCGTTCAACGTCGAGCGCGCCCGCACGGTGAAGGCCGAGGAGGGCCTCGAAAAACTTCGCAACGAAGCGGACTCCATCATCGTGCTGGACAACAACCGACTGCTCGACTACGTGCCGAACCTGCCCATCGGCAAGGCGTTCTCGGTGATGGACCAGATCATCGCCGAGACCGTCAAGGGCATCTCGGAGACCATCACCCAACCGTCGCTCATCAACCTCGACTACGCCGACATGACCTCTATCATGAATCAGGGCGGCGTCGCGGTGATGCTCGTCGGCGAAACCCAAGACAAGAACAAGACCGAGGAAGTCGTCCGCGACGCGATGAACCACCCGCTGCTCGACGTGGACTACAGGGGCGCGTCGGGCGGACTGGTCCACATCACGGGCGGCCCGGACCTCACGCTCAAGGAGGCCGAGTCCATCGCCAGCAACATCACCGAGCGCCTCGAAGCCAGCGCGAACGTCATCTGGGGCGCGCGCATCCAAGACAACTACAAGGGCAAGGTCCGGGTCATGGCCATCATGACCGGCGTTCAGAGCGCGCAGGTCCTCGGACCCTCAACCCAGAAGCAGGCCGACAAGTCCCGCCAGGAGATGCGGGACGTGGACGCCCAGTCGTTCGACGCCAGCCAGAACGTCGAGGGCATCGACGGTCTCGGCGACTCCGGGGGCACTCACGAGGCGACCGACCAGTCGTCGGACGCGTGGGGCACCCAGAGCGACGGCGGACAGGACCAGGTCGAACAGAGCAACGGGCTCGACGTAATTCGCTGACGGCGCTTCGATTTTCCGAGTTTCGGTTTCGTGTTTTCGTGAAAGTCCCACTGAATCGTGAAGAGTGACGTCTCGGCGTGGTCTTCGAGGGTGCCAAATCGGGCGCAGTGGAACGTATTACCGAGCGCATCCGGGTAGACGCGTCCCCGGTAGACGTGTCGCCGGGCGCGTCCCAGTGGTCCGTTGCACCGAGCGCGCCCGCAGTCGGCCGTCGCCGACTGCGGGGCCGAGAGAAGAACTCGACCGTCGCCTCAGACCGCGTGAATCGACTCCAGTAGCGAACACTTCCGGCAGACGTCGCGGGTCGTCGAAGCGCCGCACTGCTCGCACTCGCCGAGGTCGGTCGAACCGCCGTCGCGCGCGCCGAACTCCTCGGCCGCGAGGGCGGCCAACTCCTCGTAGCCCGACATAATGGAGTGGCGCGTGCCGGGGTGGTTCTCTTCGAGCTGGTAGAGCAGTTCCTGAATCTCGCCGCGGTAGGCCTCCTCGGCGTGGGGACACTCCGTGATGTGAGCCGGGAGGTCCTTGACGTGGGCGTAGAGCGCGACCTCCTTCTCGGGCACGTCGCGGAGCGGTTTCGCGCGCGGAACGAAGTCGTCCTGCTCGCCGCGTTCTTCGAAGTTGCCCAGACTCGCGTCGAAGTGCTTGGCGATCTGGGCCACGTCGCCTTCCAGAAAGTTCATCAGCGCGGTCTCGGCCTCGTCGTCCAGATTGTGGCCGGTCAGGAGTTTGTCGGCGTCGAACCGCTCGGCGTACTTCGAGAGCAGGTCCCGGCGGAACACCCCGCAGTACGCGCAGGCGGCCATCCCCTCGGGGTCTTTCTCCACCACGTCGTCCATCCGCACGTCGAACTCGTCTTCGTAGGTCACCAGTTCGTGGCGGATGTCCAGTCGCTCGGTCAACTCCTCGCAGGCGTCCACGCTCTCGTCGCGGTAGCCCTCGATGCCCTCGTGAATCGTCAGCGCGACCAGTTCGATTCGGGGGTCCTTCTCGAACGTCCGGTGGAGGATGTCGGTCAGCACGACGCTGTCCTTCCCGCCAGACAGCCCTATCACCCACGTCTGAGGGTCCTCCGGCGTGGCGTCGCTCGGAACGAGGTCGTCCTCGCGGATGCGCCGCCGGACGCGCTTGTCCACGGAGGCGACGAAGTGGTCCTCGCAGAGGTGCAACCCCGAGTACGCGGCGTGCATGACCGACTCGCGGTCGCATTTGTCGCAGTCCATCGAGTACGACTTTCGAGTCCGGGCGTTTGTCGGTTTCGCCTCGGACTGATAAATCAATCATCGCTATAGCAAATTCGTCTCGGCGCGGGAATCGGCGGTCCGATTTCCGGGCGTCGAGAAAGCGCGCTATCTCCGCCGAATATTGGTTTCAGAACTCGATACGTCCATTTTCCCCGCTTTCAGACCGTCTGAAGGCGAAAACGGAGAACTGGCCGCGCCCGAACAGCCAAGGGAGTCCGACCCGTGGACGCGAACATGCCTGTGGGTGGGTACGACCCCGACGACTTAGACGAGAAGCTCTCGGAACTGATGGACGCGAAGGGACGCGACCCCTCGAACTGGCTCACTGCCGAGGAGATCGCGCAGTGGGAGAACGGCGAGAGTCTACTGGACCTCTTGGACGAGGAGGACATCCACGAGTTGCTCCGGAAAGACGAGAGCGTCGGCGACGAGGACGCCGCGAGTTAGTCGCGCGTCCGCGTCCCCGCCGGTTCGACCGACCAGACGCCCTCGCGCCAGTCCATCCACGTGACGACGGCGGCGTGGGGGAGCGTCAGCACCGCCAACAGCACCAGATACAGCGCGAGTAGCGACAGGAACCCACCTTCGGGAGGCGCGACGAGCGCGAGTCCGCCGAGGACGACCAGCGCGCCGACCGTGTTCGGGAGCGCGTCCCGAGCGAACCCCGCGAGTTCGGCCCCGAGTCCGTCGCGCGCCAGTATCGCCTCGCCCACTTCTCCGTCCTCCGCGACCGTCAGCAACCGGAGGACGTGGCGCACCGAGTGCCAGAGGCAGAAGTAGAGTCCGACCGCGAGAATCGGCGGCACGACCCAGAAGTACGCCCACAGTAGGGCCGTTTCGAGCGCGTCGGCCCGCCAGCCGCGGTCCGTCCATCCTCCGCGGACCGCCCCGAGCGCGAGCGCGCCGAGCGAGAGCGCGGCCAGTCCGCCCCCGGCCGCGAGTCGAGCCTCGGGTCGGAAGGCGGCGTCGAGGGCGGTGGCGTCGAAGACGGTGGCGTCGAGAGCGCCGACCGCGACGGGCCGGGCGTCGAACAGCCGAAGCGTCGCGTCGGCGACCGACCGGTAAACTTCGGGGAACGCGACCAGCGGGACCACCATCGGGATGCCGCCCCGGACCGCTATCGCCAGCGCGCGCTGGCCGCGCGTCCGGAGGTGGTCGCCGACGGCCAGCAGGACGTAGCAGTCGCCCTGCCCCCAGTGGTACCACGTCAGCGCGACGAACGAGGCGAATCCGACCGCGGGCGCGACCAGCCAGACCGCGAGGTACAGCCCGCCGCCGACGAGGTAAGCCGCACCGACCGAGAGCAGCGGGCGCTTCCCGCCTAACCGCTCGACGGCGAGGTGGTCGGCCGCGCCGTGGGGCAGTCCGAAGACGACGAGGCTGGCCAGAAACGGGAGATAGCGCACGCTCGCCGGGAGGTCGGCCCCCAACCCGACGCCGAAGAGCAGGGCGACGAGCGCGAGCGCAGTCCACGCGGGCGCGCCCGCGACGCGGACGAGCGCGCGAGAGAACCCTTCCCCGTCGCGCGAGGCGGATTCGGCTGCGGCCGAATCGCCGTCGTCGGTCGCTACCATCGGCGGCGCACCTCCGCGACGCCGGGCAGTCGGCCCGCGACCGACCCCGCGAGTCGCACGACCGACTCGGGCACGCGCCGGGAGACCCCCGGCACGAGGCCCGCGAGCGCGTAGAGCGCGTCGCGTTCGACCGCGCGGGCGACCGTCCAGTCGAACAGCAGGAGTCCCTGCACCACCAGCAGGTTCGTCAGGAGGAAGAAGACCGCCTCCTCTATCGGCAACCCGAGCGCGAGCAGTCCCGTGCTGTACTCCGGCGCGATGGCCCAGAGACCGGTCCGGATGGCGTACCGGTCGGCGACCCAGAGGTACAGCGAGGGGACCGCGACCGCGGCGGCGACGACGCGGCGCTCCCGCCAGAGGACCGGCCCGCCGACCGCCCAGAGGAACGCGAGGACCGGCGCGGCCCACAGCAGAATCATCCCGAGGTAGTAGGTCCGGGGCGCGGCGACGGTGAGAACCGCGCCGCCCGCGGCGACGGCGAGCCAACCGGCCGCGCCCGCGGTCCGCGCGCTCGCACTGCGAGCGCGCGGGCCGGCGACGGATTCGGGGTCGTCGGGCGCGTCCCGGCCGGGGAGCGCGGGGTCGATGACGGGCGCGAACAGGTGATACCAGAGACCGGTCGCCACCGTCTGGAGGACGAAGAACAGCCACTCGCCGAGCGGCACGCGGGCGAACCGGGCCGCGACCACGCCTTCGCCGTAGGTCCAGACGCCCCGGCCGACGAGGTAGCTGTCCCACGGCGCGGTGTAGCCGACCGCGATGCAGACCAGCGCGAGGAGACCCGCGAGGACGCGCCGCGACTCGCCGGTCGTCCGGGCCACCGCGACCGCCAGCGCCGCGACTGGCACCGCGAGGAAGACCGACAGGAACTCGACGTAGGTGAGCGAATCCGGCATGAGTGTCGGCGGAGCGGTCCGCAGTTCGATACGTCCGCTCCGTGTCCGTTCGCGGGGTTGGTAACAGGTCCTCAAAATCGGTTCGGTCGCGGCGAGGGTCACGACGCCGACTCACCGCGAGCGCCGGCCGAACGGGGAGTGGAATTGAGTGGGTTCGGCGCGTAGTTCCGGCGATGCATCGCGTCTCGCAGGTCGAGGTCCTCCGCGAGTGGCTCCGAGTCGAGCGCTCGCACCCCGATGTCGAGTGGTTCCCCATCGACTCGCTGTCCGAGCGGGCGGCGCTGGACGAACTCCTGGACCGGAAACCCGGCGCGGCGGCGTTCGTCTGGCGCGACGCCCCGGTGACGTGGTACGAGACGACGCTGGACCGCGCGGACTTCGCGGAGTTGCGAGTCGTCGAGGGACCGACCGACCTCCGCTGGCGGGACCTCTCGCCGGACGGCACGATTCGGGGCGCGGCCGACCGCGTCGCCAGCGAGGACCCCGAGAAACTGTCCGCCGAGACGGGCGTGGACGTCGAGACCGTGCTGGAGTTCGTGGACGAGATGCCGGACGGACCGCTGGTCGTCTCGACGCGCGAGGGGTGCGTGCCCCGCTACGTCGCCGACGGGAACCACCGCGCGGTGGCGCTGGCGCTCCGGATACGCTCGGGGGAGTTTTCGCCCCAGCGCGCGTACCTCGGCGTCGGCGCGAATCCGGTGGCGAAACCGCTGCTCGAACGACTCTGCGGGGGCTTCCGGTGTCTCTTCGAGGAGTAACTCGGGCAGTAACGCCGATTACCCGGAGAAAACAGCCCCCGAGGGGCCAAAGAACGATAATCCACCCTGCCGTACGACTGTCGGACGGCCCAGCGCCGTCGGGAGAACATGCCACGGTCACTCTACTTCACGGAACCGCGGGCAGTGGAGGTGCACGAGCGCGAGCGACGCGACCCCGAGGAGGGCGAGGTCCGCGTCGGCGTCGAGCGGTCGGCGGTCAGTCCCGGCACGGAACTGCTGGTCTACCGCGGCGAGGTCCCGACCGAGATGGCCGCCGACGCGACCATCGACGCGCTCGCGGACACCTTCGAGTTCCCGCTTCGGTACGGCTACGCCGCCGTCGGGCGCGTCGAGGCGGTCGGGCCGAGCGTCGATTCCGCGTGGCTCGACCGGCGCGTGTTCGGGTTCAACCCCCACGAGAGCCACTTCTGCGCGCCGGTCGAGGACGTGCTGGCCGTGCCCGAGGACTGCTCAGCGACCGAAGCCACCTACTTACCGAACGTCGAGACCGCGGTGAACCTCGTACAGGACGGCGCGCCCCGCCTCGGCGAGCGCGCAGTCGTCTTCGGGCAGGGCGTGGTCGGCCTGCTCACGACCGCGCTTCTCGGACGCTTTCCGCTCGCGGAGTTGGTGACGCTGGACCGCTACCCCGACCGGCGCGAGTTGGCGCGCGAACTCGGTGCCGACGCCGCGCTCGACCCCGAAGGCGACGCGGGCGAGCGACTTCGAGACCGACTCGGAACTGCGGGCGAACCCGAGGAGTGCTGCGACCCGGACGACGGCGATGTCGCAGGCGCGGACCTGACCTACGAACTCTCTGGCTGTCCGGACGCGCTCGATTCGGCCATCGCCGCGACGGGCTACGACGGCCGGGTCGTCGTCGGGTCGTGGTACGGGACGAAACCGACCGAACTGGACCTCGGCGGGCGATTCCACCGGAGCCGCGTCAGCGTCGAGAGCAGTCAGGTCAGCACCATCTCGCCGGACCTCCGGGGCCGGTGGTCGAAGGAGCGCCGGCTGGACGTCGCGTGGAACCGGCTGTGCGAGGTGGACGTCGAACGGTTCGTGACCCACGAGTTCGACATCGAGGACGCGGCGGCGGCGTACGAACTGCTGGACGAGCGTCCCGACGAGGCGCTCGGCGTGGTTTTCGAGTACTGAATCGGGGTTTCCGGGCGAACCTCCGCCTCGCCGTCCGCCCCCGGCTTTGATACGCGTCGCCGTCGTGTCTCCGTGTCATGTACACAGTCACGGTCGAGCGCGAGTTCGTGGCACAGCACTTCCTGACGGTCCCCGACCCCGGTCCCGAGGGCGACCTCCACTCCCACCGCTACACCGCGAAAGTCGAGTTGGCCGGCGAGGAGTTGAACCGGTACGGCTACCTCGCGGATATCGACGCCGTCGAGGAGCGCATCGACGCCACGGTCGCCCGGTTCCGGGACGCCACGCTGAACGACCTGCCGGCGTTCGAGGGCCTGAACCCGAGCCTCGAACACTTCGCGCGAATCTTCGGCGAGCGGTTCCGGCGGGACCTCGACGCGCCCGAAATCGAGGCCGTGACCGTGAAACTGCAAGAAGACAGTATCGCGTGGGCCTCCCACCGCCGCGAGGTCTGACGATGCACGTCGGACTGGTGGTGTACGGCGACCTCACCGCCACGACCGGCGGGTTCCGCTACGACCGGAGACTCGCCGGGGCGCTCCGCGCGGCGGGCCACCGCGTCACCGTCGTCTCCCTGCCGTGGCGCGACTACCCCCGCGCGCTCGCCGACAACCTCGACCCGCGCGTCCGCCGGAAACTCCGCGGTCGCCGTGGTTCCGACCGCCGCGGTCGCCGCGAGGGGTTCGACCTCCTCCTCCAAGACGAACTCTGCCATCCCTCGCTGGTCGGGCACAACCGAGCAATCGAGACGCCGATAGTCACCGTCGTCCACCACCTCCGCGCGAGCGAGCGGTGGCCCGCGTGGCAGAAACCCGTCTACCGCACGATAGAGCGTCGGTACCTCGAATCGACCGACGCCGCGGTGTACGCCAGCGAGGCGACCCGCCGGGCCGCCGAACGGCTCGCCGGACCCCGACCGTCCGCGGTCGCCCGGCCCGCGGGCGACCGCTTCGACCCCGGACTCACGGACGGGGAAATCGCCGCGCGCGCCGAGCGCGACCCGCTCCGAATCTGCTTCGTCGGCAGTCTCGTCCCGCGAAAGGGCCTCGACGTTCTGCTCGACGGACTGGCCCGCGTCGATGGCGACTGGCGACTCTCGGTCGTCGGGAACGCGACGGACGAGGAGTACGCCGAGCGAGTCCGCGAACAGGCCCGAGACCTCGGCGTCGCCGACCGAACCCGGTTCGAGGGCCGCCTCTCGGACGGCGCGCTCGCCGACCGCCTCGCGGCGAGCCACCTGTTGGCGGTTCCCTCGCGGTTCGAGGGCTACGGCATCGTCTACTTGGAGGGGATGGGCTTCGGCTTGCCCGCTCTCGCGTCGAGCGCGGGCGGCGCGACCGAACTCGTCACGGACGGCGAGGACGGCTTCCTGATTCCGCCGGGCAGTAGCGAGGCGGTCGCCGCGGCCGTCCGGACGCTCCGCGACGACCGCGCGACCCTGCGAGAGATGGCGCTCGCCGCCCGCCGCCGATTCGAGCGCCATCCCGGTTGGGACGAGTCGATGGCGACGGCCCGGCAGTTCCTCGAACGAGTCGCCGCCGGGTCGGAAGCCGCGGCGACGGAGGTCGCGCCGTGAACTTCCAGCGCTACCTCTCGGCCAAGCGGACGGTGGACGAGCGCGCCATCGACCGGGGCGTCGAGGCCCGACTCGCCGAGGAGTTGCGCGGCCGCGACGCTCCCGACCGCGACGCCCTGTGCGTATTGGAGGTCGGGTCGGGAATCGGCTCGACCGTCACACGACTCCTCGACCGGTCGTGGTTCCCCGACCGCGTGGACTACACCGCGCTCGACATCAGGAGCGAGAACGTCGCGGCCGCGCGCGAGCGCCTGCCCTCGTGGGCCGCCGCGCGCGGGTTCGCGGTCCGGCGTGCGGGCGAGAGCGCGGACGGGAGTGCAGACGGAAGCGCGAGGCCGAGAGCGCGAGCGGACGACCGCTTCGTCCTCTCGCGGGGCCAGCGCCGGGCCGAGGTGCGGTTCCGGACCGCCGACGCCTTCGACTTTCTCGCCGAGACCGACCGCGAGTTCGACCTCGTGGTGGCCCACGCGTTCGTGGACCTCGTGGACCCCGCCGACGCGCTCGCGGCGTTCAGACGCGCCCTCGCGCCCGACGGGTTAGCGTACTGCCCCATCACCTTCGACGGTGAGACGGGCTTCGACCCCGTGAGCGACCCCGACCTCGAGGCACGGCTGCTCGATACGTTCCACCGCCATCTGGACGCCTCGGGCGACAGCAGGGCCGGACGCCACCTCCTCGCGACGGCCAGCGCCACCGGCGAGGTCCTCGCGGCGGCGGGCTCCGACTGGGTGGTCTACCCGCGCGACGGTGGCTACCCCGCCGACGAAGCCTACTTCCTCGACTGCATCGTGGAGATGGTCGCCGGAGCGGTCCGGAAGGAAGGGAAAATCGACGCCGAGCGCGTCGCGGCGTGGGCCGACCGACGGCGCGAGCAGATAACGGATGCGAAACTCGTCTACTGCGCACACCAACTCGACCTCTTGGTTCGGTGAGAGCCGTCTACGACCGATTTTCGGACGAGTCGGGAGCGCTTCGGGTCGCCGCGTGAGCCGACAAATCACGGGAGTAGCAGCGTTCTGTATTGCGCTATATTATTTATGCCCGCCGCCAGAGGGAGAGTACTGTAGCTACGCTGGAGCGGAGAACGGAGCGAGAAGCCTTCTACCGCGACCTCAGGCCGAACAGCGGTTCGGCCCCGTCTCAAGTACGGTCGCCTCCTCCGCTTCGACGGACTCGGCGCCGCGGTTGACGGCGACGATCCGCTCGAAGTTCGGCGGTTTCTCGCAGTCACCGCTCGTCAGGCGCTCGACGAACTCGTCCTCGCCCGAGTCGAGCGTGTCCGCCGACCGCCGGGGAGTCACTTTCGCTGGCATGGTCCCACCGGAAATCCGGTCGCCCGCGCCTCAATCCCGATTGCCAATGTAAATACAGTGCAAGACTAGTCGGGTCGGTGGCGACGCGAACGGAAAATCGAGCCGGGCAGTTAGACGAGCAACTCGCGGCGTCGCCGTCGGTCACACGTAGTGGCCTCGACGCTCGGCGGACGCGCTGCCCCCGATTTCGAGTCCCGACACGCCACCGTTAACCTGCCCGACCACCAACACGCGACCAATGAACCGAGACGAGGCCATCGAGCGGGTCGAGGAGATACTCCACACCGTCGAGAACGAGACGATGCCCGTACCGGTCCGCGAGCTGTGGGTCTACGGCGACGTGGCGCTCGGACTCGACCCCGTGGAGCGACTGGACGTGTACGTCACGAAGGACATCCTCCTGCGGGGCGACGACGGCGACGCCGCCGAACGATTCCGGAAATCGCACGGCGTCGAGGGCGTCGGCAAGACCGTCCGGGCGGAGTGGGCCGAGCAGTTCCCGGAGTACATCCGCGCCAACGACAGCGGGCACGCCGCGCCCGAGCAGTGTCTGGCGGCCCACCTCCTGCCCGAGGACGAACCCGTCCACCTCGAAGTCTGCAACTCCAGTTTCGAGGACAACGTGACCCAGCGGTTACAGGGTGCCATCCAGCGCGAGGCCTACGAGCAGATTCTCGACCCGCGGGGCGTCTGCCTCTGGGCGGAGGGCCAGCGGAGCGACGAGGCCCTGCGCAAACTCCGCGAGAGCGAACTCCCGTTTCCGACGCTCCCCGACGCGCTAGGGATGCTCGGCTTGGACGCCGAGAAGACCGACGAGGCCGCCGAAGCCGTCGAGTCCTACCGGAAGCGCCAGGAGGGCGCGACGGTCCGCGGCGACGTGGTGTAGCCCGACCTTTTTCTCCTCGGGTATCCTCGGGCGCGAACTGCGTTCGCGCCCTGCGGGTACCACTCGTCGAAAAACGTCGATGAAAAAGCCCCGCTCGCTTCGCTCGCGGTGAAACGGCGCTTCGCGCCGTATGCTCGGAGTGGAGTTGGGACGACCTCGCGCCGCACGCGGGGGTGCAGTTTACCCCTCGAACCCGTCTTCGAACCGGAACGTGCCGTTTCGCTGGACGATTTCCCCGTCCACCTCGATGTAGGAGTCCTCGCTCATGTCCACTATCATGTCGGTGTGGACCGCGCTCTCGTTGCGCGGTCGGCCCTCGGGCACCGTCTCCGCGATGGCCTTCCCGACGGCCATGTGGACCGTGTCGCCCATCTTCTCGTCGAAGAGCATGTTGTAGGTGAACCGGTCGATGTCGCGGTTCATCCCGATGCCGAGTTCCCCGAGGCGGCGCGCGCCCTCGTCGGTATTGAGGATGCTTTCGAGCAGGTCGGCGTTCTTCGAGGCGTCGTGGTCCACGACTTCGCCGTCCTCGAATCGGAGGTACGCGTCGTGAATCTCCCGGCCGTGGCGGAGGAGCGGTTTGTCGAACAGGACCTCGCCCTCCACGGAGTCGGGGACCGGCGCGGTGAACACCTCGCCGCCGGGGAGGTTCTTCTCGCCGTAGTCGTTGACCGTCTTCATGCCCTCGACGCTCATGCGGAGGTCGGTCGTGTCGCCCGAGACGACGCGGACCTCGTCGGCGGGGTCGAGAATCTCGACCATCTGCTGTTGGTGGTCCTTCTGAGCGTCCCAGTCCTTATCGACCGCCTCGTAGACGAACTCCTCGTACGCCGCGGTGCTCATCTCGGCCTTCTGGGCGTTGCCCGGTGCCGGGAACTGCGTGCCGACCCAGCGCTTGCCCATGCGGGCCTCCTGCAGCGGTTGGAGCGCCCGGCGGAAGGCGGCGAGCGTCTCTGAGGGGACATCGCTCATCTCGGCGGTGTTCCGGTCGCCTTTGATGAGGACGAACGCGTCGGCCGCCTCCATCATCGCCAGTCGATGCTCGGGCGTCTCGAAGTCGTCGGGGTCGCTGGACCGGAGGTACGCCTGCGTCGCGCGCTCGCTCTGGAGCGAAATCGAGGGGTTGGCGCCCACCTCGCCGACTCGCTCGGCGACGGCGACCGCGAGGTCCTCGGCGACGGGCGGGGCCCGAACGACCACGTCGTCGCTCGGGTCGAGGTCGGTGCAGTGGTCGACGAGAATGTCGGCGTGATTTCGGATTCGCGGGTCCATACGAACACCGACGCCGACCGGACCGATATGTCTTTTCGAGACGCGCCAGCGGGCCCTTCCAGTGCGTCGTCGGTGCGACGCGACGCTGGCAGACCGTCGTGTGACGCGGCTACCGACGCACCGTCAGCACGGGCACCGGCGACGTGCGGACGAGTCGCTCGGTGACGCTCCCGAGGAGGATTCGGTCGGTGCCGCCCCGGCCGCGGGTGCCCACGACGATTACGTCCACGTCCTCCTCGTCCACGTAGTCGAGAATCGCCCGGTGGACCGACCCGCGGAGGACCTCCTCGCGGACCTGTTCGACGCCAGCGTCGTCGGCACTGGCGGTCACCTCCGCGATGGCGTCCTCGGCGGCCTCCCGAAGTTCGTCGGCGGCGGCCGCCGAGCGCACGTCGAACCCGAGCGACGTGTCGTCCACGACCGAGACGGCGTGGAGCGTGGCGTCCAACGCGGCAGCGAGGTCGACGGCGCGGTCGGCGGCCGCGTTCGCGACTCTGCTCCCGTCGGTCGGCGCGAGGACGTTCTCGTAGGGGAACGACGTGCGCGCGTCGTCGTGAGTTCGGACCGTGAGGACCGGCACGTCCGAGAGGCGGACGACTTTCTCCGTGACGCTCCCGAGCAGGTACCGCGAGAGGCCGGTCCGACCGCGGGTCGCCATCACCGCGAGGTCCATCCCCCGCGAGTCGGCGTAGTCGGCGATGGTCGTCGCGGGGTCGCCCTGCACGACTTCCGACTCGCACGCGACGCCGCGCTCTCGGAGGTCCTCTTCCGCGGAGTCCACGACCGCCGCGCCCTCGCTCTCCAAGGCGTCCACTACGTCACTCCCGACCACGGTCACGCTGTCGCGGTTCGTGCTGGCGACGAACAGGACGTGAACGGCCGCGTCGAACCGGTCGGCGACGTCGGCGGCGTGCCCGACCGCGGCATCGGACCCGTCGCTGCCATCGACCGGGACCAGAATCTGCTCGAACATGACGTTCGAACGTCGGCGAGAGAGACCAAAGAGGTTGGCACGGCGGAGACGGGCCTTCAGACCGACCCGACGGTCACGTAGAAGGGGACGACCTCTGCACGGCGGTACTCGCCCGCGCTCATCTGCTCGACCACGCTCCGGCCCATCTCGCGCCAGTCGTTCCGGAGGTCGTCGTACTCCTCGGCCGAGAGGTCGCCCGCCAGCAGGGTCGCGCGGTCGTCGGCCAGTGCCTCGCCGCTGGCCTTCCGACGGGCCGCGCGCAGGTCCCGGTCGGCGTAGGGCGGTTCGACCGTCCGGGCGTGGACGTGGCGGCGCGTGGACACCTCGGAGAGTCCGGCCGCCTCGAACGCCTCGCGGGTGCCCGCCCCGCCCAAGGTCACGTCGGTCTCGACGCCCGACAGATAGGCTCGCCGGGCGCGGGCCGCGAGGTCGCTCTCGGTCTCGACGGTCGATTCGACGGACACCGCGGCGTTGTCGGGTTCGACCGCGGCCACGCGAGCCGTGGAAACGCGCCGGAACTCCCGCACGGCGGCGGCGGGGTCCGGGAGGTTGATGAGCAGGGCCTGACAGACCACGAGGTCGAAGCAGTCGTCGGGGAACGGCAGGCGGAGCGCGTCGCCGGCGACGGTCTCGATGCCGGCCTCCTCGCGGGCGACCGCCAGCAGGTCCGGGTCGGCGTCCACCCCGACGACGTCGGCGGGCGTCCCGTCGGCGGCCGACTCTTCGGCGAGGACGCGGGAGAGTTCGCCCGTGCCGCATCCCACGTCGAGGACGCGCTCTCGGGAGTCCAGTTCGAGGTCGGCCAGCGCGGCGCGGTCGTCCCACATCCCGCGGCGCGTGTCTCGGAGGTAGTCGGCGGAGAACTGTCGCACGGCTGATTCTGGCTCGGGGTTGGCGGTCCGCGGTGAAAAGCGGGGCGGTCCGGGCGAGCGAGTTACCGGCCGAACGAGACGCCGGACGAGCGAGGAGAGAGAGTCGCCGGCCGAGCGCGCCGGGGGCGCTCGGGTCGAACGCTTCGCCGGAAAACCAAGGATGATACCCCTCGGTGCGCCTACGAACGGACAGTGACATCTCCACGTACAGATTTCCGTGCGGGCGTTCGCGTCGCCCTCCCGATTCTCCTCGGTATCGTTCCGTTCGGGATGGTGGCCGGCGTGGCCGCGGTCAACGCGGGCATCCCTCCGGTCGGGGCGGTCGCGATGTCGGTCGTCATCTTCGCCGGAGCCTCCCAACTCGCGGCGGCCGAACTCGTCGGCCGGAACGCGCCGGCCGTCGTGGTCGTGTTCACCGTCCTCGTCATCAACCTCCGGATGATGATGTACAGCGCCTCCATCGCGCCGTACTTCCAGCGCGAATCGACCCGGTGGAAGGGCGCGCTGGCGTACCTGCTCACCGACCAGGCCTACGCGGTGTCGCTGTTGCGGTTCGAGAACGACGAGAGCGTCTCCCGGCGGTGGTACTACCTCGGCGTCGGGAGCGCGCTGTGGGTGACGTGGCAACTCGCCACGGTCGTCGGTATCGCCCTCGGCGCGAGCGTCCCCGACGGCTGGCGACTCGAGTTCGCGGTCCCGCTGGTGTTCCTCGCGGTGCTGGTCCCGGCGGTCACCGACCGGGCGACCGGCGTCGCCGCGCTCGTCGGCGGGTCGGTCGGTGTCGCCGCCACCGGACTCCCGTTCAATCTGGGACTGATAACCGCCGCCGTCGTCGGCATCGCGGCCGGACTGCTGGCCGAGGAGGTGGCGTAGATGGCGACCGACTACGGGTCGGTGACGCTGTGGCTCGTCATCCTCGCGGCGGGGGTCGGGACCTTCCTCATCCGCTTCTCGTTCATCGGCCTGTTCGGCCTCCTCGACGACGTGCCGGCGGTGGTCGAGCGCGCCCTCCGATTCGTCCCCGCGGCGGTGCTGGCGGCGCTGGTCGCACCCCAACTGGTCGTCGTAGACGGGTCGGTCGCGCTCTCGCCCGCGAATCCGCGACTCCTGGCGGGCGCGCTCGCGGCGCTGGTGGCGTGGCGGACCGAGGACGTTCTGGCGACGCTCGTCGCCGGAATGGCGGGCCTGTGGCTCCTGACGTTCGCGTTCGGATAGAAAACCGGACGGAGTTCGGAACGCCTTACTCGCGCAGTTCCTTCACGCGCTCGATGTTCCACGCGAAGCCCTTGCCGTCCTCGTGGGGCGTTTCGAGGACGAGGGGCACGTCTTCGAGGTCCGGATGGTTGACGAACGCGCGCATGCCTTCCTCGCCGATGAGACCCTCGCCGATGTGGGCGTGTTCGTCCTTGTTCGTGCCGCACTCGTGCTTCGAGTCGTTGAGGTGGACGCATTCGAGATGCTCCAGTCCGACCACCTCGTCGAACTCCGCGATGGTGTCGTGGACCGCCTCTTCGGTCGAGAGGTCGTAGCCCGCCGCGAACGCGTGAGCGGTGTCGATGCACACGTCGAGGTCCTGCTCGGAGCGCGCGAGGACCTCCGCGAGATGCTCGAAGTCGCCGCCCAGTTTCGTGCCCGACCCGGCGTCGCTCTCGATGAGAACGGTGACGCCCTCCGGGATATCCAACTCGTCCAGCGCGCTCGCGGCGTTGTCGAGACCGCCGTCCACGCCCGCGCCGGTGTGCGCGCCGAGGTGGACGTTGACGTAGGGGATGTCCAACTTGTCGGCGGCGTCCACCTCCTTCTGCATCGAGTCGATGGACTTCTCGCGGAGGTCGTCTTTCGGCGTACAGAGGTTCACGAGGTACGACGAGTGGATGACCCACGGACCGACGTCGTTGTCGGCCGAGACGGTTCGGAACTGCTCGGCCTCGTCGTCGCCGATGTTCGGGTCCTGCCACACCTGCGGCGAGTGGGTGAATATCTGTCCGCAGTTCCCGCCGTCGTCTATCTGGGCGTCTACGGCGTTGTAGACGCCGCCAGCGATGGATTCGTGCGCGCCAACTCTCATGTCTTCGGACAGGGATGGAGGGGTCAAAGGCGCTTCGGAACCGGGGTCGGATTACCGGTGGGTCGGTCGCGGACCCGACCGCGCGGCGTTCTGCCGGGCCACACCCTTATTGGAATCCGGGGCCTACGCGGGGTGTGCCAATCACCACCGATACCTTCGAGGAGGGGAGCGAGCGCTACTCCATCGAGGAGCGAATCGTCCAGTTCCTGCACGAAAACGACCGGCAGGCGTACAACGTCCGAGAGATAACCGAGGCCGTGATGGAGACCGGTTGGTCGGAAGCCAACGTGTCGTACGCCGTCGAGGACGACGAACTCATGGGCTGTATCATCGACGTGGCGACCGTGAGTTCGATTCTGGACCGACTCGTCGACCACGGTGCGCTGGAGCGCAGGGTCATCGACACCGGAGATGGCGAGCGGAGCTACTATCGGACGCGAGCGATGTGAGTCCGCGGTGCTACAGTTCGGGAGGTCGCTCCTCCGCGACGGGGTAGTCGCCGAACAGGTCCTCGCGGTCCGGGAGGCGGCCGCCGTCGTCCTCGGCGACGGTCGTGAAGTTCAGGAAGTACTCGTAGCCGAGGTTGTCGTCGAACTGGTTGCCCGCCCACGTACCGCCGCCGAGCGAGAGGGTGAAATCGAGGTCGTTGTTCTCCGCACCGGCGAGACAGAGCGAGGGCTGGTTGACCAGCACGCGCCCTACGTCGATGGCCTTCCCCATGCGCTCGGCGCGGTCGTCCTCCGACGTGTGAATCGTACACGAGTGGCCGATGCCCTCGTACTCGACTATCGACTGGGTGAGGTCCAGCGCCGCGGAGAAGTCCGGCGCTTCGTACACCGTCAGGACGGGCGCGAGCTTCTCGCCCGAGAGGGGGTGGCGTTCGCCGACGCCCTCGCCGTCTACCACCAGGAAGTCGGCGTCAGCGGCGCGGTCGATGCCCGCCATCTCGGCCAGCGTCCCCGCGTCCGAGGCGATGGCCCGTCGGTCGAGATGTCCGTCGCGGAAGAGCGTTTCCTCGACTCGGTCGCGTTCGGCGTCGTCGCAGTAGTACCCGCCCGCGACTTCGAGCGCCGTTCGGAGTTCGTCGGCGACCGACGACTCCGCGACGAGCGAGTTGACGTTGACGCAGGTCGCGCCGTCGTCCAGCGGCTTGCTGACCCCGACGAACTCCGCGACCTGCGCGATGTCAGCAGTCTCGTCCACCACGCTGACGACGTTGCCCGCGCCGACGCTGTAGTTGGGCGTCCCCGACGACTGCCCGGCCTCGACGTTGTTCTGCGAACCGGTGACCTGCAACAGGTCTGCCCGTTCCATCAACGCGTGGGCCTTCGGCTTGTCTATCTCGCCGGGCACCACCTGCACGAGGTCGGCGGGCGCGCCGACCGCCGCTAACTCCTCGCGGACGTGCTCGACCAACTCCGCGCAGGCCCGCCGAGTCTGAGGCGACGGCGAGAAGACGACGGCGTTTCGTCCCTTCAGCGCGAGCATCGCCAGTTGCGGCACCGTCGCCACGGGGTTGGTCGAGGGGGTGAACGCGCCGACGACGCCGACCGGCTTGGCGACCTCGCGGACGCCGCGCTCGGGGTCGCGCTCCACGACGCCGACCGACGGGGCGTCACGGAGGTCGGCCAGCGTCCCTTCCACCTGTCGTTTCACCTTGTAGACTTTGTCCGAGACGTTGCCGATGGCGGTGTCCTCCACGGCGGCGCGTGCGACCGGTTCGACGTGGTCGTCCCGATACGCGGCCCACCCGACCGCTCGGACCAGTTCGTCGGTCGCGGCCTGGTCGTAGTCGGCAATCGCGTCCATCGCTCGCTCGGCCCGGGCGACGACACCGGCCACGAGTTCGTCGGCGTCGAGCGACGTGTCCGCTTCGCCGTCGGTCGGGGCGTCGGGTCGGTCGGACGCCAAGTCGGCGGACGCGGCCGACCGCTCCGGACTGCTCTCGGTGGATGCGGTGGACGCGCTCGCCGTCTCGACGCTCCCGCCGTCGGCGGCCGCGGCGCTTCCGGTCGTCGCCTCCTCGGTCGGTCCCGGGAACTGTTCGCGGAGGTACGGCGCGACGTCCTCGCCGAACGCGCGCAACTGGTCGTCCACCGCCTCGCCGCCGACGCCGTTGACCTCGAACGCCGGTTGGAAGTTCAGGCCGTCGAGTCCGCACTCCTCGACGATGCTCGACACCTCGTCCCGGATGTGGTCGGCGTCACCGACGATAGCGACGCCCTTCTCCACGAACAGGTCCGCCCCGTGTTCGCGCAACGCCGCCGTCGCTTCTTCGTAATCGAGTCCCGAGACCGCCCCGAGCAGACCCAGCGGCGCGTAGTAGTTCCACTGGTTCTCCAGTCCGCGCTTCCAGCGGTCGAGCGTCTCCGCGTCGGCGGCGTCGGTGTTGAACACGTAGCGAGTGACCGCGACGCCGCGATTGCGTCGCTCGTCCCACCCGAAGGCGAAGGGTTCGCCGTCGTACTCCGGGCGGTGGTCCGGCCAGCCCGCCTGCTCGGCGAACTGATAGTAAGCCCCGATGGCGTCTTCGAGCGCGTCGTTGGGCAGGCCGATGTAGAAGCCGTTGATGCCGCGCTCGGCGGCGAACTTCATCGAGCGCGGCGAGAACGCGGGTTGCCAGAGTTGCGGATGGGGTGACTGTTCGGGTTGCGGGTAGACCGACACCGCGTCGAGCGTCGAACCGCCAGAGACGACTTCGTTCGGCCCGTCGCTGGCGTAGAGGTTAGAGTCGGTCCAGTCGATGACGTCGTCGAGGTCGTACTCGCAGGCGTCGCTCTCGTAGTATGCCTTCTCCTGTTCGTGGTGCCACTTGGTCCCCTTCGGTGGGACGCTGTGGTACTCGCCGTCGTAGGAGAACACGTCCTCTGTCCACGCCTTCCGGACGATTTCGTACTTCTCCTCGAACGACTCGTAGTTCTGTGGCTGGTTCTGGACGCCGCCGCCCCAGTACTGTCCCATGAGTTCGGCCTCGCGGGGCTGATACCCGCGCCCGATGCCAATTTCGGCGCGTCCGTCGCTGACCACGTCGAGGAGGGCGGCCTGCTCCGCGAATCGGACCGGTTCGTACCACGGGAGGATGCAGGACGCCTGTCCGAGACGCAGCGAGTCGGTCCGGGCCGCGATTGCGGTCAGCGTCTGGAGCGGGTTGGTGCTGACCTCCTGGCCCATCGTCTGGGCGTGGTGTTCGGAGAGGAACAGCGAGTCGTAGCCGAGGTCGTCTGCCAGCACGCCGTGGCGAATCTGGTCGCGCATCGCGCGCTTCGCGTCCTCGTGTATCTCTTCGACGGAGGCGTCGGGGACGAGGTGGCCGTCGTCGGTCCGTTCGAGCGGGAGGCCGGTCGTCGCGTTGTGGAATGTACCGAGGTGAACCACGATATCCGAACGTCTCGGTAAATTATCTTATATCTTTTCACGCAGACATTATAAGACGTGTGTCATTTGTCGCGTGGAGTCGAAGAACAGCCACTCGCGATGGCGAAATCGGCGCCGACTGGCGTTCAGGCGGTCGGGTCTTCGCGATCCCGGACCCACGCCTCGCTCTCGAACTTCGCCTCGGCGCGCGCTTCCGCGCGGGCCAGTTCCTCGTCGGACCACGCGCCCCCCTCGGCGTCGGCCCACTCGCGCAGGGCCTCCTCGACCGCTTCGACGGCCTCCCGTCGAGTCACGTCCGCTTCTCGATTCATCGCCGTCACGCGCTCGCGGAACCGTGCGGGCGTGGTGTCGGGGGCCGCGAACGTCGCCAAGTGGCGCTCGGCGTCGAGGTCGAACGTCAGCGACCCGTGCTGGATGACTGCGTCCTTCCGGCGGTACTGGGCGTTGCCCGAGATCTTTCGCCCCTCCGCCCCGGCCACGATGTCGTGGGCCGGGTGGAGTTCCCGCAGGTAGCACGCCGGTTGGTGGATTTCGGGCAGTTTCTCGTCGGTGAACCGGGCGTCGATGCCGAGGCGCTCGAAGGCGTCGAAGACCGGTTCGCAGAGCGTCTCGTAGGTCTCCATCAGGTCGCCCGGCAGTTCGTCGGCGGGCGCGACGATGGAGTAGGAGATATCGCCGTGCCGGTCGTGGTAGATGCCGCCGCCGCCCGTGGGTCGGCGCGTGACGGTGATGCCCTCGCGCTCGCAGTAGTCCCACGCCACGGTGTCGGGGTCCTGACGGTAGCCCAGCGAGAGCGTGCTGGGGTTCCACTGGTAGACCCGGACCGTCCGAACTCCCTCCTCGGCCGCGGTTTCCGCGGCGATCTCGTCCAGGGCCATGTTCAGCGGGCCGCGTCGGGACTCCTCTCGAATCAGTCGCCACTCCCGGTCGGACAGCGCCATGCCGGACCGTTCGCGCGAGGGGACCAAGTGGATTGCGGAGCGCGGAGAGGCCCGAAGCGAGACGCGAGGAGGAATCGAGCGTCGAACCGACGGTTCGACGTCGAGCGGAAGGATTAAGTAGTTTAGGTCGGCCTAAACTAGGTATGGACCTGAACCGACTCGGCGGCAAGCGGTCGAGGCGAACTCGGACGTGGGCGGCGGTGTGCGCCGGACTGTTCGGCGGCGCGGCCGACGACCGAGACGACGCGCAGTAGTCCGCGGGCGTTCCGCGGGCCGTCACTACTCTCAAACCGGGCGTGGAATCGCTCGGGACGATTCCCCGTCTCCGTTCGGCGCGCGAGGCTACTCTCGAACTCGGAGAGTTCGGTCGAGTAGGATACCCGGCGCGTCCGGCCGAATCGACTCGAACGAGTCGATTCGGCCGCGTTACGCCCCGAAAAGCGTCAGTTCGACCCGCCGCCGGCGTTCGGTTCGTTCAGCGTCACTCCGTTGAACATCTGACGGCTGGTTCCGGCCGCGCCGAACTTCGGAATCTGGGCGTAGTCGTACCAGAACCGCTGGTCGGTCTCGTGGTAGACGTTGAGGAAGACGCAGTCCTGCCAGTTGGCCTCCTCCATCTCGATGTACGCCTGATTCCGGAGTCTCTCGGCCTTGTCGGTCGGTGCGGGATTGTTTTGAACCGTGGTCCACGCCTGCCTGGCCCGCTGGGACGCCTCGGTTCCCGACCAGTTGACGTACGAGATGGGCGCGCTCTGGGAGGTGTCGGTCAGCGGCGGATTGAGCAGTTGCAGGAAGTTATCGGGCGCGGGCCAGTCCATGACCCACCCGAGCGAGTACGCCTGCAGGTTCCCCTCGCGGCCGCGCTGGAGCAGCGTCGAGAACGGCGCGGTCTCGATGTTCATGTCGATGTAGGCGCTGGAGAGTTTGTCGCGTAGGAGTTGACCCACCTGCGGCCACGTGTTCGAGCGCTGATAGACCGTGAACGTGAAGCTGTACCGGTTGTTCGGGCCGTATCCGGCCTCCTTCATCACCTGCCGGGCCTTCTGGAGGTCGGTCTGTCGGTAGCTGTAGGGGTACTCCTGCTGGGCGTGCTTCTGGTAGGCGTCGTTACCGCCGGGGTAGATGGCCGGCGGCGTGAAGTGGTAGGCCGGTCTGCCGCGGCCCTTGAACACCTGTTCGACCAGTTGTTCCTTGTTCATGGCGTACGCCGCGGCCTTCCGGGCGGCCGCTTCGACCTGGTTCGTGTTGAACCCTATGTAGAAGGTGTTGATGGTCGGAACCGCGAGGAAGTTCAGCGTCTCGCCGTTCCGAACCGGCCCGTAGGTCCCCACCTTCCGCCCCCGGTTGTCGGTCTTCGTCACGTTGACCTTGTTCGGGTTGTAGAACTGGGTCGGGATGGAGAACGCGTCGGCGTTCTTGTTCATCGCGTAGGTGTACCGAGCGTTCGCGTCGGACATTATCCGCCAGTGAACCCGGTCCACCTCGGCCTTCTTTCCGTAGTAGTTGTCGAACCGCGTTACCGCCGCCTCGGTGTTCGACTCCCACTTCTCGAACTCGAAGGGACCGCACCCGACGGGCGCGCTCGTGGAGAACTCCTGATAGTTGAGTTCGCCGTCGTACCCGTTGATGTCGCCGACGATGCCTTCGGGCACGGCGGCGAATGAGGTGTACGCCAGCATTTCGAGCGTGGCGTGGAACGGTTCCTGTAGTTGAATCTGGAGGGTACGGTCGTTCTGGGCCGTGACCCCCAGCGTGTCCGGTTGGTAGTTTCCGTCCGCGTCGGTCGAGTGCTTGACGCCGATGGATTGGAGGATGAAGTACGACCGCCGGGAGTTGTCCGACTGCGCGAGTCGCTCGAACGAGTAGACGAAGTCCTGTGCCGTGACCGGGGACCCGTCGTGGAACGTCGCGCCCTCCCGAATCGTGAAGGTGTACGTCGTGAAGTCGTCGGAGACCTCGTAGTTCTTCGCCAGGAGGGGTTGGACCTCGATGTTCCCGTCCGGGTAGTTCATCAGGGCGTCGAACACCTGCTGGATGACCTCACCGGAAGCGGTGTCGGTCGCCTTGATGGGGTCCAGCGTACTCATCGTCGAGTTGATGAGGTTGAGCGTTCCGCCGCTCCGCTGGCCCTGCCCTTGACCGGTCTGCGTCCCCTGCTCGCCCCCTTCGGTCGTCGTCTCTTGCCCGGCACTGGCCCCCGCCAATCCGCTCCCGAGCGCGACTGCCGACGCCGCTCCCCCGGTCGCCGCCAAGAAGGAGCGACGGGTCGTGTCTTGTTCAGACATAGCACTCTAGCTCAATACGTTCGTATCTATTTATTCCCGTGTCAGTTGACTAATAGGTCGTGGTTGGTAAAACCGCCACTCGGAACGTATTTCGAGTCCGGTTCGGCGGAAACGGCATTGCCCCTCTGGCACGGATTTTCTATATCAGATTTTAGTTTATCGCTTCTAGAACGTACGGTCGACGGTGTCCGTCGTGGATCTGTCAGCCGTAGACCTCGACGACTGTCTCCCCCTTCTACGGTGAACGATACGCGTGGAGCGAAGTAGCGATATTAAATCCGGCGCCTTTATTCCGGAATATATTTTTTATTCAACATTAAATAATACGTATCATGCTTGATTCGACTCGGCGAGCGTACCTGAAGCGAATTGTAACGGGCACTGTCGGGACGACGCTTTTGGGAAGCGGCATGGCGAGTGCCGGGACACTACAGCCAAAAGCGGACACTACGTACGTGTGGGGGCGTGCCGAAGACATCGTTCAGGATAGCACCGCGCGAAGCACGTTCTACGACGTGATGAGCGCGATGTCGGGGTCGTACGTCTACTTCTCGTGGGGCGAGATTCAGAAACGGTCGGTCCCGAGTTCCGACCTCGACGAGTTCGTGGTCGGCGCGAACGACAACGGCTACGACGTGCGTCTCCTCTCGGGGCAGGTCGACCAGCGTACGGACGCACCTCTCGTGTTCAGCGACCGGTATCTGTCCGCACTGTCGGCTTACTTGGACGACTACTCGGCCGACGGCGTTCATCTCGACATCGAACCGAGCGGCAACGACCTCGGTGCCTTCCTCGACAACTACGAGACGTTGCTCGACCATATCGAGCAGAACAGTAGCTTCAACGGCGTGACCCTCTCTATCGCGTGGCGAGACTGGTGGACCCAGAACGAGATGGCCAAGACGCGAAACGTCAGAGACCACGCTCGCGTGGACGAAATCGACGTGATGGCGTACGCGGACGCCGAGTCGAAGGTGAGAGAATCGGCGGAACAGGCGATGCAGGACGGAAGCAACCTCTGGGGGAGGACCTTCAGTAGCAAACCCTACGTCGTGACAGTTGAGATTCAGAACCTGGAGGGAAGTACCGACTCCCCACTGAGTTTCTACGACGAGGGCGAGTGGGCCACCGCGACCGTCCTCGACAACATCGACAGCAGCCCGCCGAAGGGCAACTACGACGGCCGAGGCATCCACTTCTACAACCCCCTCCTCAGGTGGCAGCGGACTTACGAGGTCTGACCGTCGTCTCCATCGGACCGGGCGATGCCCCCGGCCGAACCTTCGCTCCGGTCGGCGTCCGCGCTCCCCGCCGTCGTCGGAACCTCCAACACGACCGGCGAGGTTCGCTTGCGCGGGGCTTTTATCCGCCGGGCGACTACGTGACCGTGATGGTTCAGAACGTCGCGGGCATGCTGACGGAGTTGGAACCCGAGGACTTCCATCTGCTGTCGGGCATCGAGCAGGGGATGCGGTTCTCGGAGTGGGTCGCCCGCGAGAAGATTCCCGAATTCTCGCGGCTGACCGCCGAGGAGGTCGATTACCGCATCGACCGCTGTCTCGACCGCGAACTCATCGAGCGCCAGACCATTCAGTACGAGGGGTACCGACTCAAGTTCGAGGGGTACGACGCGCTGGCGCTCCACACCTTCGCGGAACGCGAGAGCGTGGAGGGGTTCGGGTCGCCCCTCGGCGTCGGCAAGGAGAGCGACGTCTACGAGGTCCAGTCGTACAAGCCGCTCGCGCTGAAGTACCACCGCGAGGGCTACACCAACTTCCGCGAGGTGATGAAGGAGCGCGACTACACGTCCGACCGCGAACACGTCTCGTGGTTCTACACCGCCCGGAAGGCCGCCGAACGCGAGTACGAGGCCCTCGAGACGCTCTACCCCGACGTGAAGGTTCCCCGGCCCGTGGACCACAACCGCCACGCCATCGTGATGGAGAAGATAGACGGCGTGGAGCTGTCCCGCACGAGACTCGAAGACGAGCAGGTGGTCCCGATTCTCGACCTGATACTCTCGGAGATGGCCGACGCCTACGCCGAGGGCTTCGTCCACGCCGACATGAGCGAGTACAACGTCTTCGTCAACACCGAGGGCATCACCATCTTCGACTGGCCGCAGGCCACCCCGACCGACCACGAGAACGCCGACGAGTTCCTCGAACGCGACGTGGACAACGTGGTCGGCTACTTCCGGCGGAAGTACCCCCAACTCGTGCCCGATAGCGTGCATACTCAGTCGCTCGCGACTGCGCTCGCGGACGGCGAGTTCGAGACGGTCCGCGACTACGCCTCCGAGTAGCGTCTACTTCACCGACGACGTGGACGTAGCCGACGGCTCGGGCTACGCCGCCGACGGCTCGACGAGTGGCCTGCCAGCGTCGTCTCCGGACGACGCCGGACGCTTCTCACGCGGTCTCCCGGGGTCTCGTCAGAGGACTAACGAGACCACCGCGAGGACGAGGAAGACGATGACCAGCCACTTGGCGATGTCCATCGACAGGCCCGCGACGCCGCCCGCACCGAGTGCGGCGGCGATGATGGCGAGGACGGCGAACGCGATGGCGAGTTCGAGAATCGCCATGCTATCGCCCTCCGTCGGCGGCGGCGTGTCCGTCGGGTCCGAACGCTTCCGTGGCGCTGATTCGTGCCATACGTTCCGTACTGTGCGGGGGCTCTTTGTTATCCGCCGACTAACGAACCGCCGCATAGATACAGCGAACGCGGCGCGTACGAAACGGTCTGCAACCCATTACTTGCGCGTGCAACGGACAGAACTCGGCCGGAGACGGAACTCCGACGGGGATGGGACCTCTGCGGAGGCGGAGGACTCGGGAGAAGACGAAGCCCTTAAACCCCGACGACGAGAATTTCTGCGTAACTCGCTGGGAGACGGGCACCAGCGGGCACCTGTGGGCCGCGCGGTGCTTCCCACCGCGATTGCGAGCGGTGAAGACGCGAGCGAAGAACTGCTCGCACGCGGCCGCAGGACGGAATGTGGCCCGCGAATCGTGACGATTCGCGGGCTGAACCACGCAACGCCCGTGGTGATAACCATGGCAAAGAGCTTCTACTCACACATCAAGGACGCGTGGAAGGACCCGGAGGACGGCGACCTCGCCGAACTCCAGTGGCAGCGAAAGCAGGAATGGCGCGACCAAGGCGCTATCGAGCGCATCGAGCGCCCGACTCGCCTCGACAAGGCCCGCGAACTGGGCTACAAGGCGAAGCAGGGCGTCGTCGTCGCTCGCGTCAGCGTGCGCAAGGGCTCGGCTCGAAAGGAGCGGTTCAAGGCCGGCCGACGCTCGAAGCGACAGGGTGTCAACCGCGTCTACCGGCGCAAGAACCTCCAGCGCATCGGCGAGGAGCGCGCCAGTCGGAAGTTCAAGAACCTGCGCGTGCTCAACTCCTACTGGGTCGGCGAAGACGGTAGCCAGAAGTGGTTCGAAGTGATTCTGCTGGACCCCGAGCATCCGGCCATCGAGAACGACGACGACCTCAACTGGATCTGCGACGACTCCCACAAGGGTCGGGCCTTCCGCGGCCTGACCAGTGCGGGCCAGAGCAACCGCGGCCTCCAGCAGCGCGGCAAGGGCACGGAACACAACCGCCCGAGCAACAACGGCGGTCAGGGTCGCGCGAAGTAGCGCGGATTCTCCGCACGCTTCGCACTCGCGAAAACGTCGCTTTTTATCGGAGCAACCGACCGCACGGCGGAGTCGTTCGACCGCGGATTTAAGCACGCGACCGCCCAACTCCCGGCCATGAGCCTCTCGCTCGACGCGACCCAACTCGACCGCTACTCCCGGCACATCATCATGGACGAGGTGGGTCCCGACGGACAGCAGGCCCTGCTCGACGCCGCCGTGCTGGTAATCGGCGCGGGCGGACTCGGCGCGCCGGCCATCCAGTACCTCGCGGCCGCGGGCGTTGGCACCCTCGGCGTCGCCGACGACGACGAGGTGGAACTGAGCAACCTCCAGCGCCAGATTATCCACGGGAACGACGACGTGGGCCGACCGAAAGTCGAGTCGGCGGCCGACTTCGTGGCCGACCTGAACCCCGACGTGGACGTGCGGACCCACGAGGTCCGGGTCGAACCCGAGAACGTCGAGTCACTACTCGCCGACTACGACTTCGTGGTGGACGCGACCGACAACTTCCGGACGCGCTACCTCGTCAACGACGCCTGCACGCTCTCGGGGACGCCGTTCTCCCACGGCGCCATCTACAAGTTCGAGGGACAGGTCACGACGTTCACGACCGAGGGACCGTGCTACCGGTGTCTGTTCCCCGAAGCGCCGCCGGAGGGGATGGTCGCCGACTGCGCGAGTACCGGCGTGTTGGGCGTGCTTCCGGGTACGCTCGGCTGTATTCAGGCCACCGAGACCGTGAAGTTCCTACTCTGCGAGGGCGGAGTCCTCGACACGGGCGACCTCCTCGACGGCCGGATGATATTCTACGACGCGATGGCGATGTCCTTCGAGGAGGTCGAGTTCCGACGGAATCCCGAGTGTCCGGTCTGCGGCGAAGACCCCATCGACTCGGTCGCGCAGGTCGAGTACGCCGACGAGTCGTGCCCGGTGAACGCCGACTGAGCGACCCCGTCGTGCGGATCGAGTCCGCCCCGCGTCGAACGTGTTCGTCGCCATCCTTTCGTTCTCGGAACGTGAGAACCACGCCCGGTTTATATGCGCTATCCGGTCGTCTGTTCGAGTGTAAGGTGAACGACGATGGCTACTAACGACATCAAAACCCGAGTCAACGAGTTCGAGAGCACGATCGGCGGCGTCACGGTCAACGGCAAGGCCCACAGCCTGAGCGCGTGGTTCGTCCTCGCGTTACGGCTCATGATGGGGTACGCCTTCGCGTACTCCGGATTCACGAAGATTACCGCGGCCGAACCGTTTAGCGCGACGGGCTATCTCATGAACGCGGTCCCGGCCGAGAGCCCGCTGGTCGGCCTGTTCCACTGGATGGGCTCGACGCCGTGGTTCGCCGACTTCCTCAGCGTCGCCGTGCCGTGGGGTGAACTCCTCATCGGTCTCGGCCTGTTGGTCGGCGCGCTGACCCGCCTCGCGGCGTTCTTCGGCGCGTTCATGATGCTGATGTTCTACTTCGGCAACTGGGACGTCGCTCACGGCCTCATCAACGGGGACTTCGCGTACATGCTCGTCTTCCTCTCGGTCGCGGCGTTCGGCGCGGGCCGCATCCTCGGACTCGACGCCATCATCGAGCAGTACGACCTCGGCGGCGAAACGCTGGTCGAGAAGTACCCGAAACTGCGCTACGTCCTCGGTTGAACGCTCTTTTTTCGGCGGAGAACGACGACCGCGGAACCCGAGACGACGGCGAGAAATTCGACCGGACCGACGATCGGACTACAGTTCCACGACCGACCCCTGTTCTGCGCTCTCGTAGATGGCGTGCAGCGTCTCGATGTCCACGAGTCCGTGGCGACCGTCGGCGTAGAGGTCGCGGTCGGTCCGGACCTGATGGGCGAAGTAGTCGAACTCTTCGAGCATCTGGTCTACCTGCTCGGGTTCGACGGCCGCGCGGGTCCCGTTTACTTCGAGTTCGAATTGGCGGCTCTGGCGGTCGAAGAACGCGGGTTCGATGCTCACCTCGCCGTCGGTGCCGACGACCTTGAGGTGGCTCGACCGGTTGGCGTTCTGACTGGCCGAACAGGCCGCGAGCGTGCCGTCGTCGAACCGGACCTCGAAGGTGGCCACCTCGTCGGGCACGTCCGAGAACGCCTCGCCGTCCGAGCGCGCGAGCGCCGAGACCTCGACGGGGTCGGCGTCGAGGACGAACCGCGCGGTGTTGAGCGGGTAGATGCCCAAGTCCATCACCGACGCGCCCGGACCCGAGAGGTCGGGGTCGAGTCGCCACTGGTCGGGGTTCGAGAATATCTCCAGCAGGTCCTGAGACATGCTCCCGTGGACGAGCATCGGGTCGCCGATGGCACCCTCGGCGACGAGTTCGCGCGCCCGGCGGACGGCCGGTTCGGTGTGCATCCGGTAGGCGACCATCAGCGGCACCTCGCCCTCGCAGGCCTCGACTATCCGGCGGGCGCGCTCGGGCGTCGCCTCCATCGGTTTCTCGCAGAGGACCGCTTTCCCGAACTCGGCGGCCGACTCCACGAATTCGACGTGCTTGGCGTTCGGCGTAGCAATGTACACGGCGTCGTACTCGTCGGTCGCCGCGCCGTCGTGGAACTCCTCGTAGGTGACGGCGGTCTCGGCGTTCGCGGACGCCTCGGCCACGTCCGCGGCCTTGTCGCGGTCGCCGCTGACGACCACGGTGGTCTCACAGCGGTCGCTCTCCTCGGTCGCGGGGATTGCCTCCTCGCGGGTCCACCACCCGAGTCCGATCATGGCGAACCGGACGGGTTCGTGGTCGGTGTCGGTCTCCCAGTCGCGGCGGCCGAACTCCGAGAGGGCGCGTGCGTCCATAGCGGAGGGTCGGGGCCCACTTTGACGTAAGTTTCGGCGTGGAGCGACGACGACGGGGTGTCGTCCGTCCCGAAACGTCAGGACATGATAAATCAAGAGAATTCTTTAACGAAAGTTGAAGTAATCGTAAGATAATGTTATAATATTTCCTCACAAATTCACGAACGGATGCCAGAGATACCCACGGGAGATAGTCACTCTCGAAGAAACGTGCTGAAAGGAATCGGTGCGCTCGGTGCTGTCGCCGCGGGCGCGGGATTCGCGACCGGAAACGCGGCCGCTCTCGGTTCGGGTGCGGTGTACCAGTACTACCACACCGACTGGACGACCATCGAGTCCGACCTCTCGACGCTCGCCGACCAGGGGTACGACGCGATTCAGGTCCCGCCCGCCCAGTTCAGTCGGGTCTACGAGTACGAACGCGAGTACACGGGCGAGAAGTACGACCCGCCACTGGGCTACCAGCCCATCGACTTGCTCGACTTCGACAGCGAGTTCGGGACCGAAGCCGAGTACGAGTCGATGATACGGGAGGCCCACAGTCAGGGGTTGGAGGTCATCGCCGACGCCGTCGTCAACCACATGGCCGCGGGCGGGGACGCCTTCGAACGGAAGGTGAGCCTCGCCGATATCCCGCAGTTCGGTAGCGACGACTTTCACCCGGAGTGTAGCATCGACTACTCCAGCGACTACTCCGTTGAGGGGTGCTGGCTCGTCGGCCTCCGGGATCTGAAGCACGAATCGTCGTACGTCCGCGGCGAGTTGAAGAAGTACGTCGATAAGTACCGCAGTCTCGGCGTGGACGGCATCCGGTGGGACGCCGCCAAGCACGTCCCCGAGTCCTTCTTCGCCGACTACGCCAACCAGTGGGCCAGCGACCTCTACACCGTCGGGGAGGTCATCCCCGAATCGTACGACGGGAAGTCCAAGCTCGACTACCTGCAAGGATACGCCGACACCGGGATGTCCGTCACCGACTACCGGCTGTACAACGTGATGAAGTACGAGGCGTTCTCCGGTCCCGGCGGCGACATGAGCAAGCTGTCGGGCGCCGGCTTCGTCAACCGCGACTCCTACCGGGCGCTGACCTTCGCGGGCAACCACGACAGCCCCGACCCGGCCCAGTCGCTGCTCGCACACGCCTACATCCTCACCTACGAGGGCTACCCGCGCGTCTACAGCGAGGACTACGGCGTCGGCGACGACAGCATCCGTAACCTCCTGTGGATTCGAAACAACCTCGCCAGCGGCGCGGCCTACGACCGCGTGACCGACGCGGACGTGTACGCCTTCGAGCGGTACGGCAACCTCCTCGTCGGCATCAACAACTCGACCAGTTGGCAGACTCGAACCGCCTACACCAGTTGGCGCAATCGCGACCTCAACGACTACACGGGCGACCAGAACGCCCGCGCCGACGGAAACGGCTACGTCGAGGCCTCCATCCCACCGGAGGGCTACGTCGCGCTCGCACCGTAGCGCGGAGCCGCAACACGACGACCGGGTCTCCGAATCCAACGCATACATACCTACGCGAACCCGACCGTAGCGTATGCACACTCGTTCGATAGCCCGCGGCGGGACGCTGGCCGCCGCGCTCGGAGCGGTCCCCGTCGCGTCGGCACACGGCGGCGAGGCGGCCCCACCGATGCCCCAGTGGTTCGCGCTGGCGGTCCTGCTGGTCGGCGTCGTCGCCGCGGTCGGGAGCGCCGCCGTCCGGGACCGGACTTCCGCGACCGTCGCGCTCGGCGGCGCGTTCGCCGGATTGGTCGTCGCCGCGACCGGCGCGGTCGGCCTCGTCCAACTCTCGCCGGTCGAGACGCTCGCGGCCAGCCAACCCGCGATTGCGCGGGCGTGGTTCGGCCCGCTGACGCTCGGCATCGGTCTCGCTGTCGTCGTCGGGAGCCTCGTCGTCGGTCGGATGCGGTGGCCCGACAGACCGCGCTACGCCGCGCTCGGGATGCTGCTGGGCCTTTGGGTCACCTACCCCGTCCTCGTGCCGGGGTCGCTGACCAATCCGGTCGGCTACCTGCTCGTCGCGGCGGTCCTCCTCGCTGTCGGCTACGTCGTCCGGCGGGACGCCGGCGGCCTGCTCGAACGCGCGCTCGCCGACCGCCCGAGCAAGTGGTTCGGCGCGGGCACGGGCGTCGTGGCGGGCCTGTTCTTCGCGTTCTCGATGGGCATGCTGACCTTCGTGCCCGAACCCGGCGGCAACGTGGACCTCTCGGAGAGCTTCGTCACGACCGCGCGGGTCGCCAACCCGCTGGTCTACTGGCCGGGCCTCGAGTTCCACCTCCACGACTTCCTCGGGACGACGCCGCTCAGCGGCGTCCTCTCGGTCGGGATGGTCGGGATGGTCGGCTTGGTCGCCGTGCTGGTCGGATTGAACGCCGCGCTGCTCGGCTACCAGTGGCGCGCGAACGACGCGACCGGGAGCGCGGAGGTCACCACGGGCACCGCGGCAGTGGCCGCCCCGAACGCCTGCTGTTGCTGTGGCCCGGTCGTCGCGGAGTTGGCGGTCGTCTCGGTCGGTCCCGCCGCGGCCGCGCCGCTCTACTGGCTGTTCGTGGACTTGGCGTCGCCGCTCGGCGCGCTCTTCTTCGTGGCGAGCGTGGCCCTTCTCACGGGGAATCTGGCGCGGGCCGGGACGGCAGAACTATAGCCAGTCGGGGGTCGGCCTGTGGTCGAACCGTTCGATGTCCGCTATCGGGTCGCTCTCCGTCCGGTACGGGAGCACGAGCGAGCGGCGAACGTCGAAGCGGCGATAGACGACGCCAAAACGCGAATACGCGAACGCTACGAGTAATCGCTCGTCTCGAACTCGCTACGCCCCGTCCACCAGTCGCTCGAACTGCTCGGGCGGAATCGCGCCCCGCGCCGCGTGGCCCTCGTAGACGAACGTCGGGATGCCCGACACGCCGGCCTGCTGGGCGCTCTCGAACCGCTCGCGGAGTTCCGCTTCCAGCGTCTCGTCGGCGGTCGCGTCCCGAATCTCGTCGGGCGCGAGACCCAGTTCGTCCGCTATCTCGGCCAGCACGTCCGGGTCGCCGATGTTCCGGCCGTCCTGCCAGAGCGCCTCGAACAGCGCCTCGTGGAAGGCGAGGAACGTCTCCTCGCCCTCGGTCTGTCGGACGTAGAGCGCGGCCTGCTGGGCGTTCCACGAGTCCACGTCCTTCGAGAAGTCGAGGTCCATCTCCACGTCGTACTGGTCTTTCAGGCGCTCGACGTTCTCGCGGACCTGGGCGAAGTAGTCGTCGTCCTTGCCGTCGTCCACGTCGTGGTCGATGCTCCCGTCTGGTCCGCGCTTGTACCCCCGGAGGTCGTAGAAGCGCCACTCGACTTCGGGCGGGTCGTCGGTCTCTTCGCGGTAGCGTTCCATGGCGGCCTTCCCGAGGTAGCAGAACGGGCAGACGTAATCGGAGTAGACCACTAACGCGTCGTCGGGATGCTGGCTCATGGTCTCGTTTCGAGACGAAGCCTCAAAAGCGACCCACCGACGGCCGGGATTTCCGCTATCGGTCCCGGCGGCGATAGGCGTACGCCGCCCCCAGCGCGAGGACGAGGACGACCCGCGGAATGTGCCACTCGTCGGTGACTATCGGCGGAGCCAGCGCCGAGAGACCGAGCGAGACGACGATACCGACCACCGCAGCGGTCCGGAGCGGGCGGAGGTCGAAGTCGCCGTCGTAGAGGACCGCGAAGGCGACGGCTATCAGTCCGATTCCCAGCGCGAGCCACTCGTCGCGCGACGAGAGGACGTCGTGGGGGACGCCGAAGATACCTTCGTTCGCGGCGAGCGCGAGCAGTGCGTCGTTCATCGTGAGTCGGTCTCCCGGACGGTCCCCGAGAGTTCGGGCCGCGTGGTCAAAAGCCCATCCGTGGAATCGGACGCTCGCCCCGCTCGCGGCGCTCAGTCGGCCCGTCCGCGCGACTCCACGAACTCGACCACCGCCTCGGTCCCCCGAAAGCCCTCCGCCATCTCGCCGACCAACTCGCCGTCCTCGAACAGCAGGAGCGTCGGCACGCTCCGCACCTCGAATCGGTCGATGAGTTGCGGGTCGTCGCGGGGGTTGCAGAGCGCGACCGCGGCGTCGGTCGCGCGGGCGACGTTGCCGACCACGGGTTCGATGGCTTGACAGAGCGAACAGCCCTTCGTGTAGAAATCGACCAGCGCGAGGTCGTTCTCGGCGACGAAGGCGTCCAGTTCGTCGGCGTCCGCGAGGTGGACTGGCTTCTCGGGAGTGATGGAGTCGGTCACGTCGGTTCGTAGTCGGTTATCGCGGTTAGCCGTTTCGTCCACGGCGGGTTCGCGCGGTTCCGAGGAGAACGCCGAGAACGACCCGGACCCGCGCCGTCGCTCGGTTCCGAGAGGTATTTCGGGCCGCAGTTCGTGTACTCTACGCATGGACGCGGCGCTGGGGGCACCCGAGAAGATGGCCGAAAACGAGGACGAGTTGACGCCGATGATGAGTCAGTACTTCGAACTCTGCCGGGAGTACGACGACTCGCTCGTGCTGTTTCAGGTCGGGGACTTCTACGAGACGTTCTGCGAGGCCGCCGAGAAGACCGCCCGACTGCTCGAAATCGCGCTGACCCAGCGCGAGGACTCGACGGGCACCTACCCGATGGCGGGCATCCCCATCGACAACGCCGAGTCGTACATCGAGACCCTGCTCGACGCGGGCTACCGGGTCGCGGTCGCCGACCAGGTACAGGACCCCGAGGAGACCACGACCGTCGTGGACCGTGCCGTGACCCGCATCGTCACGCCGGGCACCCTGACGGAAGACGAACTGCTCGACACCGACGACAACAACTTCGTCGCCTGCCTGACCGAAGACTACGAGCGGTACGGACTCGCCCTGCTGGACGTCTCGACCGGCGACTTCTACGCGACCAGCGCCCGCCGAACCGGGGCCATCGCCGACGAGGTGAGTCGGTTCGCGCCCGCCGAGGCCATCGTGGAACCCGGTGCGGCCGACGAGACGGCGACCGAGTGCTTCGACGCGGACTGCCTGGTCTCGCCCTACGACGCGGCGGCCTTCGAGTCGGAGGCGGCCCGCGAGCGCGTCGAGTCGTACTTCGGGTCGCCGGACGCGCTGCTGGCCGCCGACGCCGAAATCCGGGCTTGCGGTGCCCTGCTGGCCTACGCCGAGTACACCCGCGGTGGCGCGGAGGGAGACGAGACCGAATCGGGAGGTGAACGCGGCAGTCTGGACTACCTCAACCACCTGACGCGCTACGAACCCCGCGAGTACATGCTGTTGGACCGGGTGGCCGTCTCTAGCCTCGAACTGTTCGAGCGCCGGACGGTCCACGGCGACGCCGACGTGACCCTGCTCGGCGTGCTGGACGAGACGTCGTGCGCGCTCGGCAGTCGGACGCTGAAAGACTGGCTCCGGCGGCCCCTGCTCGAATCCGACCGCATCGAGGCGCGCCTCGACGCGGTCGAGGAGTGGACTCACGACGTGCGGACCCGCGAGGAAGCGCGGGACCTGCTCCGGGAGGTGTACGACATCGAGCGCCTCATCGCCCGCATCTCGCGGGGGCGAGCCAACGCCCGCGACCTGCGGTCGCTGAAGGCGACCCTCGACGTGGTGCCCGAGTTGAAGACCGCGATTGCCGACTTCGAGTCGGAGAGACTGGTCGAACTCCGCGACCAACTGGACGAACTCGCGGACGTGCGGGACCTGATAGCTCGTGCGATTCGGGAGGACCCGGCCAGAGAGATCACCGAGGGCGACGTCATCGAGCGAGGCTACGACGACGAACTCGACGAGTTGCGCGAGACCGAACGCGAGGGGAAGGCGTGGATAGACGACCTCGAAGCGACGGAGCGCGAGCGCACCGGCATCGACTCGCTCAAAGTCGGGCACAACTCGGTCCACGGCTACTACATCGAGGTGACGAACCCGAACCTCGACTCGGTGCCCGACGACTACGAGCGCAGACAGACCCTGAAGAACTCCGAGCGGTTCTACACGCCGGAACTCAAGGAGCGCGAGGACGAGATTCTGCGCGCCGAGAACCGGGCCGACGACCTCGAACACGAACTGTTCCGCGACGTGCGCTCGACGGTCGCCGCCGAATCGGAGCGCGTGCAGGCGGTCGCCGACGCGCTGGCCCAACTCGACGTGCTGGCCGCCCTCGGCGAAGTCGCGGCGACGCGGGACTACGCCCGACCCGACATCGGCGGCGACGGCATCCACGTCGAAGGCGGTCGCCACCCCGTCGTCGAGCGGACCCAAGATTCGTTCGTGCCCAACGACGCGCACCTCGACTCCGACGATACGTTCGCGGTCGTCACCGGTCCGAACATGTCGGGGAAATCGACGTACATGCGGCAGGTCGCGCTGATAACCGTCCTCGCCCAGACCGGGAGCTTCGTCCCGGCCGCGAGCGCCCGCATCGCGCCGGTGGACCGCATCTTCACGCGAGTCGGCGCGAGCGACGACATCGCCGGGGGTCGCTCGACGTTCATGGTCGAGATGACCGAACTCGCCGCGATTTTAGAGAGCGCGACAGACGAGTCGCTGGTCCTGCTGGACGAGGTGGGCCGGGGAACCAGCACGACCGACGGACTCGCCATCGCCCGCGCCGTGACCGAACACGTCCACGACGAGGTGGGCGCGCTCACTCTCTTCGCGACCCACCACCACGAACTCACCGAGACCGCGGACGACCTCCCGCGGGCGTTCAACCTCCACTTCGCGGCGGAGGGAACCGACGACGAGGTGGTCTTCGACCACGAGGTGCGCCGTGGCGCGGCCACCGCCTCCTACGGCGTGCAGGTGGCCCGCGAGGCCGGGGTGCCCGACGAGGTGGTCGGGAGAGCGCGCGAACTCTTGGCCGAGGCGGAGTCGGCGGACGTGGAAGTCGATGCGGATATTGACGACGGCGCGAGCGACCCCCCCGAGCCAGCACCGAAGGCAATCGCCGACGGCGCGGCCGACGAACTCGCCGAGCGACTCCGCGAGGTGGACGTGGCGACGATGACGCCGCTTGAGGCGATGAACGAACTCGCCGAGCTGAAGCGCGACGTGGAGTAGCCGCCCAGAGCGCGACGTCCGGTTTTCTCGCTCGCGCTCGGTGCCACGGACTACCGGGCGGGATGAAGGGGCCGCGCGCTGGCGGGCCGTAGGCCCGTGGTCGTCTGGCCGACCGCTATCCGGAGCGAACGCAGTGAGCGGAGGATATGTCGGCCAGCGACCGCCAGCGTGCGGGGGCTTCGTAGGCGTTCTTCGAATCTACGTCGTTGTCGGCCCTGATTCGAATAACCTTAGCACAAAAACAAATTTTCATTCCGGCGGCCCGACCGACACGAACTCCAAGCCCTTCTCCGCGAGGAGGTTCCGCGCCCGTTCGGTCACCGACGGCGAGATCAAGATTCCGCGAATCTCGGCGTTCGCGTGCAGGTCCCGCTCCAGCGCCTCGACGTAGCGATCCAACTGCCCCACCGCGTCCGGGCCGACCCGCTTGCGCTTGAGTTCCACGACGACGGTGCGACCGTCGCGGTCCCTGCCGTAGACGTCCACCGCGCCGGCGGGCGTCTCGCGCTCGGTGGCGAGCGGCGTGAACCCCTCTTCGACGAGGTCGGGGGTCTCCAGAATCCGCTGGCGGAGGTCCTCCTCGGTCCCCTGTAGCGAGAGGTCGCGCCGGTCGGTCACGTCGAAGGTCGAGACCTGCTCGATTCGCTCGAAGGCGACCGTCAGCTCCTCGTCGGGACCGGTCCGGCGGCTCTCGATGCGGACCGCGCCGTCGGCGAGGCGGACCTCGTGGGAACAGCCGGGCGGTTGCCAGTTGACCGGCTTCTGGCCCTCGTCGGTGTGGACCAGCGCGGTCCCGTCGGGCTTGAGGACGACCAATCGGTCGCCCGGCCCGAGGTGGCTGGCGGCCCGGCCCTCGTACTCGACCGTACAGCGCCCGAAGACCGTCAGCATCTCGTCGCGTTCGATGGCGGCGGCGATGCGGTCGCGTGCGGTCTCGGGGTCGGGTCGGACGAGCGCGTCGGCCGCGGAGTCGCCGTCTGCGAGTGTCACTGGCGTCGTTACGCGGCGAGCGCACTAAAGCGGCGCGTGTCGGGCGACTGGCAGGCCGGTCACGACGGCACGACGACCACCCGGTCGTCGGCCCACGACCGGACGCGCTCGACGAGGTAGTCGCGGGCCGCCTCGCGGGAGAGGGCCTCGCGGTCCACCATCTCGCCGACGACGGCTTTCGTGCCTCGGACCCAACCCCGGAAGTAGTTCGCCTCCTCGGGGACCGCCTCGACCAGCGCGCCGTGGCCGACCGTCGCGCTCCGTTCGACGGTCTCGCTGTCGATGTCGAGACCGAACCAGACCGGGTGGAACGCGGTGGTCTCGTAGTCCGCGGCGACTCGATAGAACGCTTCGTGGTGGAGGAAGTTCAGGTGGTCCGCGGCGATTTCGGCGAGCGTGAGACCGGTCGCTATCGGTTCGGGGTCCACGGCGAACTGCGTGTCGGTCGCGTACGGCGCGTCGGGGCGGATGCGGTCGAGGAGCGCGAAGTCCGCGCCGCCCCAGTGGGAGCGATGCAGGTCGTAGGTCGGGGTGTCGTCGCCGGCTTCCGCGGCGTCGTCCGGCAGGCGACCGGTGTCGTCGTCTTCGCCGGTCGAATCGCCGGTCAGAGTCGAGTTGTCGCGTCGATAGGCGAGAAGTGCGCGGTGTCCCATGGCCGGGCAGTCGTCCCGTTCTGAGATATAAACTAGAGGGTCGAATCGGAACGACGGTCGGGGCTCGGTAGGACGATTCTCGTCGCTGGCAGGCCGCGCCCTCCTCGAAGACGCGCGGAAGGTCTGCGGGACGGGGCGGCGCTACCCCCTCGCCGCGACGTACGAGACGGTGGTAAATTGAATAACGCGATATGGAATGTCGGTTCGGCGACTCAACTCCCCGCCGCGCTCACGAGATGGCGTCTTCTCTCTCGTCGGCCGCGGTGAGGTACTCGGCACCCCAATCGTGCATCTCCTCGATGAGGGATTCGAGCGACGCGCCGCGCTCGGTCAGCGAGTACTGGACGCGGACAGGTTTCTCGCTCACGATGTCGCGGTTCACCAGTCCCTTCTCTTCGAGGTCGTCGAGGCTGTCCGAGAGGACCTTGCTGGAGATGCCGTCCACGTCGTCTTTCAGTTCGTTGAACCCCATCGGTCCGCTCTGGAGCAGTCGATGGACCACCACGGGATGCCACTTCTTGCCAATCAGCGTCGCGGTCGAGGTGATAGGACACCAGTCCTTTCCGGCGCACCACACCGCGAGCGGTTCGTCGGCGTCGCTCATGGGCGGGGGTACTCGCGCCGTCGGCTAAAAGTTACCCGTACCAATCTAGTTACCGAGAGTAATCGACGGCGAAACTGCGGTCGGCCCCTTCCAGCAAGCGGTCGGTCGCGTCACCGAGCGCGTTCCAGTGGCCCGTGTCATCGAGCGCGCTCTCGGCGGAACGCGTCACCGATCGCCCAATTCCAGAGGTCGGTCAGTGCGCCGAATCGAAACCGCGGTCAGAACTCGCGTTTCCGTTCCAGCTCTCGGAGGCGCGCGATGCGCTCGTCGGTCGCCGGATGGGTCGGGAAGTCTGTCGCCGAGTTCGCCGTCTCGACGGCCTCGGCGGTCGCGTCCGTGGCCGCCTCGTCCAGTTTCTGCAGGGCGTTCCGCTCGCGGTCCTCGACCGCGAAGCCGGTGTACTCGGAGGGGTCGAACTCCGGGTTGGCGTCCGGAACCGGGACGACGTAGAACGCCGACTGGACCGTCGCGCGCGCTCGCCGGTCGGTCTCCGGGGCCTCGCTGGCCGCGCGGTCGAGGGTGGCGAGCGCCGAGGCGACCGCGGCGGGCGACCCCGTGATGGCGGCCGCGCCGCGGTCGGCCGCGAACTCGCGGTACTGCGAGAGGAGTCGGGTCAGCCCCCTGCCGACCCACCAGAACGCCCACGCTATCGGCTGGACGACGAAGAAGTGGAAGATGCGCGCGAACCCGCCGAGCGGCGCTCGCTCGGCGCTCTCTCGTGGGTTTCCGTGGCGGTCGGTCTCGACGTTCTCCGGGTCACGCTCGAACCACGTCAGGAGCCACTGGCCGACGATTTCGACCAGCGAGGCCGCAGTCATCACGCTCGCGTCGCGGTTCTTGACGTGGGCGAGTTCGTGGGCCAGCACCGCGTCGAGTTCGTCGTCGGAGACCGCCTCCAGTAGGCCGGTCGAGACGACCACCGTCGCGTTGCCCGGCAGGACGCCCGTCGTGTACGCCTTGGGCGTCTCGGTCTCGGCGACGACCAGCGTCGGTTCGGGTGCGTCGGCTGTCTGGGCGAGGCGAGCGAGTCGCCGTCGGAGGTCGGCGGGCGCGTCCTCGTCGGCGCGGACCGCGGCGTCCTCGCCGGTGAACTTCTCGCTCAGGACGAGTTCCGAGACGACCGCGACCGCGAAGAGCGCGACCAGCAGGCCGAGACCGAGCCGGTCGCCGACCACGACGCTCCCGTCGGGGAGGCGAGCGACGGTCTCGCCGCCGACCCGGACCTCGCCGTCGGTCAGAATCAGCGTCAGGGCCGCCGAGAGCGCGTCGGTCAGCACCCAGTGGAGCGCCGCCGCGAACCCGACGAGCAGGCCGCCAAGCAGGGTCAGGACGGCGGCCATCCGAGCGCGAAGCTCCCAGTCGGTCTCCCACTGCATACGTCGCGGTCCGCACGCCCCCGAAATAAACCTTCTACTCCTCGGCTATCCACCCGCCGAGCGCCCCGGCGAGCGCGCTCTCCAGCCCCATCACGAGCGCGACGAACACGGCGACGAAGAAGACCCCGCCGCCGAGCAGGGGACCGAACGGGCCGAGTCCGATGGCCCCGAGGACGCCGACCGCGACCCCGAAGACGGCGGCGACGACGATGCCGCCGAGCGACCCCGCGAGCAGGCCGTGCCACGCGCCGCGTCCGGCCCCGCCCGCGGCCACGTAGCCCGCGACGAACCCGCCGACCAGTCCCGCGGTGAGTTGGCCGAGACCCGGAATCGCGAGGCCGACGACGCCGATTACGGTCATGACGACGAATCCGACCCCGACTGCGTACCAGTTGGTCATACCGGACCACGTACGCTCTCCGGGCGGTTAAGCTTGGTCGGCGGTGGACGCTCGCCGGCTTACTCCAGTCCCGCTTTCTCGGCGTACTCCTCGAAGACCTCCCACGAGGGGTCGGACTCGGGTTTCTCGGCGCGGTCGCCGTCCACGAAGACGCCATCGCCCTCGCGGACCTCGCCGATTTCGGCGGCCGGGATGCCCTCGGCGTCGAGCGCCGACAGGACGGACTCGACGCCGCCCGACTCGACGGTCAGCAGGAGCGTCCCCTCGCTGGTCGCGGCCCACGGGTCGATGCCGAAAAAGTCGCAGGACTCGGCGACGCCGGGCAGGACGGGCATCGCCGACGAGTCCACGTCGAGGCGGACGCCGCCCGCCTCGGCCATCTCGACCAGCGCGCCACGGAGTCCGCCCTCGGTCGCGTCGTGCATCGCGGTGACGGGACCGGCGGCCGCGGCGGTCAGCGCGTCCCGGACCGGACTCATATCCCAGAATCGCTCTTTGGCCTCGGCGATGGTGGCGTCGGGGAGGTCCACCGCGTCCTCGAACAGCGTCACCAGAAAGCCCGCGACTTCGACCGCGGGACCCTTCGTCACGAGCAGTCGGTCGCCCGGCGACGCGCCGTCGGGCCGGACCACCTCGTCGGGGTCGCCGACCGCCAGCGTGGTCGCGCCGCCGACCCACGGATACCGACAACCGCCGTACCGGGCGGTGTGGCCCGTCACGATGCTGACGCCCAGTTCGCCGGCCTCGCGGTCGAACGCCTCCCAGACCGCGCCGAACTCCTCGTCGGTCATCTCCGGCGGGAGCGTGAAGGTCACCGAGAGGTGGGAGGGCGGGATGCCCGAGACCGCGGCGTCCGAGAGCGCGACGTGGACCGCGAACCACCCGGCCTTCTCGAAGCCGAGCGCCGGGACGAGCGAGAGGGGGTCGCTGGCCATCACGACCGCCCGCTCGCCGACCTCCACGACGCCGAAGTCGACGCCGTGTTGCGGTCCGAGCGCCACGTCGGAGCGGTCGGCCCCGAGGTTGGGGTAGATGTACCGGTCGAAGAACGCGCGGTCTACCTTGCCGAGGTCGGTCATTGGCGGGGATTGGGCCGGTGGCGACTAATCGGTGCTGGTTCGGGTCGGGAGTCAGCGTCCCGTGCCGACGAAAGCACAGCGCCGCGATAGTACAGCAAGCCGCGACAGCACAGCAAACTGCGAGACCGCGACCGCGAGCGGGCGGCTTCAAAGCGCGTCTTCGCTTCAGGCCTCGCAGTCGCCCGGAGGCGTTCGATTCCCAGTAGGGCAGACTTTTTGTTCTGGCTCCCGTCGGTAGGCGCATGGACGTCGAGATCGACGCGGTGCGAGTTGCGATGACCGACGAGGGGCCGGTCCCGGTCGTCGTCCTCGCGCCGGACGACGACGAGGGCGTACTCCCCATCTTCATCGGGTTCGAGGAGGCGGTCAGCATCGCTCGCGGCATGGAGGCCGAGGACGTCGGGCGACCGCTGACTCACGACCTCACGCTCGACCTCGTGGAGGAGTTGGGCGGCCGAGTGACGCGAGTCGTGGTCTCGGCGCTGGAGGACAACACCTACATCGCGGACCTCCACGTGGACACGCCGCGGGGCGAGGCCGAGGTGGACGCCCGGCCCAGCGACTCGCTGGCGCTGGCGGCCCGGACGAACGCACCCATCGAGGTGGCGGACGAGGTGTTCACCTCGGGACGGCGCGACCGCACGGAGTTCGACGAGTTGCAGGACATCCGGGAGGTCGCGGAGTTGGGAGCATGACCGGCGAGCAATCGACCTCCGCGGAGGGCACCGCGTCGGCGGACGCCGACTCCGAGGACACCGCGGCAATCTTGGACGAACTGTTCGCGGTCGTGGAGGACCGCAAGGAGACCCTGCCCGAGGACTCCTACACGGCCTCGCTGTTCACCCACGAGAAGGGCGAGAACGCCGTGCTGGAGAAGTTGGGCGAGGAGACCACCGAACTCCTGCTGGCCGCGAAGGACGACGACCGCGAGGAAATCGCCCACGAGAGCGCCGACATCGTGTACCATCTGCTGGTCCTGCTGTCGATGAAGGACATGGACCTCGCCGACCTGCGCGCGGAACTGCGCGAGCGTCGGTGAGTCGGTCGGATTCTCGATTTCCCGAGTTCTCGCTTCGACGCTTCGATTTCTGTCGGAACCGACAGCCACGACCGTCGGAAAAGAAAGCCCGAAATCCTACGACTCGACGCGCTCGAACCGGTGTAGGACGACTTCGCTGTCGTCGTCCCACTCGAAGTCGTCGTGGACGCGGTCGAGTATCTCGCGGTACTGCTCCAAGTCTCTCATTCCCTCCTTTCGGGCGTCCTCGTCGGTCAGGTCGCCGAGCGTGCGCTCGCGGACCGCCACGACCTCGAAGGCGTCGCCGTCCACCGCGAAGCGGTCGCCCTCCTCGGCGTACTGCTGGCCGCGGTGAATCTGGCTGATTTCGCCGTCTTGCGCGCCGCGTCGCATTCGCTGGTTGGGAAGCAGGGTGTCGGCGTCGATGTCTGCCATGCTCGCGCCTTCGGACCGAAGTGGGAAAGTCGTTCGCCTCGCGGCGTCGGTTACTCCGGCGTCGCTTCCCCGGCGAGCGCGTCGGTCTCGAACAGGCTCAGGCCGTGCATCCGCGAGTCGGGCGTCAGCTCGGGGTGGAACGAGGTGGCGACGACCGGCCCGTCCCGAATCGCCACCGGGCGGCCGTCCCACTCGGCCAGCACCTCGACGCCCTCGCCCACGTCGCCGATGACCGGCGCGCGGATGAACACCGCGGGAAACGGCTCGTCCAGTCCCGCGACCTCGATGGGTGCCTCGAAGCTGTCCTTCTGGCGGCCGAAGGCGTTGCGCTCGACGGTCGCGTCCACGAGGTCCAGCGTCGCCACGCGGTCGTCGCCCGCGTCGGTCGAGGCGACGATGAGGCCCGCGCAGGTCGCCAGCACGGGCTTGCCGGCCTCGACGTGAGCGACGATTTCCTCGGCGATGCCCTCGTCGTGGAGCAGTCGGGAGATGGTGGTCGATTCCCCGCCGGGCAACAGGAGGAAGTCGCAGTCGGGGACGACGCCGGCGTCTCGAATTTCGACGACCTCGGTCTCGCGGCCGTGGGCCTCGCCCGCGCGCCGGACCGCCTCGGCGTGTTCGCTCACGTCGCCCTGCACCGCGACGACGCCCGCTCTGAGAGTCATGTCCGGGCGTAGGGAGTCGGCCGTCAAAAGTTGCGCGTCTCGATTATCGGGGTGTCTTCGGGACTCCACACTCCCGGTAAAACGGGTCGCCGCTCGAATCTACGCCTCCACCCCGAACTCGCGCAGCGCCTCGCGGTGTTCTCGGGCGCGGGCCTCGACCGCCGACTCGGAGCGTCCGGCCATCTCCTCGCCGAGGTTGACCATCAGGCGGAGTCGCGCGCCGAACCGACAGCGACGGCGGTGGGTCTCGAAGCCCTCGCCGTCGAGCGGTTCCGGGTTCACCTCGCGGTACCCCTCGTAGAGGCGGGTCCGGAGTCGCTCCTGCCGCGAGTCGTCCAGCGCGGGCCAGTCTATCAGAATCGCCTCGGTGACGGCGAGTTCCCACGTCGGCGGCGCGGCGGTCGGGGTCGCCCAGTCCACGACGCCGTTCGTCGCGCCGGATTCGGGGTCCACCAGCAGATTTCCGAGTCGGTAGTCGCCGTGGGTGAGGACCGACTCGAAGGGAGCAAGCGTCCGAACGTCTGCGGCGAACTCCTCGGCGCGGTCGGCGAGCGCGGGCCGCAGGTCGTCGAACCGAGTGTCCGCGAGTCGCTCGACGTTGCGGGTCAGCCACGCCTCGAAATAGGTCGACCAGTCGGGGAACTCGCGGGCGAAGTGGAGCGCGTCGGCCCCGGAATCGAACGCGAGCATGCCCCACCCGTCGGCGGGAATCAGGTCGCAGTCGCCCGCCGGGAAGGCGTCGTGAAGCGCGGCGAGGTTGCGGCCCGCCGCGGCGCAGACGCGCTCGAAGGCCTCGGGCGGGAGCGATTCGGGGTCGCAGGCCGGGTTCGCGCCGGGGACGCGCTCGGCGAGGAAGTACGGGTCGTCGCCGAACGCGCCGGTGCCGACGACCTCGGGGACCGGAATCGCGGTGCGCTCGCCGACCGCCGACAGCACGCGCGGTTCGGCGCGGTACCCGCCGGCGAACTCGCCGTCGCCGACCTTCAGGACGAGTTCGCGTTCGTCACCATCGCTCGCGACGACGAGGCGATACGCCGCGTTCTTGCCTGCCTCGATGGGCGTCGCCTCGCGCAAGTCGGCGTCCGGCAGGGCGTCCCCGACCGCCTCCGCGAGGCGGTCGGCCGCCAGCGGTCCCTCGACGCTCGGAAGCGTATCGCTCGGTGACACGTCGGGCGCTACGGGCACGTTCCTGATATACTTTCTATCGGTCGCCGCTTCGTGACTCTACTTCCGGTCACGAGTCAGTCGCTCGAAAATCGACTGACGTGTGACCCTACTTCCGCTCACGTTCAGTCACGCGTCTCGTGACTGGCTCGTGACCCTATTTCCGGTAACCCGTCAGCCATCCTCGGGATGGCTGACGCGCGACCCGATCCACGTCCCGAGGGTCAACCCGTAGATGACGTGGCCGACGTGGAACACCAGCGACTCGTCGCGGTCGGGGTCCATCCCGAGGAGTCGCCGGAGGAGTACGCGTTCGCCGAACCACGACAGCGCGAGGGCGTAGCCGACGCCCGCCAACAGGCCGACCTCCTCGCGGCGGGCCTCCGCGTCGTCGTCGGCCGTCGGAGTCGGGTCGCCACCGAGGAGCGCGCCCGCCGCGCCGAAGAGCGCGCCCGCGACGGTTCCGTAGAGCAGGTGGAGGACGACGGCCGGAACGGGGTGGTCGTCCTCGTCGCCGCCCGCGACGTAGAGCGCCCAGAGGCGCGCGGTCGGCGGGAGCGACCGCGAGATGGGGAGTCGATACGCTGTCATGACCAGCGTGGCGACGAGTCCGCCGACCGCCCCGTCGCGGACCTGTCGGGCGCGCGGCCTCGCGGTTGGCGGGGAGTCGGAGTCCGGTTCGGGTTCGCGCTCGGCGTCGCTGGCGGAGTGGTGACGCATCTCGAATCGGTACGCGGACGCGAGGAAAAGGACTGACGGCCCGCGGGACTACAGTCCGAGGATGTTCAGAATCTCGATGAGGACGCCGAAGAGGACGCCGAAGGCGACGACGGTCTTGGGGTCGATACGGATGGCGTTGCGGTCCTCCGCGTCGAAGTAACGAACGAGTCCGGCACTGGACATCAGTCCGCCGGAGTTCTGGCCACTGCTCATGTACGGTGGTCCGGCCGCCCCTCGCGTAAACCTTTCGGAGCGACCCGACTCGCGGCGACGAATCGAACGCGGCAACACGACGCGGGTGGGAAACCCTTATGCGCGAGGCGGGGATAGTTCCGCCAGAACACCCATGAGTGTCACGCTAAAGGACTTCTACGCGGACTGGTGTGGACCCTGCAAGACCCAAGACCCCATCCTCGAAGAGATGGAGGAAGACTGGGGCGACGTCGAGTTCGAGAAGATCGACGTGGACGAGCATCAGGATGTGGCCAACGAGTATCAGGTCCGTTCGATTCCGACCATCGTGGTCGAGAACGACGACGGCGTCGTCGAACGGTTCGTCGGCGTCACCCAGCGCGACGAACTCGAGGACGCGCTTCAGGAAGCGGGCGCGTAGGCGAGTCGTCGCCGGAACGGTTGCCGACCGATTCTTTTTCGAGCGGAACGACGCCACGAGAGTCGCTGCTGAACGATACTCGTTTCTTTCCCCGACGGACGCCATCGGACGGTCGGCGACTCGGCCGCGGCCGAGTCGCCGACAGCAGAAGCGCTACAGGTCGTAAATCTCGCCGAACTTCTCCTCGGCGTAGTCGAGGAAGTAGTCGGCGGTCAGGTCCTCGCCGGTCGCCCGCCGAATCAGTTCGTCGGTGGTGTACCGACAGCCGTGCCGGTGGACGTTCTCGGTCAGCCAGTCGCGGATGGGCCGGAAGTCGCCCTCGGCGATGAGACCGCGGGGGTCGTCCAGTTCTTCTTCGATGGTCGCCCAGAGCTGGGCCGCGAGGACGCTCCCGACCGTGTAGTTCTGGAAGCTGGCGAACCCGCCGGTCCAGTGGATGTCCTGGAGACAGCCCTCCGCGTCGGTGTCGGGCCGGATTCCGAGGTACTCCTCCATCTTGTCGTTCCACGCGGCCGGAATCTCGCTCACCGCGAGGTCGCCGCTGACGAACTCGCGCTCTATCTCCGACCGGAGGATGATGTGCATGTGGTAGGTGAGTTCGTCGGCCTCGGTCCGAATCAGGTTGTCCGACTCGATGCGGTTGGCGGTCCGGTAGGCCTGCTCGGGCGTCACGTCCGAGACCTGCGGGAAGCGGTCTTTCACGGTCGGCAGGACGAGTTCCCAGAACTCCTTCGTCCGGCCGACGTGGTTCTCCCAGAAGCGCGACTGGGACTCGTGGACGCCGCTGGAGCGCGACTCGCCGAGCGGCGTGCCGTAGGCGTCGTCGCTGAGTCCGAGCGCGTAGGTCGCGTGGCCGAACTCGTGGACGGTCGAACTGACCGCGCCCAGCAGGTCGGTCTCGTCGAATCGGGTCGTGATGCGGGCGTCGAACTGCGTGCCCGACATGAACGGGTGGGCCGAGGTGTCGAGGCGGCCGCGGTCCCAGTCGTAGTCCAGCAGGTCCAGCACGTCGCGCGAGAGGGCCTCTTGGGCGTCGGTGTCGAACTCGCCCTCGAAGGTGTCCGGAATCCCCTCGCTGGCTCGGATGTCCTCGATGAGCGGGACGAGTCCGTCCTTCAGTTCGTCGAAGATGCGCTCTACCGTGTCGAGTTCGAGGTACGGCTCGCGGTCCTCGAACATGACTTCGTAGGGGTCGCGGTCGGGGTCGATGTGCTGGGCCTTCTCGACGCGGAGGTCGAGCAGGTCCGAGAGAATCGGCTCGAACGCCGAGAAGTCGTCGTTGGCCTTCGCCTCGCGCCAGTCGTCTTGGGCCTCCGACTGGAGACGGGTGTGTTCCTCGACCAGTTCCTCGGGCACCTTCGTCGCCCGGTCGTACTCGCGGCGAATCTCGCGGACGGCCGCCGACTGCTCGTCGGATAGCTCCTCGTCCTCGGCGGCGTCGAGCAGTCGCCCGGTCTCGTCGGCGGTCAGTTGCTCGTGGGTGACTCCCGAGAGCGCCGAGAGTTGCTTCGAGCGAGCGGGCGTGCCGCCCTCGGGCATCATCACCTGTTGGTCCCAGTAGAGGACGCCGCCGCCGTCCTGTAGCGCGGTGATTCGCCGGTATCGGTCGAGTAAGTCGTCGTACGCGTCGGCCATACCGTCGTCTCGATTCCCCGACGTATCAAAATGTGGGTGGCGGCGAAGGGCGTGGAGTTCGTCAGCAGGGAACGGACGTGCGGCCCAGAGTGCGTTAGCGCCCGACTGCCGACGCCGAGGCGACTCCCGAGAACGCGACTACAGACGACGCTACCGCGACCACGGCGACCGCGGCGGAAACGAGCGCCGCGTCGCCCGACGCGTTCCGAATCGTGGTCGCGGACGGCGACCGCGAGGTGGAACTCGTCACCGGCGCGGACGTGGCCTCCGTCGGTGAGGTCGAGCAGGCCAGAGGCGGCAGTTACCGGTTGGCCATCGAACTGACCGACGCGGGGACCGCGGCGTTCGCCGACGGTTCGAACGGGTCGGCGCGTTCGAGAACCGCGACGCTCATCCCATCCGGACGTACTTCGAGGGCGAGATGCTCTACGAGGCGACGATTGCACCGGGACTGGCCGACGCGATGGCGTCGGGCGGGTGGAGCGGCGAGTTCCTGTTCAACACCACGAAGCGCTCGACGGCAGAAGAAGTGAAGAAGGCGTTAGACGGGAACTGAGCGAGTTACTGGTAGTCGTCCAGTTCGTACAGCTCGCCGTACTTCGACTTCACGTAGTCGAGGAAGTAGTCGGCGGTGTAGTCCTCGCCGGTCGCCTGCCGAATCAGTTCGTCGGTGGTGTACCGACAGCCGTGCCGGTGGACGTTCTCGGTCAGCCAGTCGTGGAGCGGGTCGAAGTCGCCTTCCGCAACCTTCTCGTCGATATTCTCGATGTCCTCCTCGGCGCTGGCGTACAGTTGGGTCGCCAGCACGCTCCCGAGCGAGTAGGTCGGGAAGTAACCGAAGTCGCCGTGGCTCCAGTGGATGTCCTGGAGACAGCCCTCGGCGTCGGAGTCTGGGCGGATGCCCAGATACTCCTCGTACTTGTCGTTCCAGACCTCGGGCACGTCCTCGACGTCGAGGTCGCCACGAATCAGGTCGCGCTCGATTTCGAACCGGACGATGATGTGCATGTGGTAGGTGAGTTCGTCCGCCTCGACCCGGATGAGGTTGTCCTCGTAGACCTCGTTTGCGGCCTCGTACACGTCGTCCACGCTGGCGTCGGACAGCTTCTCGGGGAACCGCTCTTTCACCTTCGGCAGGAAGCGCTCCCAGAACGCTCGCGAGCGCCCGACGTGGTTCTCCCAGAGGCGCGACTGGGACTCGTGGACGGTCATGTCCCGCGACTTGCCCAGCGGCGTGCCGTACTCCTCGCGGGGGAGACCGAGGGTGTAGGTCGCGTGGCCGAACTCGTGGACCGTCGCCATCAGCGCGCCGAGCGGTTCGTCGGGCGAGAAGCGCGTGGTGACGCGGGCGTCGAACTGGTTGCCCGACGAGAAGGGGTGGGGCGCGGTGTCCAGACGGCCGTGGTCCCAGTCGTAGCCCAGCGTGTCCAGCACGTCGCGCGCGAGGTCCTCTTGGGTGTCGGTGTCGAACTCACCCTCGAAGGTGTCGGTGGCGAGGTCGGCGTCGGACTCCCGGACCGCCTCGACGAGCGGGACCAGTTCCTCGCGGAGTCGTTCGAGGACGCGCTCGGCGGTGTCCACGCCGAGATACGGCTCGTACTCCTCGAAGAGGACTTCGTAGGGGTCCCGGTCGGGGTCGATGTGTTCGGCGTACTCGCGCTTGAGTTCGACCAGTCGTTCGAGCGTCGGCGCGAACTTCGAGAAGTCGTCCTCCTCCTTGGCCTCCTGCCAGACCGGCATCGCCTCCGACGAGACCTCGGAAATCTCCTCCACGAGGTCCTGCGGCACGCTCGCGGCCCGGTCGTGTTGGCGCCGGACCTCGCGGACGACCGACGCTCGCTCGTCGGACAGCTCGCCGGCTTCGAGGTCGTCCAGCGCCGCGGCCATCTCGTCGGAGGTGAGCAGTTCGTGGGTCACGGTCGAGATCGCCGAGCGCTGCTTCGAGCGGGCGGGCGTGCCGCCCTCGGGCATCATGACCTCTTGGTCCCAACCGAGGACGCCCCCGGCGTGCCCGAGGTTCGTCAGTCGCTCTACCCTGTCGATGAACTCCGAGTACGTCTCGGACGCCTCGTCGGCGGCTTCGCTTGACATCGCCCGGTCGTAAGGTGTCACAGGTTATCAAAAGCCGGGTTTCGAGTCGAAGGTCAGACCCTGCGAGGACCACCGACGAACGCCCGACGACACAGACCACGGGCAAACGACCGACGGCGCAGACCACCGGCAGACGCCCGACGACACAAACTACCGTGGGCGGGGTAAAGGGGCCGGTCGCTGGCGTTTGCGTGGTCGTCTCGGCGACCCCTCTCCGAGGCGAACGAAGTGAGCCGAGGAGATGTCGCCGAGCGACCGCCAGCGACCGGGGCTTTCGAGGCGTTCTCAGTCCCTACTCGGCGCTCGCTCACCCGATAAAACAATACAATCAGAATCGTTCCGCGACGCCCCGGTAAACCTCGTAACACCGCTCCAGCACTTCGACGCTCGCGCTCTCGTCTTTCGTGTGGGCCTCGCCGGGTTCCGCGACGCCGCAAACCACGCAGGTCGTCCCGGCCTCGGCGAGCCAGCCGGCGTCGGTCGCGTGGGGCTTCGAGACGAGTTTCGGGGCGCTCTCGGCTTCTGCCTGCGCTTCGCGCGCCGCGTCGAGGACCGTCTCGGCGAAGTCCTCGTCGTCACAGCGCATCGGCGGGAGGTCTTGGTCCACCGCCCACTCGACGCCCTCGATTTCCTCGACGCGCTCCAGCGGCGCGCGCTCGCCGGGGACGGTGCGCTCGTCCACCGTCACCTCGCACTCCTCCGGAATCACGTTCCACGCGCTCCCGCCGTCGATTCCGGTGACGGCGACGCTCCCCCGGACCTCCTCGCCCAACACCTCGACCGACGGGAAGTCGAGGTCTCGAATCGCGTCCACCGCGTCGCAGGCCCGGTAGACCGCGTTCTCGCCGGACTCGGGTTCGCTGGCGTGGGCCGCCGCGCCGCGGGCGGTGACGGTGCTTCCCCGGCGGCCCTTGTGCGCGACCGCCACGTCGGTCACGCCCGGCGCGGAGTACCCCGTCGAGCCTTCGCCGACGACGGCGTAGTCGGGCGCGAATCCCCGGTCGATGGCGGCGCGCGCGCCGACGCCGCCCTGCTCCTCGCCGACGAAACTGGCGAAGACGAGTTCGGGGCCGGAATCGGGGAGCGTCGCGTCCCGGAACGCGAGCATCGCGGCCGCGACCGCGCCCTTCATGTCGGCGGTCCCGCGACCGTAGAGGCGGCCGTCGCGCTCCTCGACGACGTAGCCGCCGTCCGCGGTGGTCTGGGAGTCGGCCGGCGGAACCACGTCGTGGTGGCCGACGAGCGCGAGCGAGGCGGCGTCGTCGGGGCCGCGTCGGGCGACGACGTTCCCGGTCTCGTCGCGCGTCACGTCGGCGTCGGTCTCCGCGCGGAGCCAGTCCTCGATGAAGTCGCCGGCCTCGGTCTCGTCCTCGTGGGAGGGAATCGAGACGAGTTCGCGGGTCAACTCGGTGACGTCGCTCATGGCTCGGACGTGGACCGCGAACCGCTTGAAATCGTGGGTCGCGGAAGCGGGGCGACTCGGGACTTCGGTCGGTGCTTGGTCGGTGTCGGTGTTTGGTCGGCCGTCGCTCCGACGACTCTCGGCGTTCGCCAGACGCGGCCATCTCGCCGGTTGAGAACGCCACACCCGCGGTCGAGCAACGGAGGAGTCGTTCGGCGGCTACAGTTGCTCGCGCTCGTACTCCCGGATTCGCTCGCGCAACCGGTCGAGTTCGTCGGCGGTTTCGCCTCCGGCGTCGTCGCTCAGGCGGTCGATTTCCGCGCGAATCTCCTTGATGCGGTCCGGTCGCGCGTCGTTCTCGCCCGACCGCATCCCCGCGAGCGCTTCCTCGATGGAGTCGAGGCTCAGTCGCACGTCGCGGTCGGCGTCGGTGTCCTCCCGGATGTACCGAATCTCCTCGTGAATCGCGTCGAGGTCGATCATGTCGAGTCCGACGTGCGCCGCGCGAAAAGGCGTGCTGGCCCCGCGACGCGCCGGAGGAGCGGACCGGCGGCGACCGCCGGTTGCGCCGTTTCCTCCCCGGACGACTCGGCGCAGGTCGCGAAATCGGTGGGTAGACGCACTGAGTCGCAGTCGTCGCCCTGACCAATCGGGCACAAAGTGAAAGGGCGAGCGCGAACTACGTGACCTATGTCTGGCGAGACGCAGTCCGCGCCCGGCGAGTCGGGGGGTGTCCCCGAAGAGCAACCGCGGGGTGCAGACGGCGAGCGGAGCGCGGACGCGGACGAAGAGCGGACGGCAGGCGTCGCTGACGAGCGCCCGACGACCGCCGAGGGGCGATGCGGCTACACCCACGAGGCCAGCGCGGTGACGGGTCTCGGCGGGGTCTGTTGCTGGCGGCCGGTCTGGGGCGACACCGACCGGTGCATCTGGCACGCCGACGTGGCCCAGAAACCCTCGCGCGAACTGGAGGACGCCGCGCCGAGCGTCGGCGACCGACTCGACGGGGCCATCTTCCGCGACGTGGAGCTTTCGGGGGCCGATTGGCTCGCCGGCCGGACCATCACCGACGCCCGGTTCGTCAACTGTAACCTCGAAGAGACCGACTTGAGCGGGTGCGACCTCCGGTACTCCCACTTCGAGGGCGTGGACGCCCAGTCGGTGAACCTCCGCGGGTCGAACCTCGAACACACCGAGTTCCACCGCACCGACCTCCGGGAGGCCGACCTCTGTGGCGCGCGCCTCCACTACGCCGTCTTCGACAACGCCCGCATCGACGAGTCCACCAACTTCGGCAACAACGTCGTCTACGAGGACGAACTTCTCGACGCCGAGGACGACGGCATCACGTCTCTCCGCGTCCGGCGCAAGCACGAGAGCGGCGGCGACCGGATGACCCGCTACGAAGCGTCTCACTGGACCTACAAGGAACTCCAGCGACTCACCCAAGAGAACGGTCTGACCGCGGCCTCGCGGAACTACTACCTCCAGCAGAAGGACGTGCGCCGGCGCGAGGCGTGGGAGTACGGCTCCTACCCCCGCGCGCTGGCCAAGGAGGCGTGGCGCTGGACGACCGGCTACGGGTCGAACCCGTGGCGGGTCATCGCCACGGCCGCGGGCGTCATCGTCGTCTGCGCCGTCCTGTTCCCGCTGTTGGGCGAAGTCCACGCCGGTACGCCGAGCGGGACGCCCGTCGAGTACACCTTCAACACCCGCATGGGACTGCGCTACAACTTCGTGGTGTTCCTCCACAGCCTCTACTTCAGCGTCGTGACCTTCGCCACGCTGGGGTACGGCGACATGCAACCGGTCCTGTTCGGCGCGCAGGCCATCGCGGCCGCGGAGGCGCTGTTCGGCCAACTGCTGATGGCCCTGCTCGTGTTCGTCATGACGCGGAACGTGACGTGGTCGGAGTGAGACGATAGGTCGAAAACGGGGTTTGTCGGCGGAATTTCGGGGCGTTTTCCGTATCGGCGTGACGACAGTATCAGCGAACTCGAAGAAGGCTTAGAAAGCCCCCGGTCGCTGGCAGTCGTCTGAGCGACATATCCGGGCCTCTCCGCACCACCCGGCCCGGATAGTGGTCGCTCAGACGACTGAACTGTACGCCAGCGACCGGCCCCTTTCAGTCCACCCAAACGCGGCGGTTGACTCGCGGAGCGTTCGCTGGTGGCCTGTGTCACCACTCACGTTCCGGTGGATTGCGTCACCGAGCGCCCGAAATGGAGTGGTCGGCCGGCAATCGCAGGTCGAACGTCCGACCGCGGAACCCGCACAGAAGCCTCAGATGCTACAGTCGTCCACGTACTCGAAGCCCTCGTCGTAGTCGTCGCCGTCGTCGCGGTCCGCGCCGGAGTCGTCGTCTCGCGGGACGAAATCGGCGGGGCCGGAGTCCGAGGCGTCGGCCCTGTCGCGGTCGAAGTCGAAGCGGTCCGACCCGTCGCGGTCGGAGTCGGAGTCGTCCGGGTCGGTGTCGGCGGCCGCGTCGCCGAATCGGGCCGCGGCGTCGTCGTCGGTCGCGGTGTGCTCGTCGTCTAACTTCCGTTCGATGGCGTCCGCGACCCACGCTTCGAGCGACTCGCCGCCGTCGAGTCGCTCGTCGATGCGCGCCTTCGTGTCGGCCTCGACCGTGACCACGAGGTGTTCGTGACGCATGGCCCGCGATACGTGACTCGCGCGGATAAGTTAGTCGTCCGTTTCGGTCGGGCGGGCCGGCGGTCGTCACCCGGCCGACCGTCCGCAGTCGGTCACTCCCCGCAGTCGGTCACCGCCTTCAGTCCTCGACCGCCTCGGCGGCCTCCTCGGCCGCCCTCTCGGGGCGAGCCACGTCGAACGCGGCGACGGCGAGCGCCCCGACCTGATTGAACACGAGGTCGAGTATCACGTCGTCCAGTCCGTACTGGACCAGCAGGGCCTTCCCGCCGAGCGTGGCGGCGAGTTGCTCGGTCCCGAACTCCAGTATCTCCCAGAGGACGCGGAACGCCATGACGAACACGAGGATGAACGCGAACTGGAGTTCGCTCGGGAGCGTCGTCCGGTCGGACTCGCGGTCGATGGCCTTGACCGTCGCGTAGCCAGCGCCCGCGACGATGGACGCGGAGAGGGCGTGGGCGACCGAGTCGTACCACGGCACGTTCCGGTAGGGACCGAGAAATCCGGCCGCGTGGACGAACACCGCGGTCGAAATCCAGAGGACGTAGCTCACGTCCAGCGAGATGCCCGCGTCCCGGCGCAGGACCGCAGGGACGAACGTGACCCCCAGCGAGACGGCCGCGTTGACCGCGACCCCGGTTTTGCCGCGGGAGAGCCCGTAGACGACGAGACCGGCCAGTCCGGCCTGAAGCAGGCGGACCAGCCAGCGCTCGCGCTCCTCGTTCAGCAGGTCGGAGTCGGCCGGTCGGCCGGTCATCCGCGCTCGCCCCCCGAGAGGTCCGACGCCCGCCGGTCGGTCGGGTCGAGATACGCGAAGTGGACCTCGAAGACGACCGCCGCGGCGACCCCGGCGACGGTCGCACGAACGAACTCCCACATCACGGCGTCGGTCGTCGGCAGGAGGTCGGTTCCGAGCCACCGGTCGGAGTAGAACTGGAGGACCGCCCAGACGCCGATGGCGGCCATCGTCGCCATGACCACCGTCGCGTCGGCGAACCACGGGGCCATCTCGGCGTCGGTGAACACCGCCAGTTCGACCACGACCGCCAGCGCCACCGCGGCGACCCCGACGTAGACCGCGTAGTCGGTCAGCCACGGGAGGTCGAACGCCCGCGTCGCTGCGGGCAGGGCCGCCAGCGCGGTCACGGACGGCGGCAGGACGGTTCCCCAGTCCTCGGTGAGGAGCGGCGGCAGAACCAGAATCGCGAGCGTCAGGCCGAGAAACGCGGCCCACACGAGGTCGTGGCTCGCGACGCTCTCGACTATCGCCACGACGAGAAGTCCCACGAAGAGCCAACTGAGGCGGTCGGCCCGCTCCCCCGACAGCGAATCGAGCATGGTCCCGTCGGAAACAGGTCGTCCGCGTGATTGAAGCTTGTTGCCCTCGGACCGGGTTCGGAACGGTGCGCGCTCGGAGCGGCGCTCTGTCGGTCCTCGAAGCATACTCCTTATGAGCGCGCCGACCCAACGTGAGTACATGAACGTTCTACCGGACACCAGCGTCGTCATCGACGGGCGAATCTCCGAGCGCGTTAGTGACGGCGAGTTCGAGGGGGCGACCGTCCTGATTCCGGAGGCGGTCGTCGCCGAACTCGAAGGGCAGGCCAACCGCGGCCAGGAGAGCGGTTGGAACGGTCTCTCGGAACTCCAGCGACTCGCCGACCTCGCCGACGACGGCGACGTCGAACTCGAATACGTCGGCGAGCGCCCGGAACCCGAGGCCGCGGGCCGCGCTCACGAGGGCGAAATCGACGCTCACATCCGGGAGTTGGCCGCCGACCACGACGCCACGTTCGTCACCAGCGACAGCGTGCAGGCCGAGGTGGCGAAGGCAAAGGGCCTCGACGTGGAGTACATCGCGCCCAAGACCGACGATACCGAAATCGGCCACCTCGCCATCGAGGAGTTCTTCGACGACCAGACGATGAGCCTCCACCTCCGGGCGGGGGTCGCGCCGATGGCCAAGCGCGGGGAAATCGGCGAGATGCACTACCAGCAGATACGCGACGAGGTCTCGACCGAGGAGCAACTCAAGGAGTACGCAACCGAGATAATCGACTCCGCCAAGCGGAGCAACGAGGGCTTCATCGAACTCTCCGAGGACGGGATGACCATCGTCCAGTTCCGCGACTACCGCATCGCGGTCGCGGAACCGCCGTTCGCCGACGCGTGGGAAATTACCGCAGTCCGGCCCATAGTCAAGACCGACATGGAGGACTACGAGTTCGCCGACGAACTCAAAGACCGACTGCTCGAACACCAGCGCGGCGTCCTCATCTCGGGGTCGCCCGGCGCAGGGAAGTCCACGTTCGCGCAGGCGGTCGGCGAGTTCCTCGCGGACAACGACTTCGCGGTCAAGACGATGGAGAAGCCCCGCGACCTCCAGGTCGGTCCCGAAATCACCCAGTACACAGAACTGAGCGGCGAGATGGAGAAGACCGCCGACTCGCTGCTGATGGTCCGGCCCGACTACACCATCTACGACGAGGTGCGCAAGACCGACGACTTCGAGGTGTTCGCCGACATGCGACTCGCGGGCGTCGGGATGATCGGCGTCGTCCACGCGACGCGGGCCATCGACGCGCTCCAGCGTCTCGTCGGCCGGGTCGAACTCGGCATGATTCCCCAGATCGTAGACACCGTCGTCTACATCGAGGCCGGGAAAGTCGAGAAGGTCTACGACGTGACCACGCAGGTCAAGGTGCCCGAGGGCCTGATGGAGGAGGATCTCGCCCGCCCGGTCATCATGATTCAGGACTTCGAGACCGGTCGCCCCGAGTACGAGATTTACACCTTCAACCGGCAGGTCGTCACCGTGCCGCTCAACGAGGGCGAGCGCGAGGAGAGCGGCGTCTCGAAGCTGGCCAAACAGGAAATCGAGCGCGAAATCCAGTCGGTCGCCCGCGGTGCGGTGGACGTGGAAGTGCAGGGCCAGAACCGCGCCACCGTCTACGTCACCGAGGACGACATCTCCTACGTCATCGGCAAGGGCGGCGGCCGCATCGACGATATCGAGAACAGACTCGGCATCGACATCGACGTGCGCACCCACGACGAGAAACCGCAGTCGGCTTCGGGTGCGAGCGGCGCGAACGCCGGCGGTGCGGGCGGAGCCGGCGCGACTCGCGGCGAGGTCGTGACCCCCGAAATCACCTCCCGGCACATCGTCCTGCCGACCGACGGCCACGCGGGCGAGACCGTCGAGGTGCAGGCCGACGGCGAGTACCTGTTCACCGCGACGGTGGGGCGGGGCGGCGACATTCAGGTCTCGCGCGGCAGTGCGATCGCCGAGGAACTGGAGCGCGCCATCGACCGCGAACAGGCGATTACGGTCGTCGGCGCGTAAGCGGACTTCTCGGCTCGGGTTCCGCTCTCAGAGTCGGTCCCGAACGTGAAAAACAATCTCGCCCTCGGTAACGGCTCGCCCGCACCGACGGTCGGACGCGCTCAGTCGGCGCAGTTCTTGGCGTCGGCGCAGTCGGCCGACGTGTCGCAGGAGGCGTCGATCTCGTAGAGGTTCTGGCGAGCGTCGGCGAAGTAGACGTCCTCCTCGACTACCTCCAGTTCTTCGAGTCGTTCGAGCGCGTACCGGACCGTACGCGCCGATAGCATCGATTCCTCGACGATCTCCTTCTGGGTGAGCGCACCCTTGTATTCGAGTACTTTGAAGACCAACTTCGCGCTCGGCGGCAGGTCGTCGATGTCCTCTAACTCGGACTGAGTTGCCATCGTTACGAATCGAAACACGCGACCAGTATAAAAGTATTGAGAACGTCTGGCACTATCCCGCGCCGCGGACGAATCGGGAACCGCGAGGCGTCGAGTTTCCCACGCGTAACAAAAAGGCCTTCAACTCGGGTCCCTGAACGTCACGCATGGCGACCGAACAGGTATCCGAGCAGCGGTCCTCCCACGTCAGGGGCGTGACGGTGACGGCAGTCGCCACGCTCGCTGGCATCGCGGCGGCGCTCGTCTCCGCCGCCTTCCTCGGGACCGCGGCCAAAGACCAACTCGGACTGGCTATCGTGGCGGGGTTCGTCTTCGCCCAGTTGCCGGTCCTCCAAGTGATGGGCATCGACGTGGAGGACTTCTCCACGAAAGACCACCTCTACGTGCTGTTCATGACGTTCTCGATGTGGTTCGTGACGTGGACGATTCTGCTGACGAACGGAGTCACGTTCTAACGATGGCGGACGACAGTATCGCAGTCGTGGACTTAGAGCGGTGTCAACCGGACCGGTGCAGTTACGAGTGCAAGAACTACTGCCCGCCCAACCGGACCGGCAAGGAGTGTATCACCTTGCGCGGCGAGGACGCCGACGAGGGCGGCCCCGACCAAGTACACATCAGCGAGGAAATCTGCCTCGGGGAGACCTGCGGTATCTGCGTCGAGAAGTGCCCGTTCGACGCCATCGAGATTATCAACCTCCCGCAGGAGTTGGAGGACGAACCCGTGCACCGGTACGGCGAGAACGCCTTCTCGCTGTACGGTCTGCCGGTCCCGCTGGAGGGACAGGTCACTGGCATCCTCGGACCGAACGGCATCGGGAAGACCACCGCGGTCAAGATTCTGGCGGGCGAACTCGCGCCCAACCTCGGCCAGCACGCCGACCCGCCGGGGTGGGACGCGGTGCTGGACGCCTACCGCGGGACGGAGTTGCAGGACTACCTCGCGGACGTGCGCGACGGCGAGGTCAGCGTCGCGCGCAAGCCCCAGTACGTGGACAAGATTCCCGACCGGTTCGGCGGCCCGACCGCCGAACTGCTGGAGCAGACCGACGAGCGCGGCGTCTTGGACGACCTGCTCGAACGACTCGACATCGAACACGTCGTTGACCAGGACATCGACAGCCTCTCGGGCGGCGAACTCCAGCGCGTCGCGCTGGTGGCGTGTCTCGCCCGCGACGTGGACTTCTACTTCATCGACGAGATTACGCCGTACCTCGACATCAGCCAGCGCGTGAAGGCCGCGCGTCTGATTCAGGAGATGGCCGAGGAACACGGCAAGTCGATGCTGGTGGTCGAACACGACCTCGCCATCCTCGACCTCGTGGCGGACAACCTCCACGTGGCGTACGGTGAACCCGGCGCGTACGGCGTCATCACCTCGCCCAAATCGGTCCGGAACGGCATCAACGAGTACCTCAAGGGCTACCTCCAGAACGAGAACATGCGCATCCGGCCGAACGCCATCGAGTTCGAGGAACACGCGCCCCGCGAAGTGACGCGGGCCGACACGCTGGTCGAGTACCCCGACATCAGCAAGTCCTACGGCGAGGGCGAGTTCGGACTGGAAGTCGAGGGCGGCAAGATTCGGGAGAACGAGGTGCTGGGCATCGTCGGCCCGAACGGCATCGGGAAATCGACGTTCGCGCAACTGCTGGCGGGGCGACTCGAACCCGACGAGGGCGAGGCCGACTTCGACCTCGACATCGCGTACAAGCCCCAGTACATCGAAATCGACCAGCCGATGCGGACCGACAGCTTCCTGCGCTCCATCACCGACCGCGTCGGGTCGTCGTACTGGAACACCGAAATCGCCCAACCGCTCCAGTTGGACCGCATCATGGAGCAACAGCTCACCGACCTCTCGGGCGGCGAGCGCCAGCGCGTGGCCATCGCGGCCTGCCTCTCGGAGTCCGCCGACCTCTACCTGCTGGACGAGCCGTCGGCGTACCTCGACGTGGAACAGCGGGTCCGCGCGACCAACGCCATCCGGCGGTTCGCCGAACAGCAGGACGCGACGGTCATGGTCATCGACCACGACATCTACATGATCGACCTGCTGGCCGACCGGCTGATGGTGTTCGACGGCGAGCCCGCGGTCCACGGGCGGGCGAGCGCGCCCAAGGGGATGCGCGAGGGCATGAACGACTTCCTCGCCAACCTCGACATCACCTTCCGGCGCGACGAGAACGTCGGCCGCCCGCGCATCAACAAGCCGGGCAGTCAGTTGGACCGCGAACAGAAGAAGGAAGGCGAGTACTACTACGCGCCCTGAATCGGTCGGACTCGCCTCCCTCGACGGACGCCGTCGCCCCGACTGTGGAACCGAACCGTTTTCGTCAACCGACTCATAGCCCCAGCCAGTGACACGTCTTCCCGACTGGCTCGGAACCGGGTCCGAGCGCCGTGCAAAGTTACTCGCGTGTCTCGCCGTTCTCAGCATCGCGGTCGCGACGGTCGGCGTGCTGGCCGCGCCCGACCAGCCGCGCCTGACCGTCGCCGCAGAGTCGCCCGAGAACAACACCCTCGTCGCGCTACAGGGGTACAAACACGAGGGGAAGGCGGTCGAACTCACGCCGGCGGGCGAGGTGGTCTGGGAGTACGCCGAACCCGACGACGTGTTCGACGTGGAGGCGCTCGGTCCCGACCGCGTGCAGGTCTCGACGGCGAGCGAAGTCGCCGACCGGAACTGCCCCGAGCGCTACCGCAACGACGGGTTCCCGAACTGCGTCCGGAACAGCCTCAGAGTCGTCGAGCAGTCGAGCAACGAGGTGCTGTGGAACTACTCGTGGTACGACGCGGAACTCCACGAACACGAACTCCACGACGCCGACCACTACACCGTTCCGGCCAAGGGGAGCGGGGCCGACGGCCGCGCGGACCGCTGGGTGATGGTGGACATGGGCAACGACCGCGTGTTCGCGGTCAACCGCCAGCAGGAAATCGTCTGGGAGTGGAACGCGACCGAGACCTACGACCGGCCCCGGCGCATGGGACCGGAGAGCGACTGGACGCACATGAACGACGTGGACCGGCTCCGGCCGGGCGCCTTTCAGGTCAGCCTCCGGAACTTCGACACCGTAATCGAACTCCACGTCGGGAACGGCTCGGAGTCGGGCGAGCGGTCGGTCCGCGTCGAACCGGTCGTCGGCCCGAACCGGTTCGCCGGAAAGGGCGACGTGCTGTACGAACAGCACAACCCCGACCGCCTCGCCGACGACCACCTGCTGGTCGCCGACAGCGAACACGACCGCGTGGTCGAACTGAACGCGTCGGGCGAGGTCGTCTGGCGCTTCGGCGGGAGCGGGACACTCGACTGGCCGCGGGACGCCGACCGACTCTCGAACGGCCACACGCTGGTCGCCGACTCGTACAACGACCGCGTGGTCGAGGTGAGCGACGAGGGCGAAGTCGTCTGGGCGGTCGAGACCGGCGCGCTCCCCTACGAGGCCGACCGCCTGCCGGCCGAGTGGAGCGACGGCGCGCGCGCCGAAGGGTCGAGCGACCGCCCGACCGCGACCGACGCGAATCTGGCCGACGGCGGCCGGGAGTCGCTGGTCGGGCGCTACGCCGGCTACGTCGTCGCCATCTCGAAGTACGTCCTGCCAGCGTGGGTCGGCAGGCAGATGCCGTGGCTGGTCGTCGCCGCCGTCTCGCTGGTCGGTGCGGTCGTGGAAGGCGTGCGGTGGCGCGGAGTGCGGGTTCGGAGGTAACCGGGACCGGACGACAGGCTCGAAGCCGGAGAGTCCGTGTCGCGGACGGCAGGAAGAACGTGAGCGGACGGCAGAAAGAGAGCGAGAGGACGGACCGTCGGCCGACTACAGCACTTCCCGCTGGCAGGACCCGCAGAGGTTCTCCTCTTTCACGTCCACCTCGCGGACGGTCGGCGAGAAGTTCATGACGCAGCGCTTGTTGTCGCAGTGTTCCAGTCCGAGGGTGTGGCCGATCTCGTGGACGACCTCCTTGCGAACGCGGTCGGAGAATATCTCCACGGCGCTCCGGTTCGAGAAGCCGCCGTCGCTGGAGGTCTGGAGCCGATACGTCGAGATGACGCTCCCGTTGCCGTCGAGGTAGGCGAGACCGAAGACGTAGTTGCGGCGGCGGTAGAAGAGGTCTTTGGGCGTGATGGCGATGTTCTTCTCGCCGGAGCCGACGCGTCCGGCGAGTTCGATGAACTCCTCGGCGCGGTACTGGTCGCGTTTCTCGTCGTGTGCCCCGGTGGGGACGGGCTGGGAGTCGTGGATAGTAACGTCACAGTCGTAGACGGAACGCAGGGCGGTCGAAGCCTGCCGCTTGACTTTCGCAGAGAGGTCCCCGACCGGAACAACGTCAACGAGCATGGGAAACACTATGGGGGACCCACCCATAAACTTCCCGCCGTGCGTTCCCGAACCCGTCGTGCCATCGTCGGCCGCCTGTCCGACTTCGAACGACTCGTGGAGGTCGGCGTCGGCAACCGGACCGACGTGGCCGCCGCGCTCGCCGAGACCGGAAGGACGGTCACCGCGACCGACGTGCATCCCCGCGAGGTGCCCGCCGGCGTCTCGTTCGTCGCCGACGACGTACTCGACCCCGACCCCGAGGTCTACCGCGAGGCCGACGCCGTCTACGCGCTGAACCTCCCGCCCGAGTTGCACCGCCCGACCCTCGACGTGGCCCGCCGCCACGACGCCGCCTTCCTGTTCACGACCTTGGGCGGCGACCCGGCCGCGGTCCCGGTCGAGCGCGAGACCGTGCCGGGCGAGACCCTGTTCGTGGCGCGGGAGTAATTCGGGCCAAAGCCCCCGTAGGGAGACCCTACCTGCCGAGACGCTTAACATCGCGCCGACCGACCGGTTCGACGTGTCCGTCGCACCCGACCCCATCGAGATATTCGACCGAGCGGTCGAGGAGGGCGAACGCCGCCTCGACCAGTCGATGCTCGAACTCGTGGCGACCAGTTTCATCGCGGGTTTCACCGTCGTCTTCGGCATCGTCGCGCTCGGCATCGCGGAGGCGTTCGTCGAACCGCGGTTCGGCCACGGCGTCGCCAAACTCGTCGGTGCGCTCGCGTTCGCACCCGCCCTGGTCTTCCTCGTGGTCGGCCGGACCGAACTCTTCAACGAGAACTTCTTCGACCCGGTGGCGAAGGCGGTAGACGCCGACGACTCGTGGCTGGTCGGCCCGCTCGTCCGCCTGTGGACCGTCACGTTCGCGCTCAACCTCGTCGGGGGCACGCTCTTCGTCGCCGTGCTGTCGGTGAAGGGCGCGCTCCCGAACGGGACCGCGGACGCGCTCGTCGGCTACGCCAACGATTTCGTCCACCGGCGACCCGCCGCCGAGTTCGCCAAGGGCATCGTCGGCGGGACGCTGGTTACGTTGCTCTCGTTTCTGCTCGAAGCGGTCAACAGCGTCGGCAGTCGCATCGCAGTGTCCTACATCGTCGGCGTACTGCTGACGCTGGGCGTCTTCGACCACGTCATCGTCACGATACTCCACGTCGTCTTCGGGATGTTCCTCGGCGCGAACATCGGACTCGGCGAGTTGGCCGTGACGACGGCCGTCGTCACGGCCGGAAACCTCGTCGGGGGACTCGGACTGGTGACGCTCACGCACGTCGCCCAGTGGAAAGGGGCGCGCGAGTCCAGCGGGTGAGACGGCTGACGAACCGACCCCGCTTTCCGCCGTCGAAAGCCCCTTGAACGCCGGTTGACTACCCCCTCGCATGCAAGCAGACGCGGTCGTGCTGGACATCGACGGGGTAGTCGTGGACGTGGCCGACTCCTACCGACGCGCCATCGTGGAGTCGATAGCACGCGTCCACGACGATACCATCGAGAAGGGGGCTATCCAGTCGTTCAAGGACGCCGGCGGGTTCAACAACGACTGGGAACTGACCTACGCCGCCGCGCTGTTCGTCCTCGCGCGCCGGGAGGGACTCGAGATGGACGTGGCGACCTTCACCGACCGAATCGCCGAGCGCCGGGCGGAGTCGGACGGAACCGAGGCGGCCGACGGTCTCGACGCGGCCGAGGCGGTCGTCGCGGACGCGCTCGACTCGGCGGCCGAAGAGCGCGCACGGGCCGACTGGGACCCCGAGCGACTCCGCGAGGTGTTCCAGCAGCTCTACCTCGGCGCGGAGCTGTACGCGGAAATCGAGGGCGGAGAACCGGACCTCGACGCACCCGGCTTCATCCACGACGAACCGGTCCTGCTCGACGCCGAGACGCTGGACGCGCTGGCCGAGTACCAGTTGGGCGTCGTCACGGGGCGGCCCAGCGACGAGGCCGACATCGCCCAGCGCCGGGCAGGTCTCGACTTGCCCGACGACCGCCGATTCACGATGGACGACTGGGAGGAGGGCAAGCCCCATCCCCGCGCGCTCGTCACGCTCGCCGAGCGGTTCGGCGCGGAGTCGGTGGTCTTCGTCGGCGACACCTTAGACGACGTGAAGACCGCCGTAAACGCCGCCGACGAGGACCCCGACCGGGACTACTTCGGCGTCGGCGTCCTGACCGGCGGCCTGACCGGCGAAGGGGGTCGCCGGAAGTACGAGGCGGCGGGCGCGGCCGCGGTCCTCGACTCGGTGAACGACCTGCCGGACTTATTAGAGTAGGGACCCTTTTGAGGTTCGAGTCCGGGGAGTCCAATATGGACTGGTCCCGACTCGGGCAGGCGTTCGTAGACGCGTCGTTCGTCGGCGTCCCGCTCGGCGCTGTTCTCTCACCGCCCGACCCGTTTACGCAGTTGCGCTACATCGGCACTGCGTTCGCAGTCGTCCTCCCGGTCGCGTACCGGTACGACCCGCGGATTCTCTGGCAGAGGTGGCAGGACCACCTCCTCTTCGTGGTCGGAATCGCCGCACTCCAAATCGGTTGGCACAACGTAGTCAGCGGGACACGTTGGCCGCTCCTCGGTTTCGTCGTCCTCTTTGGCGGTTCGGGAGTAATCGTCTGGCTCGCGTACTTCGGCGGACTCGCGCGACTCCTCGGAGAGCACGACGAAGACAGGGAGGCGAGCGAGGCGTGAACCCCCGGAGCGTCGAACGAGCGGTCTGGACGCTCGGTATCGGAGGCTTTCTGGCCTACCTACTGGGGGCGCTCCTCGCGCCGAACCCGACCCGGATACTCCCGTACGTCGCCGGGGCGTCGGTCGTCGGGGTCCCGATAGCCAACTGGTACGTCACCCGCGAGTTGGACCGGTTCCCGAGCGAGGGCGCGGGTCGCCTGACGATGTTCTTCTTGACGACGTTCGTCGTCGCCTACCTCGGGATGGAAGCCGTCGAGTTCGTCGTCGCGCCCGACTCGACGGCCGAGACGGTCGGACAGGCCGCCGCGACGCTCGTCGGGCTTCACGTCGGCCGTCGGACGGCCTACCGCGGGGGATACGACCGGATTCGGGCCGCGCTCGTTGCCGAGCGCGGCGCGGAGTGAGAATCTTTAATCCGGCCCCGCCCGGACTGTGCGGTATGCGAATCGCACTCCTCGGCGGGACCGGCGACATCGGACAGGCACTCGCGCTGCGGTGGGCACGAGACACCGGCCACGAGATTCTCGTCGGCTCTCGAGACCCCGAGAAGGCCCGGACGAAGGCCGGCGAGTACGAGACCGAACTCGACAGCGTGGGCGTCGAGCGCGACGTGAAGGGGTTCGCCAACGAGATGGCGGCCGACCGCGCAGACGTTGTGGTGCTGGCGGTGCCCGCGTTCCACGTCCGGGACCTCGTGGAGTCGATCGCCGACCGCATCGAGGACGCCGACGTGCTGGTCTCCCCGGCGGTCGGGATGGACCGCGACGACGAGGGGTTCCACTACAAGCCCCCGAAGGCCGGGAGCGTGACGCAACTGGTCGCCGACGCCGCGCCAGAGGGCGTCCCCGTCGTCGGAGCCTTCCACAACCTCTCGGCCGACCGGTTGGCGAATCTGGACGTGGAACTGGACCTCGACACGCTCGTCGTCGGCGACGACGAGGACGCGGTGGAGACGGTGGTCCAGTTGGGCGACCAGATAGAGGGTCTGCGCGCGCTGAAGGCCGGCGGAATCGCCAACGCGGCCGAGGTCGAGAGCATGACGCCCCTGCTCATCAACCTCGCCGTCGAGAACGACGGGATGCACGACGTGGGCGTGAAGTTCGAGTAGCGGTCGGCGTCTCTTTTCGGCGATAGTGGTTTCGAGGGTTAAGCCCGCCCTACCCGAGGCGACAGGTTCAACCACGCGAGAAATACGAGCTTTCCGAATCGCGGTAATCCATGTGTTACACCAACACGGTTTTATACTGGTGTGCATTATCATACCATGTATGGCGACCGCACCGACCGGCGACGACGACGTGTTCGACGAATTCTTGTCCGAGCGTGGCCACGACACCGAGACAGTCGGCTGGGAGGAGGACTACAACAAGAAGAAGTGCCCGGACTGCGGCGGACTCCACGACACGGCCGCGAGCGAATGCTCGGTATGCGGCTGGCGACCGTAGTCGGCCACCTCCCGAATCGGTGCAGCGCATCGTCTGACGACCGACCGCTTTTTTCGGCGCACGGGCCGGCGGAGACGGCAGCAATCGGTTTCCGACTCCGGAGCGTAGCGAGCGGTATGGTACGGTTCTCGACGCTCGTCATCCTCGCCGGAATCGTCCTGCTGTTCGTGCCCATTCCGCCCGTCGCCACGATTCTCGGTATCCTGACCATCCTCGTGGGAATCCTGATGCGGTGGCTCGGGTGACGGAGAGCAGCGAACACGGCTAGTCGGGCGACGCTCGCCGCGCGAGCGTCGCCGAGCGGTCGTAGTCGTCGCTGGGCGGCGACTGTTCGTACGGCCGGCGGTGACCCTCGGACACTCGGACCGTCGCGGCGAGAGAGAATCGTGACGCGGGCGGAGTCGGATTTCGACCTCGAACGAACGCGACCGGTACGGAAACCGGAAGTATAAGATTACTTCCTAACTTCCGCAGAACCGCCGTTATCCGGTATGAAGCGCTTAGTCGGAGTAACGAGACGTTGCGGTCAGTGTCGATAGAAATATAGTGTAAGATTTCCGTAGTGGAAGAAGAGAAATGCCTGAGTGCCAGAACTGCGGTTCGTTCGTCACCGAAGCGTACGCACGAGTGTTCACACCGCGGGAGATTGATGACCCGCGTGTCTGCCCCGAGTGCGAGGACAAGATTCGGGACGGTAGCGAGGTCCGCGAGGCCCGGTCGCCGCGAAACACTTCCTAGCCTTTTTCCGCAGTCCTCCCCGCCGAACGACCCCCGCCGAAGTCGCCGCGCTACCGGCGACTTCGGCGCCGGTCCGATTCACGTCCATTTATGAGTACGGGGGTCATGGGGTTGTGGTAATGAGTCAAGAAACGGAGGAACGAGTGACCCGGCTGTTCGGTGGCCCCGGAAGCGGGAAGACCACCGAGCTGCTCGACAGGGTCGAAGGTCTCCTCGACCGAGACGGCGTCGGCGTCAACGACATTCTGCTGGTCTCGTACACTCGCGCGGCCGCCAACGAGGTTCGGGAGCGCCTCGCCGAGCGCCGCGATTTGAACCCCCGCTCGTTGCAGGGGTCCGTCTGCACAATGCACGCGAAGGCCTACGAACTACTCGACCTCTCCCGGAACGACGTGGTCGGCGAGTCCGACAAGAAGGAGTTCTGCGAGGACTTCGGCATCGAGTTCGAGGACGAGTACAGCGGTGCCGGCCGCCGGACCGCCCGCTCGACCACGCTCGGCAACAAGATAATCGCCACGAGCCAGTGGCTCCAGCGGACCCGCCGCGACGTGGCCGACTGGTACGACGTGCCCTTCCAGTGGAACGACGAGGAGGTCCGCCTGCCGCCGGACATCGACCCGAACGCCCAAGAGGGCAACAAGTACACCCCGACGTGGCCCAGCGACGACGACCGGCTCGACGTGCCCGAGGCCATCCGGGCGTGGCGGAGCTACAAGGGCGAGAACGACTTGGTCGGCTTCGCGGACATGCTCCAGCGCGTGCGCCAGCGGTCGCTCCTCCCGAACGTCGACTACCTCGTCATCGACGAGTTTCAGGACATCACGAGCCTCCAGTACGACGTGTACGAGGAGTGGAAGCCCCACATGGAGAAGGTCCTCATCGCGGGCGACGACGACCAGGTGGTCTACGCGTGGCAGGGTGCGGACCCCGGCCTGCTCCTCGAAGAGGGCGGCGACGACGTGATTCTCGACACGTCCCACCGACTCCCCTCCGAGATTCTGCGGGTCGTCCAACACGAGGTGCGCCACATCGACAAGCGCCAGGAGAAGAACCTCTCGCCGCGCAAGCAGGGCGGCACCGTCGAACAGGTCGATAGCCCCTCGATGCTCGAACTCGTCCGGAACGTCCGGTACACCATCGAGGAACACGACGGCACGCTGATGCTTCTGTTCCGGGCGCGCTACCAGATGTTCCGGTTCATCGACGAGTTCATCGACGAGGGCGTCCCGTTCAAGTGCCTGACCGACCAGCGAATGTGGACCGACCGCCTCCAGCAGTACGTCGACGCGGTCGAGAAGATAGACGCCGAGGAGCCGATTACGGCGCTACAGGCCCGACGGCTCGCCGACATGCTACAGGACTCGGCGTTCGGCACCAACGAGCGCGACGACCTCTTCGACGAGATAGACGAGCGCAAGGAGGCGGCCGACACCGACGACCTCGCGGAAATCGAGGTCGAACACGACTTCGTGACCGACTTCGCGCCGTTCATGCCCGGTCCGGCCTCGGCCGCGGACATGGTCCGGAAGGTCACGAGTTTCCAGAAGAACTCGATGCGGGCCTACTTCGGCGGCGACTACGAGGGGATGGAGGCCGACCGCGTCCGCATCGGCACCATCCACTCCGCGAAGGGTCGGGAGGCCGACCACGTGTTCGTCGCCACGGACCTGACCGAGAAGGTGGTCGAGCAGATGGCCGCGACGGTGGACGGCCCGGTGGACGGCGAGGAGTTCACCTCCACGACCGACCCCGTGCCGACCCTGACCGACAACGAACGGCGCGTCTTCTACGTCGGCATGTCCCGCGCCCGCGAGCGCCTCGTCGTCATGGAGAATCTGGTCGGCGGCGCGCCGACCCTGCCCATCGACGTGCTGCTCTACAACGAGCGCAACGGCAAGGGTGTCGCGGACGTGCTGGAGGAAGTCTCGGAAGCGCCACCACAGTAAGTCATTCACCGATTCCGACCGTCGCTATTTCTCGGATTTCGAGGACCCGTCTCCGACGACGTAAGTCCGTAATGTCATATAACATACTGGCGTTAAGTATGTCAAAAATTGCCGAGTAATTAATCCCGTAGTTATCACAGCTAAAAATCCAGTACCAACGTTTAAATGAGCGGTTTTTGGTGGTACAGGCATGGCATCGTTCAACGAGACACGCGTTGACAAACGTGAAAGTTGGAGCGGTCCGCCCACCGGTCGGCCGAACCGCCGCGTCGAGAGACGGGAACCGTCTCGGACGGGGGAGCGACGATGAAGATACGGACGAAACTCATCGTGCTGTTGCTGGTCATCTCGCTCGTCCCGGTTTCGGTGGTCGGGATGGCCGGACTCCAGAACATGCAGGACATCGGGTCCTACGCGCAGGACCAGAGTTCGAAGCACCTCGAAGACCAGATAACCAAGGACCTGAACAGCACCGTCGAAGCGAGAACCGAGGAGTTCGAGAACCTGCTCAACGTCCGGCGGGTGGACGCGCGCTCGCTGGCGGAGTCCACCTCGGTGCAGAACTATCAGGCCGCGAGCGACGGTGAGATGGAACTCATCCAGCGACAGAGTCAGAAGCAGGTCGGGTACACCGCGCTCCAGATGCACGACACCATCGAGACGACGAAGCAGACGGTTCTCGAAGAGGAGTACGGTGGCCGAAACTGGGAGGACCTGTCGTCGGCCGAACAGCAGCAGGTAGAGAACAGGGTCGAGACCATACTCGTGGGGACGACCGCGAGCGGAACGCGTCCGGACGGCACCCTGGCCGAGATGTTCCAACCGGGGTACATCGGCGACACCGGGTACGCGTACGTGACCGACCTCGACTCGAACATCGTCGCCCACCACAGCCTCGAAGACGGGTTCAACCTCAAGGAGGACGCCTCGCTGACCGTCTTCGAAGACATCCGGTCGAACGTCGAGTCGAGCCCCGCCATCCGGAACGGGTCGAAGTGGGGCATCGCCGAGTACGACTGGGAGGACACCACCCAGAAGGGCAACCCCAAGGAGCGGAAGTTCATCGCCTACACCTACCACGAGGACTTCGACTGGGTCCTCGCCCCCAGCGTCTACTACTACGAACTCCAGACCGCGGCCGTGCAGAACGCGCGTAACGGAATCAACGAGTCGTTCCGGAGTTACCTGAACACCAGAACCGTCGCTGTCGGCGGCGAGTCGGTGCGGGCCTACGACGAGGTCATCATGACCGACGAGAAGGGCCAGGGCGTCCTCAGAGCGCACGCGACTGAGGACGGGGTTACGACGGAGTCGGTCGAGGGGACCTCCTACGCCGACGCCGCCTGGTTCAATCAAACGAAGTCGCTGGAGAAGGGTGCGGTCCACTTCGGCGAGGTTCGGTCGGTCGGCGGCAAGCAAGTGGCGTACATCACGACGCCGGTCTACCACGGCGGCGAGTTCGCCGGCACCGTCGCGCTGCGGTTCAACTACAGCATCCTCACCGGCATGACCAACCACGTCACGGTCGGCGAAACCGGCCACCTGACCATCGTGAACGACGAGGGCCGGGTGCTGAGCCACCCCAACCGGTCGGTAGTCGAGTCCGGAGCCAACATCGGTGACGAGGCCTACGCGGGGTCGCTCGCCGCGCTCGCTCAGAAACGAATACTGGCGGGCGAGACCGGACTGAACACGTACACGCGAACCGAGGCCGGTACCGAGCGTCGGTACTACGTGTCCTACGCCCCGCTCCAGTTCAGTGACAGACAGTTCGCGCTACTGGGAACTGTCCCGGAGAGCGACGTGAAAGCGCCGGCCGCCGCGCTGAGACAGGACCTGCGCGACCGGACGACCGACGCCCGGAACTTCGTCATCCTGCTCGTCGTCGGCCTCGTCGTGGCCGTCGTGGCACTGGGATACAAGGCGGCGGAGTACTTCTCGACGCCGATAGAGCAGATTCGGGACCGCGCGACGGCGCTCGCCGACGGGCGCTTCGACGAGAACGCAGACATCTCGGCGTCCGACGACGAAATCGGGGAACTCGTCGAGGCGTTCGACGAGATGCAGGCGAACCTCCGGACGCAGGTCGCGGAACTGCAGACCGTCAGCGAGAACCTCGGAAACGGGGAACTCGACCAGGAGGTCGATACCGACCTTCCCGGCGAGTACGGCGCGATAATGACCGACATCGACGAGGGCATCGAGAAACTACAGGTCGGGTTCGACGAGATTCGCCGGACCAGCGAGCAGATTCGGGAGGGACGCCTCGACCAGCAGGTCGATACCGACCTCCCCGGCGAGTACGGCGCGGTCCTCGCCGACCTCGAAACCGGCGTCGAACAACTCGGGGCGAGTTTCGACCGGATTCGGGACGCCAGCCAGCAGTTGCGCGAGGGGACCCTCGACCAGGACGTGGACGCCGAACTGCCGGGCCAGTACGGCGCGGTGATGTCCGACCTCGACGCCGGACTGACCGAAATCGAGAGCAGTCTGGCCGAGGTCAAGGACCTCGCCGACCGCTTCGCTCGCGTGAGCGACGAGACCGCGACCAGCGCCCAGCAGATAGAGGCCGCGAGTCAAGAGACCGCCGAGTCCGTCGAGGAGATCGCGTTCGGTGCCGAACAGCAGACCGAACAGCTACAGGCCGCGGCCAGCGAGATGAACGACCTGTCGGCCACCATCGAGGAAGTCGCCTCGTCGGCCGACGGCGTGGTCGAGACCGCCAACGAGGCGGTGGAACTCGCCGACCGGGGCCGCGAACACGCCGCCGACGCCACCGCGGAGATCTCGGCCATCGAATCCGAGGCCGACACCGCCGTCGAACAGGTCGAGAATCTGGAGGGCCAGATAGAGGAGATAAACGACATCGTCCAGTTGATCACGGACATCGCCGAGCAGACGAACCTCCTCGCGCTGAACGCCTCCATCGAGGCCGCGCGGGCGGGCGAGGCCGGCGAAGGGTTCGCGGTCGTTGCCAACGAGATCAAATCGCTGGCGAACGAGGCCGGCGACGCGACCGAAGAGGTCGAGAGCCGCATCGAGGAGATTCAGACCCACACCGACGACACCGTCGGCGACATGCGCTCGATGCAGGAGCGAGTCGAGACCGGGTCCGAGACCATCGGAGACGCCATCGAGATGTTCGACGACATCGCCGGAGCGATACAGGAGGCCGAACACGGCGTCGAGGAGATCTCCGAGGCCGCCGAGGACCAGGCGGTCTCCACGGAGGAAGTGGTGGCGATGGTGGACGAGGTGTCCGGCGTGAGCCAACAGACCGCGGCCGAAGCGAGTTCCGTCTCGTCGGCGACTCAGGAGCAGACCGCGGCCATCAACGACGTGTCGCGGAACGTCGAGACGGTCTCGGACTCCGCGGACGCCCTCAAGGAACTGGTGGACGAGTTCGACGTGAACGACGACGCGGCGTCGGCCGACCAGCAGTTCGGCGCGGAATCGGAGTTCCGGTCGAAGCCCACGGTCACCGACGGCGGTGACGGCGAGACGACCGACTCCAACACGTAACGTCGCACCACCCTCTCGTCACGGCAGTAGCGGTGGGACGAACTGCCGCGACCGTTCGACGACTCCGGCCACGCTGGGCACAGTGCTCGACGCTGGCCGAGTCCAGTTCGCCCGTCAGAGACGGGGTTCGGTCCACCGTCCCGAGGGGAGTAGTTCTCCCGACCCGGAAGGGTTCAGTTCGCCCGTTCGGGGATGTACTCGCGCAAGCACTCGCCCGAGCAGAAGGTGTGCTGTAGAATCGGGTCGGAATCGGGCTGGTAGTGGTGGGGTTCGAAGTGCTCGGTCGTTCTGTCGATTTTCCCGTCGCAGTGGAAACAGTCCGTGCCAACTACTTGCACATCAGGCTGGAAAAGCCTGTAGTCCGACCGCCGGTTTCCGCTCCGTCACTCCTCGTCGTCGGGCGTCTTGGCGACCTTCCCGATGGTCTTCTCGGCCACCGCGCCCGGAACGTCGGTCGGCGTCGTCAGATACTCCTCCAGTACGACCATCAGGACCGCCACGGCGACGAAGCCGCCGCCCAGCAAGGTCTTGCCGTCGAGGAGGAACTGGATGCCGAGCAGAGCGATCGGAAGCGCGAACACGAGCGTCGCCGCGAGTTGAAGCGTGCCGAGGATGCCCGGTTTACTCATCACCCGGTGGTTCCGCGCGGGGCGTCAAAAATCCCGCGGGGACGGGGCGGAACGGTGGAGGTGCGCTTCGGGTCCGCATCTGCGAGGGCGCTACCCGAGGTCCGTCGCGTCGGTTCTCGACGTGCAGCGCGGGGTCGTGCGCCCCGACTCCGGAATCCTTTTGGGCCGACCGATCCACAAATTTGGTATGTTTACCGGAATCGTTGAGGAGGCCGGCGAAGTCAGGGACGTGACCGCGACCGACGAGGGGCGACGGCTCCGCATCGCTGGCGAGGAGGTCACGGGCGACTTGGACCGCGGCCAGAGCGTCAGCGTCAGCGGGGTCTGCCTGACCGTCGAGGACCACGCCGACGACTGGTTCGAGGTGTTCCTCGCCAGCGAGACCGTCGCCAAGACCTACCTCGGCGAAGTCGAGGCGGGCGACCCGGTGAACCTCGAACGCGCGATGCCCGCCGACGGACGCTTCGACGGCCACGTCGTGCAGGGCCACGTCGATACGACCGCCGAAATCACGGCCATCGAGGAGGTCGGCGAGGACTGGACGTACGAGTTCGCCGTCCCCGAGGGCTTCGGCAAGTACGTCGTGGACAAGGGGTCGGTGACGGTGGACGGCATCAGCCTCACCGTGGCCGAGCGCGGCGAAGACGGCTTCTCGGTCGCTATCATCCCGGAGACGCGCAAGATTACGAACCTCTCGGCGAAGGCGGTCGGCGACCCGGTTCACCTCGAAGTGGACGTGATTGCGAAGTACGCCGAGCGCCTGCTGGACGACGCCGGCTTCGAGGCGGGCGGCGGGACGGACGAAAGCGAGGAGCGCGTTCTCGACGTGATAGAGCAGTAGGAGCGTCGGCCGGCCGTCCCCGCCGAGCCGTGTCCCCCGAAGCGACTGACGAACGGTACTTGCTTCGGAGCGCGTACGAACGTTCCTAACTTCCAAGACGAGTCTGACGCATCTTTTTCATCCCCGAGGGAGACGTACCCCCGAATGCGAACCGCCGGAGTGCTCCTCGGACTCGTCGTCGCCGGCGCGGTCGCGGTCGGCGCGTCGGCGCTCACGCCCGGCGCGGACCCGACGCTCGTGACCGCCGGCGCGGGGCTGCTCGGAACCGGTATCGTCGGGGTCGCCGTCTGGAGCATCGACCGCGAAGTCGAGCGCCGCGGAGTCGCCGGGCCGTTGGGCCGCGGCCGGAGCGCGGGCCTCTCGAACGCCGACCGACTCGCGGTCGCGCTGGGGTCGGCCGCGGTGTTCGTCCGCGTCGGCCTGCTCCACGTCGTCGCGGACCCGCTCCGAATCGACGGCGCGGTCCTGACGGGACTGGCGGTCTCGACCGTCGGCGTCGTCGTCGGCTACCGGGCCGCAGACGGTCTCTTGGACGGGCTCCGCCACGGCGTGTTGGCCTGCGGCCTCGGCGGCGCGCTCTGCGTCTCGCTGGCGGCCTTCGACGCAGCGCAAGTGGCCGGAGTCGGCGCGTTCGACGCGATGGTCGCCGGGAGCGGCGTCGTCCTGCCGGTGTCGTTCGCGCTCTTCGGAGGAGTCTCCGGCGTCGCCGGCTGGTGGCTGGCCGACCGGCTCTCGGAGGCCGACCCGTTGGCGTAGAAGTAGGTGGTGGCGATGCGCTACCGCGAGTCGCTCTCGGACGGGCGCGAGTCGGCGTCGTCGCCCTCCGTCCGGTCGGCCCCGGCGCTTCGACCGTCGGCCTGCCGGGTGTCGGCGCGCTCGGTCGCGGTGAACGCCTCGGAGTTCTCGTAGTCGCCGCTCCCGTCGGCCGACTCCTCGAAGTCCGCGCGGTCGCGGCCCACGACGTCGCCGCGCTCGTCCTCCTCGAAGCTGACGCTCTGGCCCATGTTGGTCTGGCGGTAGGCGTTGCGGTACCGGGAGATTTTCCGGTAGAGGAGGTAGCCGAACACGCCGTCGTAGACGACGACGAAGCCGAGGAACGCGATACCCGGTGCGACCGCGACGCCCGTGAACGCGAGGATGTCGCTCAGATACGTCACCAGCGAGTTGTAGGTCGCGTGGATGAACGCCGCGATGAGCAGGCCCTTGACGACGATAGGACCCGCGTTCTCGCGGTTGAACTTCGCCAATCCGAGGTAGTAGCCCGCGAACGCCGAGTAGATGACGTGGCCCGGCCCGGCGAGCAGGCGGACCGCGGCGGTCTGGCCCGCCGAGGCGATCTGCTGGGAGCCGATGGTCGTCACGTCGCTGATGCTCTGGGTGATGTAGATGGCGTTCTCGATGGTGGCGAAGCCGAGTCCCGCCATCGCGCCGTACACCGCGCCGTCGATGACCGCGTCGAAGCGGTCGCTCCGGAAGGCGTAGAGTCGGATGGCGAGCCACTTCACCGTCTCCTCGACCGGCGCGACGACGAGGTAGAAGAACAGCACCATCCCGACGACCGGCACGAGCGTAATCGCGCCGGCGAGCGTGTTGATGATGGCCGCGAAGCCGGCGAACAGCACGCCCAGCAGGAACGTCCCGACCAGCAGCGTGAGCGGTTCGGAGGTCGTCACGTCGGCGTACCAGATGTAGGCCGCCAGCCCGAACGCGGGCACGACCGACAGGAGGACGAACGCGCCGATGACGGGGTCGCTGACGGCCGCCAGTCCGGTCAGCGCGAACTGGACGCCGAGGATGGCCAGCGCGAGGACGACGACGACGACCCTGCCGAGTCGCCGAACCCCGCCGTAGACGCCGGCCGAGAGCCTGTCTAACCAACTCCGCGACTCCCACGTGGCGACGTCGTAGAGGTCTGCCGACTCGATCGCGCCTTCTTCTACCGGGTCGCGTGCATCGTCCATTGGCGGGGGATACGGCCCCCAGTACCAATTATCTGGCTCCCGCAGCACCTTTCACTCCTTAATTGTGATTATACACCATTAACACTCGCAGGGGAAACCTTATCACCGAGAATCGGCCACAGATTTCGACAAGATGACCTACCGAAGTGAGAGCCGAGGCATCATGTACACAGCCCCGCCGAGCGGGGACGAGGAAGCGACAGACGACGAGAAAGCCGAGACCGAAGCACCCGACGCGGAAGCCGAGACGCCGGAACTCGACGCCACGACCGACGCCAACTGGACGGGCACCGTCCCCGCCGACGACTGAGGGCGATCGCCGCCCGACCCCCGTCCCGCCTTGCGAACCGCGCCGTCCTCGAATTGCGCCGTCTCCGAATTGCACCGGCCGCCGCCCGCGAGACCGATTCCGAGGCCGCGAACCGCCCGCCGCTTCTCGCCCGAACCGCTACACCGAAGGGAGCGCCGCCCGAGCGTTCTCCCATGAGCTTCGACTCCCGCGCACGCCGGGCGCTCCGCGAGGCGGGCGTCTCCGAGGAGACGCTCCGGGAGGCGTCGGACGCCGCGGCGTCCGACGCCGAGCGCACGGCCGAGCAGGTAGAATCGTTCTTCGAGGACCGCGAGGTCGTCTACTCCGACATGGACCTGACTCACAGCACGGCCGAGTTCCCGGAACACGCCGTCGAGTACGCCGACTGTTTCACTCACAGCGACGACGTGCGCGGCTGGCTCCGGTTCGACTCGTGGGGCGTCTACGTCGAGGGCGCGCGGGTCCTGAGCGACGAGGTGGTCGAGCTGACGCTCGGCCCGACCGTCCACGACCGAGTGCGGTTCGCCACCGCCCGCGAGGAGCTGTGAGCATGCGCAACGTCCGCATCCGCGGTATCTACACCACCGCGCTGACCGAGCGCTTGCGCGAGGAGTTCTCCGTCGTGCAGGCCTCCCCGCCCATCCGACGGCGCTTCGACGCCGACTTCGCCGCCGAGGAGTACGACGCCGGCGTCGAGACCACCGACGACCGGCAGGGCGCGGGCGTCGTCGGCGACCCCGAGACCGTCGAGCGAGTCGCCGCCGACCTCGCGTCGGTCGGCGTCGATACCTTCCGGTGGCCCGACCCGGCCCCGCGCGGGGCCGTCTTCGACGCCGCCGTGACCGACACGCTCGGCGGCGGCGCAGTCGTGGACTTGGGCGACCGCGAGGGCTACCTCTCGTTCGGGAAGGTGGACCGCCGCATCGACGAGGGCGACCGGGTCCGCGTGCAGGTCCACGAACCGGTCGCGCCGTGGGCCGACCACCGCCCCGTTCTCGGCACCCAACTGCAGGCGTTCGGCGGGGTCGTCAGCCTCTCGACCGGCGTGGACAAGGTAGTCGCCTCGGGCGACGACGCGACCCGGACCGAACTCGCCCGGACGACCGAGATGCTCCCGACCGAGGTGCCCGACGACTGGGGCGTCCGCTGGGAGCACGCCGCCGACGAGCCGAGTATGGACGCGATGGGCGACGCGCTCGACCGGGCCGTCGAACGCGCCGAGCGCATCGACGCCGGACTCGCGGACGCGCCCGACTCGCCGTCCGACGGGAGCCGCGGCGACCTGCCCAGAAGGCTCGTCGCGCCCGAGGCGACGACGTGGCTGTGGTTCGGCCGCGAGTCCAGATTCGCGCTCGACGGCGAGCGCCGCGCCGTGACCACGACGATGCCCGGCCACCACCGCGTGAAGGCCGCCCACGAGTCGGCGAGCGCCGCGGTGGACTTCGTGGAGGACCTCCGGGAGACGGGGGAACGCGCCGAGGAGACCGACGGCGACGCCGCGGACGACGAGTTCCCGACGGGCGCGACGCTCCGGCAGTTCGGTCCCGCGGCGGGCGACCGCCTCGAAATCCGGCACGGCAAGCCCGACGGTCGGTGCTTCTCGTTGGGTCGCGGCGAGGTCACCGAGTGTTCGCCCGACGAGGGGAAGGTCACGGTGCGCCGCGAGATGTCGGGGCGGGGCACCTACGACGCGCTCGGCACGCCCCGCGAGCGCGGCGACGTGGCCGTCACCAAGTTCCGCGAGGGCCGATGGTGGTACCCGACGGTCTACCGGGGCGAGGACGGCGAGTCGAAGGGCACCTACGTCAACGTCTGCACGCCGGTCGAGTTGTTCCCCGAGACCGCCCGGTACGTGGACCTGCACGTGGACGTGGTGAAGTTCCCCGACGGCGAGGTCGAGCGCGTGGACGACGACGAACTCGACGCGGCGGTCGAATCGGGGAACGTCTCGGAACCGCTCGCCGAAAAAGCCCGGAGCGTGGCGAGTAGCGTCGAACGCGCCCTGAAGTAGGAGAGAAGGCCCGCCGCGGAGTCGTGGCGTCTCGGCGCGCCAGCGCCTCAACGCGTCAGTTTCTCGCGGCTGACCTTCACGCCGGTCGGCGTCACGAGAATCTGGTCGTCGCCCTTCTGGACGATGTCGCCGTCCACCTCGCGGGCGACCTGCTGGAGTTCGTTGGTGATGCGCTCTACCGTGGTGTCCTCGGTTCGGAGCCGCGTGATGTCGGCGACCACGAGGTCCCCGTCGTAGATGGCGTCTTTGATGGCGATGACGTCCTGTTGGCCCTGAATCTCGGCGATGTGAACCTGCATCGCGGCGTCGCCCGACGCCGTGTCGAAGTCGTCGAGATTGAGTTCCACGTAGTCCTCGGCGGTGTGCGCGTCCCTGTCACCGAGGATTTTGCTCATGAAGCCCATAGGGAAATGGGCCGAAGCGAAACGGTATAGTTCTTACGTCAGACGAAGCGACGACTTCGATAGACGAGTGAATCGAAATCTATCCGTCCGACTTATTATTTTATTAATAGAAAGTACTAAATTACATCATTGTTATTCTATACCAGATGTCTGACAACGACGACGGTGTCTCGCGGCGAAACGTACTGAAAATCGCGGGCAGTTCGATGGCGACGGTCGGAGTAGCCGGCCTCGCGGGAGCGAAAGGGCAAGTCGAGGTCAACGTCGGGTTCGCCTCCGAGCGCGGCCGACGGAAGGCGCTCGACGCGGCCGACGAGACGGTCCGGGAGTTCGATTCGCTCGACATCGTGACGGCAAAGATGCCCGCGCGAGCGGCCAAGGGCCTCCGGAAGAACCCGAACATCCGCTACGTCGAGAAGAACGGCACGGTCCACGCCCACGCCCAGACGCTCCCGTGGGGCATCGACCGCGTGGACGCCGACGTGGCACACGGCAACGGCGACACCGGTAGCGGTGCCGACATCGCTATCCTCGACACGGGTATCGACTCGGACCACCCCGACCTGCAGGCCAACCTCGGCGCGGGGAAGGACTTCTCCGGGAAGGGGACGTGGGAGGACGGCGACGGGCACGGCACCCACTGCGCCGGCATCGCCAACGCGGTGAACAACAGCGAGGGCGTCGTCGGCGTCTCGACCGAGGCCACGCTCCACGCCGGCAAGGTGCTGGACGACAGCGGAAGCGGGTCGTTCTCCGACGTGGCGGCCGGTATCGAGTGGGCCGCGAATCAGGGCTACGACGTCGCCAGCCTGAGCCTCGGCGCGAGTTCGGGCACGACCGCACTGAAGGACGCGGTGGACTACGCCTACAACAACGGCGTCCTCGTCGTCTCCTCGGCGGGTAACTCCGGTCCCTGTACCGACTGCGTCGGCTACCCCGCGGCGTACGGCAACGCGATGGCCATCTCCTCGACCGACAGCGACGACTCGCTGTCGAGTTTCTCCTCGACCGGGCCGGAGATAGAACTCGCCGCGCCGGGCGGGAGCATCTACTCGACGTACACCGGCGGCGGCTACGACACCCTGTCGGGCACGTCGATGTCCTGCCCGCACGTCTCGGGTGCCGGTGCCCAACTGATGGCGACCGGCATGACCAACACCGAGGCTCGTAGCGCGCTCAAGAACGCCGCCGAGGACATCGGTCTCGGCAGCAACGAGTCCGGCGCTGGGCTGCTCGACGTGGAAGCCGCGCTCAACGGCGACACCGGCGGCGGTGGCGGCGGCACGGGCGACACCGCGCCCGCCGTCGATTCCCTCTCGGTCACGAACAACAGCAACGGCGGTTGGGCGCGCTTCGAGGTGAGTTGGAGCGTCTCGGACGCCGACGGCGACCTCGCGTCGGTCGAGATCACGCTCACCAAATCTACGACCGTCGATTCGTCCTCGTCGTCGGTCGGCGGGTCCAGCGCGTCCGGGTCGGCCCGACTCCAAGAGAAGAGGGAGCGGCACCTACGACGTGACGCTCACGGTCACCGACTCGAAGGGCAACACCGCGAGTCGGACGACGACCGTCTCGGCCTGACGACGGTCCCGAACTCCGTTCTTTTCGCGGTCGACCGACGGGCTCGCCGTCAGTGCAACCCTTTTGTGGTTAAATTTTACTCCCATTAGACAGAATATTACGCGGTGCGGAGATAGACGGATGACGAACGATAGCCACCAGACGACACGACGCGCCGTGACGAAAGCGCTCGGCGGTTCGATAACACTGCTCGCGGTCGGCGCGGGGTCGGCGACCGCCGCCGAGGCCGCCGTCGCCACCCGAGACGCGACGGACGTGGGTGACAGGTACGCGACGCTCAACGGCGACCTCACCGACCTCGGCGGAGCCTCGTCTGCCGACGTGTACTTCGAGTACACCCGCGAGGGAAGCGACGACGTCCGGACGACCGACTCCCGGACGCGGACCGCGACCGGCGAGTTCGGCGAGACGGTCCGGGACCTGTTTCCGAACACCGCCTATCGGTTCCGCGCGGTCGCCGAGGCCGACGGAACCACCGTGACGGGCGACTGGAAGGGCTTCTACACGACGACGTTCTGACTGCCGCGAAACCGACTTTTTTGCTCCGGCGGGCCGACCCTCCGAGCGTGACCTTCAGCATCTGCGTTCGCGAAACCTACGAGGGCGAGGAGGGCGACGACCAGACCCGATTCGGCGTGGCGGTGACGACCCGCCTGCCCGCGGTCGGGACGCTCTGTCCGTTCGCCAGCGAGAACGGTGCGGTGGCGACTCAGAGCCTCGTCAACGTCGAGTTGGGCCGGAAGGGAATCGAGTATCTCGACGACGGGCTGGCGGTCGAGGACGCCCTGCAAGCCCTGCTCAACGCCGACGAGGGCGCGCCGCAGCGCCAACTCCACGGCGTCGATTCGGCGGGCACCTTCGCCTTCTCGGGCGAGGAGTGCAAGGACTGGTACGGACACGTCGAGGGCGACGGCTACACCGTCGCCGGGAACCTGCTGACCGGCGAGGCGGTCGTCGAAGCGGTCGCCGAGGAGTACGAGGCGAGCCGAGGCGAGGACCGACCGCTCGCCGAGCGACTGATAGACGCCCTCGCCGCGGGCCACGCCGAGGGCGGCGACAAGCGCGAGGAGCTACACGTCCAGAGCGCGGCGCTCCTCGTGGAATCGACCGAGGACCGCGAGATGGAGCCGTACTACGACGACCTGCGCGTGGACGCGACCGAGACGCCGGTCGCCGACCTCCGGGAGACCTACGAACTGGCGAAGGAGGGCTTCGAGATGGCGGTCGAGCGCTACGAGGAGGCCTACGAGGACGACGAGCTGGACGCGGCCGACGACGAGGAGGTCGGCGGCGACGAAGCGGACGGTGGCGACGAAGCGGACGGCGAGCGAGGCGGCGAGTAGGCTCGTGTCGCGCGTTCGGTCGGCCGCGCATCTGCGCGCGGCCGGACTCGCGGGCGCGGCGGGCGGCGTCGGGTGGGCGCTCCTGTCGGCGGCGACGTTCGCGGCGGGCCGCGGCGTCTCGCCGCTCGGCTACGGGTTCCTCGACGCGCTCACGCCCGTCGCGTTCGCGCTGGCGGCGGTCGGGGTCGCGGGCTACCGCGTCGGGTCCGCGAGCGAGCGGAGCGTCGTCACGAGCGCGGGGTTCGGTGCGGTCTTCGCGGGACTGGTCGGCGCGTGCGTCGGGTCGGCGGCGTACGTCGGGCTGGGGCGACCCGACGGCTGGACGGTCTCGGTCTGGGCGTATCTGCTCGCGCTGGTCGGCGCGCCGGTCTGGGGCGTCGGCCTGCTCCGCGACGGGACCCCGCCGCGTTCGGGGGCCGCCCTGCTCGCCGCGATGCCCGCGGGAGTCGCGGCGTCGTTCGGTCTCGCCGCGCTGGTCGGCGACGAGACGCTGTTGTCGGTGGGAACAGCGGTCTGGTTCGGCGGCGCGCTGGCGGCGCTCTGCGGATGGATCTGGAGGCGGTCCGGCGAGAGAACGAGGAGCGAGCAGTGACGGGCCGGTTCAGACCGTGAACTCGTACAGTTCGTCGCCGACGTGGTGGACCGACGAGACGACCTTCCCCTCGTCGCCCACCATGTCGTCGCCGTCGGTCTGGGCGCGGCCGACCGCCAGCACCTTGCCGTGGGACTCCTCGGCGATGGCCACGAGGTCGCCCGCGGCGATGTCGTCGTCGGCCTCCACGATGCCGGGGCGCATCACGTCCGCGCCGTCGCTGACGAACGAGACCGCGCCCGCGTCCACCGTGACGACGCGAGTCTGGGGTTCGTACTCGTTGGCACCCCGGACCGTCAGGAACGGTTCGTCCTCGAAGTACAGCACGGCGGGTTCGCCGTCCACCAGCACGAGTTCGAACTCCGAGTCCTCCAGTTCCACGAGTTCGTAGCTGTCGGCGTCCAACTCGACGCCGAGTCGGTCGGCGAGGCGTTGCTCTATCTCCCGCACCTCGTCGCTCCGGAGGTGGTGACGAGACTTGACTTCCATACCCCATCTGTGTCGCTTCGGGGCTTAATAGTCTCGCCTTCTCCCGACCGCGGGTGACCCCGAGCATGCGGTTGGACCATCGGCGTCGAGCGTTCAGATAAAGGTAAAACCCCGCCCGACATACTCCCACCTATGAAGGCAAAGCGTGAGTACCGGAACCGCGAGGAGGTCGAGGTTGCGGTACTCGACGCGCTCGTCGATCGGAACGAGGACGGCATGACCGTCTTCGAGATCCGCTCGCACGTCGATGCCGACATCGACGAGTTGGAGACCGCGCTCGCCAACCTGAAGGAGGACGGTCTCATCTCGGCCAGCGATGGCGACCACCGGACGCTCATCACGCCCGACGACCGCGTGATTCCGGACCCCGACGAGGAGGTCGAGGAACCGTCGTTCGTGGACAGAATCATCGAGCGACTACCGCTCTGAGGACTGTCTCTGTGAACGGTTCGGTGGAGTAGTTCGTCGGCGGTGAGTCCCCGCTGGCGGACTCGGCCTCCCGTCCGGATTCCGACCTTTTAATCCCGTCCGCGACCGAATCCGACGTAGAATGACTGTCATCGAGGACGAGCAGGCCGACCTCGGGGCGGAGTGGACCGCGGTGGGCGACCGAGAGGTACCTGCCGACTACGGGCGACCCGACCGCGCGCACGCCGCGGTCCGGAACGTCGTCGGCGTCACCGAGATGCCCTACGGCGTGGTCACGGTCGGCGGCGACGACCGCGTGGAGTACGTGGACAACGTGGTGTCGAACGACGTGCCGACCGCCGACGGCGAGGGCGCCTACGCGCTCCTGCTCGACCCGCAGGGCGGCGTCGAGTTGGACATGTACGTCTACAACGCGGGCGAGCAACTCCTGCTGTTCGTCCCGCCGGGCGAGGCCGACGCGCTCGCCGACGAGTGGCGCGAGAAGGTCTTCATCCAAGACGTGGAGATTTCGGTCGCCACCGACGACTTCGCGGTGTTCGGCGTCCACGGCCCGAAGGCGACCGAGAAGATAGCCAGCGTGCTGAACGGCGCGTCCTCGCCCGCCGAACACCTGTCCTTCGTCCGCGGGCGAATCGCCTCGGTCGGCGTCACCGTGATTCGGACCGACGCGCCGACCGGCGAGGAGGGGTTCGAGGTGGTCTGCACCACCGGGACGACCGTCAACGAGACCGGCGAGGAGCGCGCGAACGCCGAGTTGGTCTTCGACACGCTCCTGAATCAGGGGCTGAACGCCGCGCCGTTCGGCCGGACGACGTGGGAGTCGCTGACGCTCGAAGCCGGGACGCCGCTGTTCGAGTCGGAGCTACGGGGCCGCATCCCGAACGTCGTCGGTCTCCGGAACGCGGTGGACTTCGAGAAGGGGTGTTTCGTCGGCCAGGAGGTCGTCTCGCGCGTCGAGAACCGCGGCCAGCCGAGTCAGCGACTCGTCGGGCTTCGACCGGAAGCGGTGCCCGACTCGGGCGCGGCGGTGTTCAGAGGCGACGAGGCGGTCGGCGAAGTGACGCGAGCGGTCGAGAGTCCGACCGCCGGGGAACCCGTCGCGTTCGGCGTGGTCGATTTCGAGACGGACGAATCCAATTTAACCGTCCGCGTCGGCGGCGAGGAGGTCCCGGCCGAGCTCGCCGACCTCCCGTTCGTAGAGGGGAGCGACCGGTCGGCGCGCGTGCCGGAGTACTAGTTTCCTTCGATGGCGTCCACGACCATCGCGGCCGCGACGATGGCCTCCTTCGGCACGTTGCTGGCGTCGTCGATGGTCACGTTGTAGGTGTCCCGGAGCGAGAACTGGCCGCGAATCTCGCCGACGTGGTCGCCGTTGGCGTCGGTGATCTCGTAGGCGTGGGGGATGAGTCCCGCGATGCCGACGAAGTGCCGGAGGACCGAGACGAGTTTGTTCTTGGACTCGATTTCGGCGATGAGCGCCTCGGTGTCCGGGTCTCGAATCTTCCACTGGTCGGTGAAGATGGAGTAGTTCTGGTCGAGGACGACCACCGGTTCGCCGGTCTCCTCGTCGGTCAGCGTGTAGTCGCCCGCGATGTCGAGGATGCCGCCCGCCTTCACCGTGAACGCGGGACCCCCGTCGGCGTCGGTGAACGGGAACTCCTCTTTCATCTTGAGCATCTTCTGCTTGCCGCGGAGGACGACGTTCCCGTCGGCGTCGGTCGCTTTGTACTTGTTGCGAATCAGCGACTGGACGACGGTGTACTCGTCGTCGGTCAAGTCGAGGGCGGCGATGTCCGTTACCATGGCCCGGATTTGTCGGCTATCATTTAAATAAGTACGTGAACTTGTCGGCGGAGGTAGTGGTTCGGTCGGCGGTTCGACCGAGTGCGAGCGGCGGTCGCAATCTTGGGCCGAGAACGGCTCAGGCGTACTCGTCGGCGACCACGGCGACGACGGTCTTCGTGAACCCCAGCACGATGGGACCGACGAAGATGCCCGTGAACCCGAAGACGACCAGTCCGCCGAAGATGCCGACGACCAGGATGGCGGGGTTGAGGTTCGCGCTCCGGCCGCCGAGGACCGGCCGGAGGTAGTTGTCGGTGAGGTTGATGACGCCGAACCCGTAGACCAGCAGGCCCGCGCCGGCGAGCGGACGCCCCGTGGCAATTAGCAGGACGGCGGCCGGAATCCAGACGAACATCGACCCGACGAACGGGAGCAGGCCGAGGACGACCGCGAACGCCGTCCAGAACAGCACGTTCGAGAATCCGAGGACCGCGAGCGCGAGACCGGTCAGGACCGCCTGTACGACCGCGATGACACCCTGCGTGACGAGGACCGCGTAGGTCAGGCGGTCCAGGTCCGCGAGGAGTCGGTCCTGCACGGCGGTCGGGAGCGGCGTCACATCGCGGAACCACGCCACCGCGTCCTCGCCGCCGACCAGCAGGTAGTAGAGCAGAAAGCCCAGAATCGTCACGCCGACCGCGGCGGTCGAGGCCCCGCCGACGACGTTGACCGACTCCTCGAGAATCCGGCCCGCGCCCGACCGAGCCGCCCCGAGGAGATCCTGTCCGAGGTCGCTGATCAGAAACTCCTCCATGAGTCCGACGTCGAGTTCGCCCGACTGCACGCGCTCGAATACCGAGAGCGCCTGCTGGAGGACGACCTGAACCATCAGGACGAACGGGAGGACGAACAGGACCGTCGCCGCGGTCATCAGTCCGACCGCGGACTTCCGCGGGCCGACGCGGGGCGCGAGGCGACGCTGGAACGGGTAGAGCGCGTACGCCAGAAAGACCGCCAAGGCGACGTAGGTGAAGAACGGCCAGACGACCAGTAGCGAGGCGTAGAGCGCGACCGCGAGCAGGGCGAGCGCGAACGCCTTCTCCGCGTCCATGCCGACGTGTACGGCGACCGAGAGGAAAAGGGCCGTGGCAGAGCGCGACCGTTCTCGGGGCAGTCGCTCACTCGTCGCCGTCGGCGACGCGCTCGCTCGGCCGGGTCTCGAAGGCCTCGACCGTTCCCTCCGGGACCGACTCGGGGGCGAACAGCGTCACCACGTCGCCGGCCTCGACCGCGGTGTCGCCGCGCGGGGTCAGCACCGCGTCGCCGCGCTCGATGCTGATGACCAGCGAATCGTCGTCGATGACGCCCGACTCGTTGGCGTCTTCGAGCGTCCGGCCGGTGATGGCGGCGTCTTCGGGGACCGTGAACTCGATGACCTCGGCACCCCCGGCCAAGTTCTGCACGTCCGCGAACGACTGGCTCGGTTCGTCCTCCGCGCCGAAGGGGTGGTAGGGGTGGTAGAGTTCGTCCTGTACGATGTCCTCGCGTTCGAGGTCGAGACCGTGGTTCGAGAGTTCCCGCGCGATGCGGGTCACGTCGTCGGTGTCCGTGCCGACCGCGGTCACGACGAGGTTCTCGCGTCCGGCCATCAGTTTCCGGACGTTCACGACGCCCGAGACCTGTAACGCGGCCTGCGCGAGTCGGTGGCGGTCCGCGACCGGCGCGGTGCAGGTGAACTGGTTGACGATGCGGCCGTCGGTCCGCTCGTAGTCGATGTCGGCGTGGTATCCCTCGATAATCCCGGCCTCCTCCATCTGACGGATGCGGTGGCGAATCGTGGCGGGAGTTACGTCCACCTCCTCGGCGATGGTCGGTGCCGAGGTGTTCCGCGCGTCGGCCGCCAGATGGTAGAGGATGCGCTTGTCTATCTCGTCGACGCGATGGCTCATGCCCGCCTCTACTCTCGGAATCGGTAAAAGTTCGGTCTTTCCGTACGCTCTCGGGAGTCCCGCGGCCGTAATTGGCCGCACCACGGCATCATTTCGGATACGAAAATAGAAGTGGCTTCTCTCTATCGTAAGATAAATTTCTAGCAGGAGTTTTATGTGTTTGCGGATAGATGTCGCTTCTATGTCGCACCGCAACGACGTCGGTTCGACGCCGTTCGACCGGATGGCCTCGCACATGGACCGCGAAGACCTCGACTGTCCGGAGTGCGGCCACGAGGACGAGGACGGACGCTGGCGGGTGCAGACCTCCGGCGGACGGGTCCGCTACACCCACGTCTGTCCGAGTTGCGGCGCTATCCGAAAGCGGACCTACGACCTCGGCGGCGAGTGACCGGACAGTCGTGGCGCGAAACGAGGCTGAGAGAAGGTCGCACGCCCTCCGTGCGGGACACCGGCGAGCCGACCGCGCGGCGGGAGTCGGGAGCGCGCCGACTTTCCGATTACAATCCCGTTAAGTGCCCTGAATCCCTGTAACCTCTTGATGAACGAGACGGCACAGCGCACGCAAACTGATTCTCTCGGAACACGAAAACGATGAGCAAGGAGTACATCGACGTGAAGGGCGCGGAGGAGCACAACCTCAAGGACCTCGACATCTCCATCCCGCGCGAGCAGTTCAACGTGGTGACGGGACTGTCGGGGTCGGGGAAGTCCTCGCTCGCGTTCGAGACGGTCTACGCCGAGGGCCAGCGCCGGTACATCGAGAGCCTGTCGGCGTACGCCCGCAACTTCCTCGGTCAGATGGACAAGCCCCAGGTCGAGAACGTCGAAGGACTCTCGCCCGCCATCTCCATCGACCAGAAGAACGCCGCCAACAACCCCCGCTCGACGGTCGGCACCGTCACGGAACTCCACGACTACTTCCGCCTGCTGTACGCCCGCATCGGGACGCCTCACTGTCCGGAGTGCGGCCGCGAGGTGGGCGAGCAGAGCGCACAGAACATGGTCCGGCGCGTCCTCGAACTCCCCGAGGGCACCAAGGCCAAAATCGCGGCCCCCGTGGTCCGCGACCAGAAGGGTGCCTTCGAGGACCTCTTCGACGACCTCGTCTCCGACGGCTACAGCCGCGTCGAGGTGGACGGCGAGGAGTTCGACCTGACGCTCGACCGTCCGGACTTGGACAAGAACTACGACCACGACATCGACGTCGTGGTGGACCGAGTCACCGTCTCGCCCGAGGCCCGAAGCCGAATCACCGACAGCGTGGAGACCGCGCTGGAGGAGGCCGACGGCGCGCTCAAGGTCGTCCTCCCGGACCCGCCCGAGGACGCCGAACTCGGCGGTGCGAAGGCCCGCTCGACCGGCGACCTCGCGGGCGAGAGCGACGACCGCCTCGTCGTGGAGTTCTCCGAGGACTTGGCCTGCACCCACTGCGGCATCGACTTCCGGGAGATAGAGACGCGCTCGTTCTCGTTCAACAGTCCCCACGGCGCGTGCCCGGAGTGTGAGGGCATCGGCGAGACCAAGGAAGTGGACGAGGACCTCGTCGTCCAAGACACCTCCAAGCCGCTCAAGGACGTCTTCGAGCCGTGGAGCTACAACCGGACCTACTACCGGCGACAGCTCGACAACGTGGCCGACCACTTCGGCGTCAGCGTGAACACGCCGTTCGAGGACCTGCCGGAGGACGTGCAGGAGGCGTTCGTCTGGGGAACCGACGAGACGGTCCACTTCGAGTGGACCACGAAGAACGGCACCCGCGAGAAGGACGAGCGCTTCGAGGGCGTCGTCCCGAACCTCGAACGCCGGTACGTCGAGACCGACTCGGACAGCACCCGCGACCACATCGAGGAGTACATGGCGGTCACGGAGTGCCCGGTCTGCGAGGGCACCCGGCTCAACGACCAGAGCCGGTCGGTGTACGTGGACGGCACGTCCATAACCGAGGTCAACGAGATGTCCATCGGCGACGCGCTGGACCACTTCGAGGGCTTGGAGAAGACCCTCGACGAGCGCGAGACGAAGATCGCAGAGGAGATTCTGAAGGAGATTCGCGCCCGCCTCGGCTTCATGGAGGAGGTCGGACTGGAGTACCTGACGCTTGACCGCGAAGCCTCGACGCTCTCGGGCGGCGAGAGCCAGCGCATTCGCCTCGCCACCCAAATCGGGTCGGGGCTCGTCGGCGTCCTCTACGTGCTGGACGAGCCGTCCATCGGGCTTCACCAGCGCGACAACGACCGCTTGCTCAACACGCTCAAGGAACTCCGCGACCTCGGCAACACTCTGCTCGTGGTCGAACACGACGAGGAGACGATGCGGCAGGCCGACAACGTCATCGACATGGGTCCCGGTCCGGGCAAGCGCGGCGGCGAGGTCGTCGTGCAGGGAACCACCGAGGAGATAGAGGCCTGCGAGGAGTCCATCACTGGCGACTACCTCGCGGGGCGCGAAGGGATTCCGGTGCCCGACGACCGGCGCGAGACCGACGAGGCACTGACGGTCGTCGGCGCGCGCCAGCACAACCTGAAGGACCTCGACGTGGACCTCCCGGTCGGCCAGTTCACCGCGATTACCGGCGTCTCCGGCTCCGGGAAGTCCACGCTGATGCACGACATCCTCTACAAGGGGCTGGCCCGCGAGATGAACGACAACACCAGCGTGGACCCCGGCGACCACGACGCCATCGAGGGCATCGACAACGTCGAGAAGGTCCGGCTCATCGACCAGTCGCCCATCGGTCGCACGCCGCGGTCGAACCCAGCGACCTACACCGGGGTCTTCGACTACATCCGGGAACTGTTCGCCGAGACGAAACTCGCCAAACAGCGCGGCTACGAGAGGGGTCGCTTCTCGTTCAACGTGAAGGGCGGCCGGTGCGAGGAGTGCGGCGGACAGGGCACCGTGAAAATCGAGATGAACTTCCTGTCGGACGTGTACGTCCCCTGCGAGGAGTGCGACGGCGCGCGCTACAACGACGAGACGCTCGACGTGACCTACAAGGGCGCGACCATCGCCGACGTGCTGGACATGTCGGTCGAAGAGGCCTACGAGTTCTTCGAGCACGACCAGCGCATCGCGCGACGCCTCGGTCTCCTGAAGGACGTAGGGCTGGACTACATGAATCTCGGCCAGCCCTCCACGACGCTCTCGGGCGGGGAGGCCCAGCGCGTCAAACTGGCCGAGGAGTTGGGGAAGAAGGACACCGGCGATACGCTCTACCTACTCGACGAACCGACCACGGGACTCCACAAGGAAGACGAGCGAAAGCTCATCGAGGTCCTCCAGCGACTCACCGACAAGGGTAACACCGTCGTCGTCATCGAACACGAACTCGACCTCGTGAAGAACGCCGACCACGTCGTGGACCTCGGCCCGGAGGGCGGCGAGAACGGCGGCGAGGTCGTCGCGGCGGGCACTCCCGAAGCGGTCGCGCGCGCCGAGGACTCGCACACCGGGCGCTACCTCCGGGACCTGCTTCCCGAGGTGGAGTTGGACGGACCCCGCTCGGACCGCGAGAAGCAGGCCGCGCCCGCGACCGACGACTGAAGGGTCTTCACTAATTCTCCGCCTCAGCCGCTTTATCGTCACGTTAACTCGGGGAATCCCCGTATTACCTCCGATTCCTGTAGTACTTTTGATATTGGCTCGGTGCTAAGTACTGGATAACAAAGTGTGGTCCGGGTGAAACTGGCGTACCGTGATGGGATGGGTGGCGGTGGCATCGGCGCAACAAGCGATTGAGCGATTTCGGTAGTATGAGCTCGGCTGACAACTCACCGGAGCAAGAAACACTGTCCGAAGACCTAATCTTCGACGTGTTGAAGAACCGGCGACGGCGGTACACGCTACATTACCTCAAGCAGCAGGACCGTCCGGTCGAGCTGAGCGAACTCGCCGAGCAGGTCGCGGCGTGGGAGAACGACACGACCGTCGAGGGGCTGTCGGCCAACGAGCGCAAGTCGGTCTACACGTCTCTCTATCAGACGCATCTCCCGAAGCTCGCGGACGCTGGTATCGTCGATTACAACCAGAACCGCGGAGTGGTCGAGTTATCGGGGAACGCGGCCCAGTTGGAGGGGTACCTCCGGCCGCAGGACGACTTCCCGTGGATTCGGTACTATCTCGCGCTCGCGGTCGTGAGCGCGGTTCTCGTCCTCGGCGACTTGCTGGGCGTCCCACCGTTCGAGGCGATTCCCGACGAGATATGGGGCGTCCTCATCGTCGCGGCGTTCGCGCTCTCGGCGGCGACTCACTACGTGCGACGGCAACGGCTCGCTCAGCAGGAAGCACCGCCGAACGTGGACGGATAGCGGTCCGCCGTCGACGCGACGCGTTCAGCGGTCGAAACCGACGACGGACGGTCAGCGCGCCGACTACCACGACGAACGAGCATAGAGCGGTGAATACTTGGGCCGCAGGGTAGTACCCCCGACCGATGTACGACTTCGTAGTCGTCGGGGCGGGCCCGGCCGGGTCTCGATTCTCCCGGCGGGCGGCCGAACGGGGGTACGACGTGCTGGCGCTCGAACGCGGAGCGGTCGGGAAACCGCTCGCCTGTTCGGGCCACGTCAGCACCGACATCTGGGAGTTTACGCCCGAGGGCGCGCGCGAGGAGTTGCTCCAGAACGAGGTGTACGGCGCGCGCTTCCACGTCGGGGGTCCCCAAAGCGACGACTACCCCTTCTACAAGCGCGAGGTCGTCTCGAACGTCATCGACCGCGTGGGACTGGACGAACTCCTCGCCGACGCCGCCCGCGACGCCGGCGCGGACCTCCGGGAGAACCACAGCGTCTCGTCGGTCGAGGAGTACGCCGACCGGGTGGAAGTGACCGCCAGCACGCCCGACGGCACCGAGACCTTCGAGGCGCGGATGGTCGCCGGATGCGACGGGCCGGTCTCGCGCGTGCGCTCGGAACTCGGCCTGCCGGAACCCGGCGAGAAGCTACAGGGCGTCCTCGCCTTCTCCGAGGAGGACGACCCCGGCGACTACGTGGACGTTCACCTGACCGCGCCCAGATTCTTCGCGTGGCGCATCCCGCGCGGCGAGTCGGGCGTCGAGTACGGGCTGGCGGCCCCGCCCGGCTCGGACCCGTCCGCCAAGGAGCTGTTCGACGAGTTCACCGCGGAGTACGACGTGGAGACGAGCCACTTCTGCGCGGGCATGATTCCGGTCGGGCCGGCCGACTCGGTGACGAGTCGGCGCGGCTTTCTCGTCGGCGACGCTGCCGCCCAGACCAAGCCCTTCACCGGCGGCGGCATCCTCTACGGCATGACCGCCGCGAGCCACGCCGCGAAGGTCATCGACCCCGAGCGACCCGACACCCTACAGGATTACGAGGACGCGTGGCGCGAGGACCTGCACACCGAAATCGAGTTGGGCCACTGGATTCGGAAGTGCTACTCGCTCCCCGAGAGCGTCCAGAAGGTCGGGCTGTCGGCGTTCTCCGGCGAAATCGGCGTCCACATGGACAAGCCGACCTCCTTCTTCTCGAAGGAGCATCTGAAAAAGTTGTTGTCGGGGTCGTAGCTGAGTCCGCGGACGGCCGCAGGTCCGCTACGCGGCGGGTCGCGCCATCGCCGACACGCGTCTACTCGGTCGTGGTGGTTTCGCCGCCCATCGTCGTTTCGCTCTGTACGATGGCGTACCCGAGACCCACCACGGGCGCGCCCGCTCTGGTGTACGGGCCGTCGGCTTCGCCCTGCGACGAGACGAAGTCGTAGGACTCGTTGCCGTTCGTGTTCTGGTGGGGCATCGCGATCAGCGGCTGGGTCTCCTGTAGCGCCGACTGGTCGAACTGGGCTCCCGGCACGCCCTCGAACAGCGTGACCTCGATGTTCTGGTGTTCGCCGGCGTCTAACAGCTCCGAGACGCCGATGACGCTCCCGAGGACCTCGCCTTCGAGGAGCGACAGGTCGTGGATAGCGACGAACCCGCCCTCCGGGACGGCTGCCGAGGCCACCATCACCGTCGAACCGTCCGACTCCTGATTCTGGAGCGTCACCGCTGCTCCTTCCGTCTGTGTACCGCTGGCGGCGACGGTACCGCCGCCGAGCGCGGACAGCGCGAGCGCGCTCCCGCCGAGTTTGGCGGTCGTGTCCATGAATTCGCGGCGAGACGTCCCCTCGCCCAGCAGTTTCGATGCGATGTTCGAGCTGTCGTCGTTTTCGTGCATTGGTCTTCCCCCGTCGGGTCGGTCCCCGACGGGTGAGCGTAGCGGACGGGCACGAAAAGTTATTAGTCGGTTGGAGGGGCGGCCGTAACTCGAACTACGGATTTTCGGCGCGGAACGTCCGTTACGCCGGTCTAGAGCGTGACTACGTGGCGCGGCCGCTACACGGTCTCCGGCAACCATCCGCCGTCCACTTCGATGTTCTCGCCGCTGATGTAGTCGCTGTCCTCGTCCAAGAAGAACAGCACCGCCTGCTCCACGTCCTCGAAGTCGGCGGGTCGGCCGCGCGGGAGGTCCTCGGGGAACTCGTCGGAGTTCTCGATCACGTAAGGAGAGACGGCGTTCACCGTGATGCCGTCGTTCTGGGTGTCGTTGGCGAGCATCCGGGTGAACATCAACACGCCCTGCTTGGCGATGAAGTAGGGCGCGTTCTTCGGATTGACCATGCCCTTCTCGGAGCTGGCGTAGCCGACGTTCACGATGCGGCCCCACGACTGGTCGCGCATCTCCGGGAGGGCACGCTTACAGCAGAGGTAGGTGCCGTTGACGTTGGCCTGCAGGACGGTGTTCCACCGCTCGTAGGAGATGTCCTCCCAGTGGTCGGGCGCGAACGGGCCGACGTTGTTCACCAGCACGTCCACGCCGTCGAGGTCGTCCTCCACGGCGTCGAACATCGCGTCCACGTCGTCCGGGTCGGCCACGTCGCCCCGTATCGTCGTCACCTCGGGCGCACCCGTCTCGCGTGCGGCGTCGGCGACGTCGTGGGCGGCCCCCTCGCTGGAGCGGTAGTGGACCGCCACCGATGCGCCGCAGTCCGCCAAGGCGAGCAGTAGCTCTCGGCCGACGCCCCTCGCGCTCCCGGTCACGAGCGCGGTCCGCCCGGTCAGGTCGGGTCGAAGCATGGACGGGGGTTCGGCGTCGTCGTATTTCCGTGTTGAGGTTCGGAGGGTTCTCCGAACGGGGAAACGTCGTTCGCGGTCGGCCGGCGAGCGTCGGCCCGGACCCCCGCGAGCTTCGGACTGTCGCGATTGCCGAACTCGGCGTAAGTTTCGGACCTGCCACGATTCCCGGATTCGCCGACAGGTTCCCGACCGCTCGGCGCGGACGACCGCCTGCGGGGACCGAGACGCCGCAAAAAACCGTCACGGCCACATACGCTTAATATCCGGACCGTGGACGTGTCGATATGGCACTACAGACTATCCTGCTCGCGGTCGGGCCGGGCGACGCCGACCGCACCGAGGAGTTGGCCGAGGCAGTCATCGACGTAGCGGGACCGACCGGCGCGCGAGTCGTGCTGGCCCACGTCTTCACCGACGAGGAGTTCGACGGCGTGGTGAGCCAGCTCGACTACGACCCGGCGGGCGACATCGACCCCGACGAGGTGGCCTCGCGCCACGCGACCGTCCGAGAACTCACCGACGCCTTCGACGAGGCGGACGTCGAGTACACCGTCCGCGGGCGCGTCGGCGAACACGGCGAGAGCATCGTGGACCTCGCCAACGAGGTCAACGCCGACCGCGTGGTCGTCGGCGGCCGGAAGCGTTCGCCGACGGGCAAGGCGGTCTTCGGGAGCACGGCCCAAGAGGTCATGCTGAGCGCGCCGTGTCCCGTGACCTTCGTCCGCGGGGACTAGTCGTACGACCGGGTTCGTTTTTCGTCGGCGGTGCGCCCTCGTGGTTCGCGTCACCGAGCGTTCGTCGGTCGAGGAGCGAACACCCGCGCGGCGACCGTCCTACGTCCGGGAGCGACCCTTCCACTCGCGCTCCTGACGGCGCTCGGCGACGTGGCGCTCGCCGTCGGCGACTTCCTCGCAGGCGTCGGTGCCGAACGAGTCGGCGTCCGCCATCGGACCGGCCTGAAACGCCTCCAGCACGCCGTAGGACCATTTGTCTCCGACCACGCCGCGGGGGAGCAGGTCGTCGCGCAGGCGGTCTGCGAGACCGTCGTAGCCCGCCTCGCGCAGGCCGGCTTCGGCCTCGGCGAGGTGGTCCATCGCGTGCCCGGTCGCGTGGTGGAACTGGACGAGGTGGCCGTGCGCGCGGTGCAACCACTCGACGCCCAATTCGACCTCGTGGAGCGCCGCGACCTCCGCGTCGGTGAGGTCCGCGCCGGCGAGGTCCGGGTCCGGGTCCGAGTCGGGGTCGTCCGAGCTCCGGTCGTTCGCGTCCGGCCGGTCGTCGGGGTCGGGATTCATGGTGTGTGATACCATCTGACGAGAGTTATCACTGTCGCAGGTTCGCGTCGGAGAGCGACCGCGGTTCGCCACCTGCGCGGTCGGGCACGTCAGAGAGTGTCGTACTCGTCGCCGAGTAAATGCTTGTAGTTAAGTGCGACCGGACCGTCCTACCGGGGTGAATGGCGTACTACGCGGGCGTTGACCTCGGCGCGACGAACGTCAGGGCGGCAGTCGCCGACGACGAGGGGGACGTGGTGAGCGTCCACCGCGCGGACACCCCCAACGGTCCCACGGGCATCGCGGTCACGGAGGCCGTCTTGGAGTGTCTTCGAGAGGCCAGCGCGGCCGCCGACATCGCCCCGTCGGACGTCCGGGCCGCGGGCATCGGCTCCATCGGACCGCTGGACCTCGCGGAGGGCGCGGTCGAGAACCCGGCGAACCTCCCGGACACCATCGACCGCATCCCGCTGACCGGTCCCGTGGGACAACTCATCGAAAGCGAGAGCGTCTACCTCCACAACGACACCGTCGCGGGCGTCATCGGCGAGCGATTCTACAGCGACCGTAACCCCGACGACATGGCGTACCTGACCATCTCGTCGGGCATCGGCGCGGGGGTCTGCGTGGACGGACAGGTGCTCTCTGGGTGGGACGGCAACGCGGGCGAGGTCGGCCACATGGTCGTGGACCCGCAAGGCCGACGCACCTGTGGCTGTGGCCGCGAGGGGCACTGGGAGGCGTACTGCTCGGGCAACAACATCCCGAAGTACGCCAAACTGCTCGCGGAGGACGCCGGCAGCCTCGACACCGACCTGCCGCTCGCCGACCCGGACTTCTCGGCGGTGGACGTGTTCGAGGCGGCGGGCGACGACGAGTTCGCCGACCACGTCGTCGAGCAGGTCGCTCACTGGAACGCGCTCGGCGTGACCAACATCGCGCAGGCCTACGCGCCGCTGGTCATCTACGTCGGCGGCGCGGTGGCGCTGCAGAACGAGTCGCTGGTCGTGGACCCCATCCGCGAGCGCGTGGACGACCTCGTGTTCAACAACGTCCCCGACGTGCAGTTGACGAACCTCGGCGACGACGTGGTGTTGAAGGGAGCCATCGCCAGCGCGATGACGGGCGGGACGGGCGACCGGTCGCGAACGGTCGCGTAGTCCACGTTCGCCCACCCATTTATCCTTCTGTAGACCTTTCGTCCGTCCATGCATCGCCGCGAGTTTCTGCGGGAGGTTTCGGGGTCGGTCGCACTCGCTTCCGTCGGAGTCGGAGCGGGGATGGCGGCCGAGACGGCGACGGCGCATCCGGGACCGTACCGGCCGCTGGGGAGCGTCTCGATAGCGAACGCGACGGAGGCGGTTCCCGACCGGAGCGGAAAGTTCGCCTACGTCGCCACGATGGACGGGTTCGCGGTCGTGGACGTGCAGATTCCGAGCGACCCCACGGTGGTCGCCGAACGCGCGGGCCTGTTGGCCGACCGCGAGACCGGGCCGCTCCGCATGATTCAGGACGTGAAGGTCGAGGGCGACCGTCTGGTCGCCGCGGGGCCCGCGAACCCGATGCGGGGCGACGTGTTGCAGGGGTTCGCGCTCTTCGACGTGAGCGACCCGGCGAACCCGACGCAGGTCGCGTTCCACGAGACGCAGTTCCCGATTCACAACTGCTTCGTTCGGGACGGAATCGTCTACCTGACCGGGAATCAGGGCGAGACGAACGCGCTCGTGATGGTGGACGTGAGCGGGGACAGTCCCGAGGAGGTCGGTCGGTGGTCGCCCGCCGACCGGCGGTCGGGGTGGAACGAGGTGCCGACGAGCGTCTGGACGATTCACGACGTGTGGGTCCAGAAGGGCCGGGCGTACCTCTCTCACTGGGACGCCGGAACGTACCTCGTGGACGTGAGCGACCCCGCGAGTCCGAGTTTCGTCGCGCGAATCGGCGGCAGACCGCTCGCCGAACTCCAGTCGATTCCGAGCGACAGCGTCCGGACCGAGGTCCTCCGACTGCCGGGTAACGCCCACTACGCGATGGCCAGCGACGACGGGAGTCTCCTCGGCGTCAACAAGGAGGCGTGGCAGGCCAGCGAGCGGGGCGGACCCGGCGGTCTGGAACTCTGGGATATCTCGGACGCGACGAGTCCGACCAAACTCGCCACCATCGACGCCCCCGCGTCGCCGGACCCCTCCATCGGCGGGACGTGGACTACCTCGCACAACTTCGACATCGTGGGCGACCGCCTGTTCACGTCGTGGTATCAGGGCGGCGTGAAGATTCACGATATCTCCGACCCCGCGAACCCCGAGCAGTTGGCGTGGTGGCGCATGCCCGACGAGACCTCGTTCTGGACCGCCAAGCGCGCGACCGACGGGTTCTTCGTCGCCAGCAGCATGGGTCGGCGCTCGAACGGGAAGGGCGGTCTCTACACCTTCCCGATAGAGGACGCCACCAACAGCCCCCAAAAGGACCCACCGTCGCTGACGACGACCGGCGGGGACGGTACTCCTACCGCGACTGCGACCGAAACCGAAACCACGACCGAGACGACGACCGAGACCACGGGAGATGCCGCACTCGACGACGCAACGACCAGCGAGTCCGACGGCGGAGGCTCGGGCGAGGTGCCCGGTTTCGGCGTCACGGCCGGAGCCGCGGCGCTCCTCGGGGCGGGCGCGTGGCGACGCTGGAGGAAATAAACCCAAAGTCCTACGACCCCTCCGGACCCTACGCTTACATCATGACCGACGACGATTCGCTGAAGGACCGCGTCGAGCGGTGGTTGACGGGCCAGATGCCCATCATCAGCATGCACGGCGGCGAGAGCGCCGTCCAGAAGGCCGACCCCGACAGCGGCGAAGTCGTCGTCGAGTTGGGCGGTGCCTGCTCGGGATGTGCTATCAGTCCGCGGACCGCACAGAACATCAAACTCGACCTCGCCAAGGACTTCGAGGACGTCGAGGACGTGACCGTCCGCGTCGCCGAGGACGGCACGAGCGGGTGGGACGTCGACCAACCCGAGAGCGTGATGGGCATCGACCGCAACGAGGGCGGCCGCGGGGGTCGCGGCGAGGGGTCGCCCAACAGCGACCACTTCTGAGACGGTCGTCGGCCAGACGCGTTCTCGGCAGTTCTCGGTGACTCTCGACAGTCCCGACACCGGTATCCGCGGCGCTGTTCGACCAGTTGTGAGAAGGGGAAAAATGGAACGCGGAGCGGTCGGGCTACGAGACGCTGTCTGGCTTGTCCGCGTCGTCCTCGACCTGTCGCTTCATCGAGTCGCGGCGGGCCTTGGCGTCGCGGCCCGTCGCTTCGAGCAGGAAGTCGTTCTTCTTGTCCACCGCGTCGGCCGCGGCGTCGGCGTTGCCCTCGGCGATGACGTCCTCGGCGTCGCGCTCCTCGAAGTGGACGGCGAGTTTGTCCTTTTTGCCGCTGTACTCGGCCGCTCCGGCGAGGATGCGGTCGAAGACGGGGTTGTCGGGGTCCTCGACCACGTAGAGTTCGTGGCCGTTGTGTTCTTCGGTACCCGTGATTTCGCCGAAGTAGTCCTCGATTTTCGCCTCCATGTCCGGGATGCGGTCCTCCAGATGTTCGCCGCGTCGCATCTTGTATTCCTTCATGGTAATCTCCCTTTGGACAGGGTGTGGTAAACCCTTTTCGCGTCGTTCTTCCTCTTGAATCCGACGCTTCACTCGGTTTACTATGCCATCTACTCCTGTGCGAGGTAACCCCGCGCACACTCGGGACAGATGTCGCCCGCCCGGAGCGACGACCCCGCCACGTCTTGGCGGTAGTCGCACTCGGGACAGACGAACTGGGCGTCCACGTCGGGGTCGTCGGCCGGTCCAGACATCGAAGGTGCCTCCGCGCCGGCCGAGATGCCGGACGAGAGTTCCGTCGTGCTGCTGGCGGCGTCCTTCGACTGGAGCGCGTCGCCCTCGGCGTTGACGAACTCCACCTCGTCGGTCTCGTCGTCGTCGACTTCGGGCGCTGACTCGGGGGTGAGTCCGCCGCCGAACTGCACGTCCGCGTCGCCGGCGTCACCGGGTTCGGCGTCGTACCCCTCGTCGGAGTCCTCCCGCCCGACAGCGGGCCACTCGCCGGGACCGTCGTCGGTCTCCGCCGGGTGGGTCGTCTCGGCGTCGGGCCACTCGCCGGGCGTGCGGTCGTCGGACTCGTCGGCGTCGCCCTCGTCGTCCAAGATGACGCCGTCGTCGTCCGCCGCGGACGGTTCCTCCTCGAAGTCGCTCCCGCCGGGACCCGCGGAGTCCGGTGCGGTTTCCGCGGCGTCCGTCTCGGCGTTCGCCGCGCTCTCGGACGCCGACGCATCCGACCCCGACGACCCGCTCGACTCCGCGGCCGACTCCCCGGAGTCGGTCGAACCGCCGATTATCTCGGCGTCGTCCCCGCCCGCGGCCGCGGTGACCTCCGCGTCGGTGGCCGTGGGCGTTCCGGTCCCGGCAGTCGAGTCGCCCGACGCACCCCCGGTCGCTTCGGTTCCCCCGGCTTGGCCCGCGGCGGACCCGGCGGTGGCCCCGGTCTCGCCGGACTCGCTCGTCGCGCCGGACCGGGACGCCATCCCGGAGTCCGACTCCGCGGTTTCGAGGTCAGGTGCGGGCGACTGAATCGCGGTGACTTCCTTGTTCTCGGTGATAGTCTTGCGATCGCCGCACCGCTCGCACTCCTCGAACTCCCGGACCGTGACCACGACTTCGCTTCCCTGCTCCTCGCGTTCCCGTTCTATCTCTGCCTCCCCGTAGCTGTGGCCGAGGAGCGAACACCTGAGACTCATTGTGGAGTTCCTTACGTTCATCCGTGGTAAACCCTGTGTTTCGGCGTATGACGGGCGTCAGACGGAATCGTCGCCGGTCGCTCGATGGAGGCGAGCGCTCGGGAGGCAGTCAGCTAAAGAACGAACCGTCGCAGTAGCGTAAGTTGGTACCGTACGTCGCTTCTTCCCAACCGGCCGGGAGATTCGCTGCAATTCGATAATCGACGTACAAGAACAGGACGACGAGAGCCACCGTGGCGAACACGTAGAACGCGATTTTCCGGGAGTTGACTCGCTCGTGGGCGTAAATCTCTCTCGCCGCGACGCGTAGGCCCCTCGCCTGAGAGAGTATCCCCGGCCACGAATCGGAGTCGTCTCCGAGAACGTTCGCGGCGTAGACCTGCTTGCAGACGTTCTCTAGATTTATCGCCACGAGGCCGAAAAAGACGAAATACAGCAGGACGGAGAGCTTCCGATACGTGGCCAGAAACCCGACCTCCGAGAAGAGCGAGAAATCGACCGTCGAGAAGACGGCAACCGCCCGACCGAGTTCCCAGATGCCGACCATCCAGAAGAACGTGTCGAAGACTTCGACTGCCTCGCACTTCATCGACGGCAGGTATTCGGAAGACAGCGCGACCACGACGGCGAGGGAAACGCTAGACAGGACGACGAGCGTCGGGACGAGGGCTCGCGCGTCGATTCGGTAGACGGAACCGGTGCCAGAGTCCCGGACGCGGACGGTTCTGGCGGGCTGGGGCGGGAGAACTGCGGACCAGTGACGCTTCGCCAGCAACAACAGGCGGAGTCCGAGGCGGAAGACGGTGACGAGTAGTAGCGCGGTACCGACGGCGAACACGATAGACCGGAGGAAACCGAAGCCGGCGAACGGACCCGACGGGGAAGCGTTTCCTCCGGACGCGACGGCGACGAGCGTCGAGACGAAGTCGAAGACGTACGAGCCGAGGAGCAGCCCGTCGGCGAGGAGAAATCCGTAGAAAACCACGCCCATTCTGGCTTCGGCCTCCCGGATTTTAGCCACAACGGAAGGGAGTAGCGCCTCGTGGTACCAGTCGGTCACGAGTGGCTCTATCGTTCAATTGTACAAGAACGTTGTTGATACGCGACAGCCGTCCGGTATCGAGTCGCCGACGATATCGCTCTGTAGACCTTCTTCAGCGGGAAAATTTCGGATGGACTCGCTGGGATTTGAACCCAACGGGCCTCACCGCACCGCAAGCTGAAGGCCGGGCGATACCACTGCCCGGAGCCACGCGCGGTATGCGTTCCGTCTGGTTGGTGGTCACCAAGACAGCCAACCATGACGAACCTCGAACCACTCCGACCGGAGAAGGCAGTTGAGATGTATCTGACCAGCCGCGAAGATGAAGTGACGAAGAAGTCACTGCAGAACATCAAGTCTGACCTCAAGGTGTTCAAGCAGTGGTGTGACGAGCGCGACGTTACCAACATGAACGACGCAACCGGACGGGCGTTAGCTGACTTCCGAACGTGGCGGAGCGAGCAGGTGAAGCTAATCACCCTCAAGCACAACCTCTGGACCGTTAAGAAGTTCATCCGCTTCTGTGAGCAGGTGGACGCTGTAGCCGAGGGGACCAGCGAGAAGGTGGTCATCCCCGAGACGACCGACGCCGACGAAGTAAACGACTCGTTCATCCGGGCAGATGACGCTGAGAACATCCTCGATTACCTTGAGCGGTTCGAGTACGCTTCACTCCGGCACACCGTGTTCTACACACTGTGGCACACCGGAGTACGGAGCAGTTCGCTTCTCGCACTCGACCTCAAGGACTTCCACCCCGAGGAGAACAAACTGTGCATCCGTCACCGACCGACCACGGGAACCGCACTCAAGAACAAGGAGAAGGGCGAGCGCAACGTGTTCATCAAAGACGAACTGGTGACGGTTATCGAGGACTTCATCAGCGAGAACCGCGCCGACGTGTTGGACGAACACGGACGCCGTCCGCTGTTCGCAACGAGGAACACGCGCGTCTCTCGGACCACCGTCCAGCGAGTAATCTACACGGCGACCCGTCCGTGTCACATCGGAAAGGAGTGCCCGCATGACCGAGAGCCGGACACCTGCGAAGCCAACTCCTACAACCTCGCCTGTAAGTGCCCCTCGTCGCTCTCACCGCATCCCCTTCGGAAAGGGGCAATCACCTACTCGCTCAACGAGGAGACGCCGAAGGACGTAATCAGCGACCGTATGGACGTGAGCAGGGAGGTGCTTGATAAGCACTATAACAAGCAGTCAAAAGACGAACAGATGGATACTCGCCGAAAATACCTCGAAGGACTCTAAGTGCCTCCATTGGGCGTTTACCAAGTCTGACCACTATCATTTTTACTATGTTACTTCCAACAAGGTGGTATGTCCCAGAACTATCCCGTTGATTGGGATTCTCGTCGGAAAAGGGTGTATCGCAGGGATGATTACACATGTCAGAATTGCGGTTTAGAAGGTGGTCCCCGTGGAAATGCTACTCTCCATGCTCATCACATTGTGCCTAAGTCAAAGGGTGGAGAAGATAAACTGGCTAATCTGCAAACCCTCTGTGAAGAATGTCATAATGCAGTACACAATGACGTTCAGGCTCCTACATCGGAAAAGCGACATTCTGGAAAATCTTCTGAGTCTCAACAGAAGAAAATCTCTAATCCTTTTGAAGAATGTCCCATCTGTGATAGTAATGAGATTTCTCACCACCCTTCCGCAGATGAGACTTTGCAATGCACCGACTGCTGGTCAACACTAACAAAGGCGAAATCGAACCGTCTTGAGTTACGGGTTGGGCCTCGTGGTCATCACAGAACGGTCGATTCTTTTTCACCGGAGGAGAATGGGTTGACACTTTTACCAGAGAACTGGAAACTTCTAAGCAAAGAGGACTCACTTGAGGAGATAGACTTGGAGGAACTCCAAACTGATTCCGACAGGTGGGCACAAAATCATAAAAAGGTAAATCTTCTCGGGGTAGTTGTCGGTATTCTATTGATTATCGGAGGTGTATTTACCGGGTCAATTAAACTGTTTCTCGCGGCAATCACTTCAATAATTGTCATACAGAGTACCGGGAGAATATATGCGAAAAAGAGAATGATAAGAGAAGAACTTCCGACTATAGATGAATAAATCCAACCATAATAATTTCAGAAACTATGGGCCTGAAACTCCATTTCCACGATTCAACTGGTAAAAAAGGACATGTAGAAGTTAGTGACGGTGAATATAACTCCGGCTATGATGGGAAATCTGATGCCATCCAGAGGTTGTTGCAGGACGCAAAAGAACTCACAGTCAAGAGGAAGAATGGCACAGTAGTTACTCCCATGGACAATGACAGCGAGATTCCAGACGAGGTTTTAGCAAATGTTGTTCTTACTTGGGAAGACCGGGAGGCAACAGTGCATGAGAAGTTCACTCATGTACTCCAGCGCATTGACAACCTCTCCGAGGTCGAGACTTCTAAAGTGACCACCGATACCGAATGATGGAACCTTCATGCAGTCCTTCTTGTTGAAAGGATTCACTGGCCCACATTTCGGCGACATCAGGAAGGAGGTCGCCACGACAGGGAGCAAGACATCTGCGAAGCCGACGTCTAAACCCATGGTGAATTGAGGCGGTAACCTATTTTCAGTAGGTGGATATCACCCTTGTTCATCTCAATCCTTGATGCGTTACTGAAGGGCCACTACGACCGCTCCCTTGATTTGAGTCGTTCAGTAGCAAGCCTATTGTCCCAAGGAAGAAGCCTGCGATGAGCAGGAAGGTACCCGGTTGATGGGCATCAAGAATAACAACTCCTGCGAGATAGGTAGCCCCTCCACCAACCAATCCCAGTATTCGACCATGGACGAGACAACCAACGACTGCTCCAATTGTTATCAATAAGGCGGCAGTATGGAGTATACCAATCAGTTCACCCGGCCCGGGAAACGGTCCAGCGAAAGCGTTGTTCTGACCATAGGCGGTCGTTTCTGCGACTGTCCGGATGGTAAGTTCGGAGACCCGGATGACGGGGTTGAATCCAAAGTCGGTCCAAAGCCCTGTGAAAAACAGGCTTATCATCGCCGCGTACAACGGATGGGTTTTGTTGTTCGATGACATCCAGTTGTGTGAACAACGTCAGTTTTTAATAAACTGATGTATGATTTCTCAATCACTATGGAAAAAGATTCTATGTCACTGTCTGTTGAGCGGGAATCTGGAAATCCGTGCATTTGGGATATCTTCCATGCTCTCGGTTTCGGTTTACCAATACAGTGTGACCACTGACGGAAACCGTTTAGCGGGGAACATCGGGAAGCCCGGCGCGGAGGGAGCGAAGCGACCGGAGCGGGCTGTCGGGGTTGAGGTCACCGAACTCGTATCCGGCCAACCCCTCGCCTGCGGCTCGGCTGGTGGCCGCCGTTCCTGTGGGTAACCGCATTGTAAACCGCAGTAAAAAAGTGAACGTTCTCCTCCTCCGCCGCCCCTCCGTTGGAGTAGAATGGTAGAGGGTTTATATAGGGGGGTCACCCCCAGTACTTGTCCTTGGCTTGAGTGACCTTGTTGTACAGGCTAATGAGTTCTCCCTTCCGGTAATCTTCAGCACTTGCGACTCGCCTGAACTCAGGGTCCATCTTTTTGTCTGGGACACAGGGATGGCATTTCCTATCGTTTTCCTCTGAGTTCTTAACTACAGCGACGCACGTACAGAATGCCACGGTAGCCGCATCTGTTCCGAATTTCTGGAGGTCAAATCTAAGGAATAGCCTCTCGGCTTCCCGCTTGTAGCGTGGATTCAATCCTACTTGTGAAGCAAGTGCCCGAATCAAATGCTGATTCACGAGATACGTGTTGTATTCATCGTTGGTCCATTTTGGCCCGTTCTTCAGACCACTATTGTATTCTGAGAGTCGTTTGTACTTTCTTCGCTTTTCAGGGTCATCCCGATAGTTGATGTCATACCGAATCGTGGTTGCATTCTGTGCATCAGGATTATATATGTCTGATTCTGATGCTGACTTTGGGTCACCCTCATATCGCCAGCGGTTCTCGTTGTATTTCGACCATTCAACAAAGGGAGCCGATTCCACGCGAGAGCCGCCGCTATTGCTTGCTGTTGTACTCATTGTTAGATTCTAAAGTTCTCCAAGTGGACGACATCTCGGCTGAAGCCTCCTGTTCAAGAACCGAGCCTACACGCACCGCTCAGAGGGACAAGCCACCGGAGAACTTAGTCACAAGAGTAAACACAGTTGAAACGGTTAAAATTTTTGTTTGTTATTTGTCATCTAAGTATAGACGAATTTCGTCAAAAATTCTCTGGCGAAGTAACGGTTGTGGGTAAGATAGCGAATCGATTGATGTTCTAACCGGCACCGGCGGGCCTTCCCGATGTTCTCCGCACGTGGTCATGCACCACTATCGCCGGAACATCTAAGTCACGGTATTCCGACAGTAATTGTAGCCACCAACGGACGGTGACGGTGCCGCTACCATGACGGGTGCAATTGGGAACGGCAAGGCTTGCCGGTTCGTTCCTGATTTGCACCGTGTAGGACTTAAACAAAAGCGTGGATGCCGACGCCGTGTGGTAATTGCGGTTGCGGCGTCAGCCGCATGGACTCGCTGGGATTTGAACCCAGGGCCTCTTCCTTGCGAAGGAAGCGATCTACCGCTGATCTACGAGCCCGCGAACGCAATAGTTCGTAGCGCGCCCACTTATTAGAAGCTTATGTTTCGATGCGGGCGTGGGGGAGAGTGTTCCCCACAGTTCTGCGCTCCGACGCCTCAGACCCGGAGAAGTCGCGTACGGCCGGCCACTGCGCCGAGCGCGAACCCCGTGAAGTGAGCGACCAGCGCGACGCCGGGCGACGCGGTGAACAGCGTCACGGCTCCGGCCAACACGAGGAGTAGGGCGACGCGCGCCCGACCGCTCAACGGGAGCCGACCGAGAACCGCGTCCGTGACCGGGTTCCCGGCGAGCAGATACCCGAGCAAACCGAACACGGCACCGCTCGCACCGAGGACGACGCTACCGGAGCCGAAGACGCCCGAGAACGCCACCTGCGCGAGGCCGGCGAGCATGCCGACCGACGCGAAGAACAGGTGGAATCGCAGCGTCGTCGTCACGCGCTCGACGGCGAGCCCGACCAACACGAGGACCACCGCGTTCGAGACGAGGTGGCCGACCCCCGCGTGGGCGTAGACGCTCACCAGTAGCGTCCACGGTTTGGCCGAAACCGAGGGTCCGAGCGCGAAGAGACCGATAGCGAGACCGCGAGAGACCACTCCGACGACCGACTGGACGGCGAACACGAGCAGGAACACCGCCAGCGTCTGGACCGTTGGACTCCCGAAGAGCCACCCCGACGACTCGTGGTCGGCCGCCTCGGGGTCGCCGTACCGGTAGCTCACGAGACTCCTCCGCGTCCGCAAGACCAGTCGCTGGTCGGTACCGCGTCGTTCCGAACTGCTCGTCTCGGCCGTCGCACGCACGTCCGTACGTCCGGCGCGGTCAAAAAGACCGGGGAGCGTCGCGCGTGCGCGGCTATCGAAAGCGAAGAAATGGAGAAGTTTCCGCCGGTCGAGTGGCGGGGTCGAGTGCGAACCCTCGAACTGACAGGACCGGGTGGTCCGGCCCTCAGTCCTCGAGGACGATCTCGATGCTCACGTCGTTCGGAACCTGAATCCGCATGAGCTGTCGGAGCGCGCGTTCGTCGGCGTCGATGTCGATGAGACGCTTGTGAACGCGCATCTCCCAGTGTTCCCACGTCGCGGTCCCCTCACCGTCGGGGGACTTGCGGGTGGGCACTTCCAGCGTCTTGGTCGGAAGCGGGATAGGTCCCGAGAGCGAAACGCCGGTCTTGTTGGCGATTTCGCGGACATCGTCGCAGATGTCGTCAAGGTCTTCGGGACTGGTTCCCGCCAGTCGGACGCGTGCTTGCTGCATGCGTTATGGCTCGTTGACGCTGAGGACCTTGCCAGCCGCGATGGTCTGACCCATGTCGCGGATGGCGAAGCTGCCGAGTTCCGGAATCTCGGACGACGGCTCGATGCTGAGCGGCTTTTGCGGTCGGACCGTAACGACCGCGGCGTCGCCGGACTGGATGAAGTCGGGGTTCTCCTCGGCGACCTCGCCCGACGAGGGGTCCATCTTCTTGTCGATGGATTCGATGGTACACGCGACCTGTGCCGTGTGGGCGTGGAAGACCGGCGTGTAACCGTCCGTGATGACGCTCGGGTGCTGCATCACGACGATCTGGGCCTGGAACGTCTCGGCGACCGACGGCGGGTCGTCGGCGGGGCCACAGACGTCGCCACGGCGGATGTCGTCCTTACCGATGCCGCGGACGTTGAATCCGACGTTGTCACCGGGCTCGGCCTTGGGCACCTCTCGTGGTGCATCTCGATGGTCTTGACTTCGCCGCCCACGTCGCTGGGCTGGAAGCTGACGTTGTCGCCGGTGTTCAGGGTACCCGTCTCGATACGTCCGACGGGGACGGTACCGATGCCGGAGATGGTGTAGACGTCCTGAATCGGGAGGCGCAGGTCGGCCTCCGTCGGCGGCTCGGGCTCTTCGAGACCGTTGAGGGCCTCGAGGAGGATTTCGCCGTCGTACCAGTCCGTGTTCTCCGACTCTTCGGCGATGTTGTCGCCCTCGAAGGCGGAGATCGGGATGAAGCTCGCGTCCTCGGTGCCGAACTGGACCTGGTTCAGCAGGTCCTCGACCTCGGAGACGACCTCCTTGTACTTGGACTCCTCGTAGTCGACGATGTCCATCTTGTTGACGCCGATGATGAGTTCGTTGATACCGAGGGTGCGGGCCAGGAAGACGTGCTCCTGGGTCTGCGGCGCGACACCGTCGTCGGCGGCGACGACGAGGACCGCGTTGTCGGCCTGGGACGCGCCCGTGATCATGTTCTTCACGAAGTCGCGGTGGCCCGGACAGTCGACGATAGTGAAGTAGTAATCGTCGGTGTCGAACTCCTGGTGGGCGATGTCGATGGTGACACCGCGCTCGCGCTCTTCGGCGAGGTTGTCCATGACGTAGGCGAACTCGAAGCCGCCCTTGCCCTTCTCCTCGGCCTCTTCTTTGTGCTGTTCGATGACGTGCTCGGGTACGCTCCCCGTCTCGTAGAGGAGTCGCCCGACCAGCGTACTCTTCCCGTGGTCAACGTGGCCGATGATGGCCAAGTTCTGGTGCGGTTTGTCTTCGCTCATTTGTATCTCACGCGCAGACGCGCTCTGTCGGTATCTTTTGGCAGAAGCAGTTAAAACCATTTCGATACGCTATGCTCCCGACCCCGGCGCCGTCCCGCGTTTATTGCTAGACTGTCTCACGATTCCGGCCGAGCGACCGACGCTCGAACGGAGCCACGACGAGTCGCCGAGCCGGACCAGTCAACCGTCGTAGGTCTCCGGTCAGTCGCCGAGTCGGTTCACGTCCGCGAGGACCGCGGTCGCGGTTTCGGGGCCGCCCGCACCGCGACCGCTCAGGTTGAGTCGCCCCGCGTGGTCGGTCTCCAGTTGGACGATGTTTCGCGTGCCCGAGACCGCCAGCGTCCCGTTTTCGGGGACGAGTCGCGGGCCGACCCGGACGCCTTCGGGCGTCGCCTCGCCGATGAGTCGGACGGTCCGGCCGTCCTCGCCCGCGAGTTCGAGCGCGTTGCCCGGCAGTTCGGCGATGCCCTCGACCTCGGCGTCGTCGAGGGAGTACTCGCGGTCGCCGAGGACGTTCGCCAGAATGACGCACTTGAGCGCCGCGTCGGTGCCGTTCACGTCGAAGGAGGGGTCGGCCTCCGCGACGCCGAGGTCTTGGGCCTCCGCGAGGACGTGTTCGTAGCCCAACCCCTCGGCGGCCATCCGCGAGAGGACGAAGTTCGCGGTCCCGTTGAGGACGCCCCGCGCGGCCGAGATGGTGTCCGGGCCGTAGCTCTCGACGGTCGAGAGGACCGGAATCGCGCCGCCGACGGTCGCCTCGAACCGGACGCGGCCCTCGCTGTCCCGCTCCAGTTCCCGGAGGTCGGCGTATCGCTCGGCGACCGGTCCCTTGTTCGCCAGCACGACGTGGTGGTCGGCTTCGAGCGCCGCGCGCACGTGTCCGAATCCGGGTTCGGCGTCGCCGAGCGTCGTCGGCGTCGCTTCGACCAGCGCGTCGTACTCGGTATCGAGCGCGTCTTCGGGCGCGGCCGACCCGACGCGACCCGCCTCGTCCTTCTCGGCGAGCGCGGCCGCCACGTCGATTCCCTCCGAGTCCACCGCGGCGCTGGTCGAGTCGGCCAGCGCCGTCACCTCGTGGCCGTACTCGCCCGCGAGGTCCGCGACCGAGCGACCGACCGCGCCGGCACCCAGTACGGCTAGCTTCACGCCGACCCCTCCAGTTCCGTCAGGGGTTCGACCACGCGCAACTCCTTCCTGTCGGCGACCTCCCGGACCGCACCGACGACCTCGCCGGTCGCGCCGGTCTCGGCCGCGAGTCGGAGTCGGGCGCTGGCCACCTCGCTGGTGCCGCCGGGTGCCGACAGCGACACGTCCGAGACGGAGGCGTCCGCCTTCGACTCGATGGACGAGAGCGTGTCCGAGAGGTCGCTCTCGATGACGTCGCCGACGAGCAGAACCGTCACCTGCTCACCGTAGCGCTCCGCACCTGCCTGAATTACGTTCACGCCCGCCTCCCGGAGTCCGGAGACGATGGCGTCGAAGCGGTCGGGTGGACACTCTAGATCGACCTCGACGGGGATGTGGCCCCGAGGGGTGAGCGACCCGCGCTCGTGGAACACCGAGAGCAGGTTGCCGCCGTTGGCCGCGATGGGTTCGAGCGCGCCCAACAGTTCGCCGGGTTCGTCTACGAGTTCGAGTCGGACCGTGTAGGCCCGCGGGTCGGTGGCGCTCGTGTCGTCACTCATCGTTACTCGTTGACTCACTCGCGGGCGAGCATAAGGCTTCAGTCGTTCCCAAATAGTGCGGCCACGCTTCGGCGACCGAACGCCGGAGCAAATAGTGACGGGCGCGACGCGAGCGACCGAGGAGACGGTCGGCCCCCGTCGAAAAGACATGCTAACATCTGACTAGTCACTTTATAACAATGCTCATTCGAAGCGTCGTGGGTGACGAACCGATGACCACCACGCTCCCGACCGACGACGAGCGGACCGACCCCGACCGGCACGTCTGCGCGTTCTGTAGCTCGACGTTCGACGCGAGCGAGCGCACCACCTGTCCGGTCTGCGACGCCGAGGTCGTCCTCCGCGGCCAGCGGTAGCCGGTGCGGACGACCTCCAGAGCGGACCGACACGGGAAAAACGCGACGAGAGGGACGGGGAGAGCGGAGGGAGAAGAGACCAAAACGAACGAGGCGTCGCTATCGGCGGGGCGAACGCGGGACTACTCCTTCGACGGAGCTTTCGAGACTTCCGGTGGACGGTCGGCACTCGCAGACACGAGCGCCCAGACGCCCGCGACGAGACCGACCCACAGGAGCGCGACGGCGACGACCCACAGGAGGGTGACGAGCGAGAGCATGACGTTGACGGATGGAGGTGTGATAACGAGTGACTTTATTATACGCCACCTAAACCGAATTCAGGCACTGCCAGAAGCGTCTCGAAGTCGGCGTGAGCCGTCGAAAATCGAAGAAGATTGCAGAACGGAGAGCGCGGCGAGAGGGAGATTAGAAGTAGTCGATGGCCTCGGGCAGTTCGAGCTTCATGCCCTTGCGCTCGCGGATCTCCATGATGGTCTCGGTCTGGAGATTGTCGGCCATGACCTCGAAGCCGGCGTTCTCGGTGTTCCACGACGCGCGGCCCTCGGTGGCGCTCCGGATGTCCGACGAGAAGCCGATCATCTCGTCGACCGGCGCGATACCTTCGACGACCATGAGGTCGCCCTCTTGGTACATGTCGTCCACGCGGCCGCGGCGACCCTGAATCTCGCCGGAGGCCGCACCCATGTACTCGTTGGGCACGTCGATACGCACGTCCTGCATCGGCTCCATCAGCGCGACCTTACCCTGCACGAGGGCGTTGTGGACCGCGTTGCGGACCGCGGGGATGACCTGCGCGGGACCGCGGTGGATGGTGTCCTCGTGGAGCTTGGCGTCTTCGAGTCGGAGGAGCGTCCCCTGAACGGGTTCGCCGGCGAGCGGACCGTCGTCGAGTGCCTCTTCGAGACCCTCGATGACGAGTTCCATCGTCTCGTTCAGGTGCTGGATACCCTTCGTGTCGTCGATGAGGATGTTGGTCCCGTGGATGTGCTCGACGTTCTGCGAGAGGTCCTTCTCCATGCCCGCCTCCTGGAGGGCCTCACGGCGCTCCTGCTCGGGCATGTCCATCGAGACGTCGCCGAGCTTGATCTTCTCGGTGATGTCCTCGGAGAGCGGTCGGGCTTCGAGGTAGAACCGGTTGTGGCGGTTCGGCGAAATGCCCTCGATGACCTGCGTCGGCTCCCGGATGGCTTCGCGGAAGACGACGATGGGTTCGCCGGTGTTGACCGGGATGCCCTGATTGCGCTCGATGCGCTGGGTGATGACTTCGAGGTGAAGCTCACCCTGTCCGGAGATTAGGTGTTCGCCGGTGTCCTCGTTGATCTCGATCTGAATCGTCGGGTCCTCCTTGGAGACCTGACGGAGCGTCTCGATGAGCTTCGGCAGGTCGTCCATGTTCTTCGCCTCGACGGACTTCGTGATGACCGGCTCCGAGATGTGCTCGATGGACTCGAACGGCGTCATCTCGACGCTGGAGACGGTGGACCCCGCGATGGCGTCCTTCAGTCCGGTGACCGCGGCGATGTTCCCGGCGGGGACGCGCTCGACTTCCTCGCGCTCGCCGCCCATGTAGATGCCGACGCTCTGGACGCGGTTCTTCCCGGCGGTGCCGGAGACGTACAGCTCTTGGCCCTTCTCCAGCGTGCCGGAGAAGACGCGCCCCGCGGCGATTTCGCCGGCGTGGGGGTCGATACCGATGTCGGTCACCATCAGGACGACTTCGCCGTCCTCGTCGACCAGACGCATGCCCTCGGCGAGGTCGGACTCGTCGTCGCCGCGCCAGATGCGCGGGATACGACGGGGCTGAGCGGCGATGGGGTTCGGGAAGTGCTCACAGACCATGTCGAGCACGACGTCCGAGAGCGGCGTCCGCTCGTGAAGCTCCTGGCGCTTGTCGGCGCGTTCGAGCTCCATGATGTCGCCGAAGTCCATGCCGGTGCGCTGCATCGAGGGCATCGAGACGCCCCACTTGTAGAGGGCCGACCCGAAGCCGACGGTGCCCTCCTCGACGGAGACCGTCCAGTCTTCGACGTCGTCCATCTCCTCGGTCATGCCGCGAATCAGCTCGTTCACGTCGTCGATGACGTTGAGCAGGCGGCGCTGCATCTCCTCGGGACCTTCCTGAAGCTCGGAGATGAGGCGGTCGACCTTGTTGATGAAGAGAGTCGGCTTGACGCCCTCGCGGAGCGCCTGTCGCAGGACGGTCTCGGTCTGGGGCATCGCGCCCTCGACGGCGTCCACGACCACGAGCGCGCCGTCGACGGCGCGCATCGCTCGGGTCACGTCGCCACCGAAGTCCACGTGGCCCGGCGTGTCGATGAGGTTGATGAGGTGGTTGGTGTCCTCGTACTCGTGAGTCATGGACACGTTCGCGGCGTCGATGGTGATACCGCGTTCCTGCTCGTCTTCCTCGGTGTCCATCATCAACTGCGTCGCCTCGCCTTGGTCGGCGATCATGCCCGCGCCAGCGAGAAGGTTGTCGGTCAGCGTCGTCTTACCGTGGTCGACGTGTGCGGCGATAGCGATGTTCCGGATGTTCTCCGGCTCGTCCATCAGTCGCTCGCACTGTTCGACGATCTTCTTTCGTCTTCCCATTATGGGTCTTCTACCCGAAGGAAGTTGAAAAGCGTAGTGTTTCGCCGCGAGCGAGCGTGTGAGCCATTGGCGTGGCTGGATAGGCTGAATTAAACCAGTCGTTGACGGTGCCTGAAAACTACTCCGTCGGTAACAAGCACCGGCAACTCGGCCCAACCAACGCAAGAGTCATACCGGTCGAAGCCTTGTCACTGATACGCATGGAGGTTCACGTCCACGGTCCCGGTCCGGCCGCGCCCTTCCTTCGCGCCCGAGACATCTTCGAGACCGAACACGACCTCGACTCGCCAGTCCACGTCCACGTCCGGGAGAACCCCGACGAGCGGACGTGGACTGCCCACCCCGACGACCACGTGCTGAACATCTCCCGGCAGGCCGCCACGAGCGCGATGGCTCCGGAACTCGCGCTCCACGAGTTCGCCCACATGGCCCGCCACGAGCAGGCCCACCCCTCTCACACGCAATCGACCGAGGAGGTCCTGTTTCTCGCGCTCTCCGGGAAGTCGGTCGAGCGCAGGCGGGTCGCTCACTGCTACCAGATAGCTAACCACATGAAGGACATCTACGCCGACGACATCACCTTGCGGGTCGGCCCGACCGACAAACTGGTCTCGTTTCTGGAGTCCGAACTCGCCGCGGCGGTCGCCGACCGTCCCGGACGCTCGCGGGACGGCCAGACCGGCGGACGGGACGGACTCCGCATCACCAGCACGGCCGACCCCGAAATCACGGCGGTCAACGCCGCGTTCGCCCTCGCGCTGGTCGAGCGCCACGACCTCGTGGACTCGGACCACCGACTCTACGACCTCGCGCACGCGGCCGCGAACGACGCACCCGAAGTCAGTCTCTCGGCGTTCAAACACCGGTTCAAGTCGCTCGGTCCGGACCCGGACGAGAGCGAGTACCGCCGCTCGCTGGTCGAGGCGACCCGCGAGTACGCGGTCGGCGGCGGGGAGAAAGCCGCCGACTGAGCGACGATTCGCTACGCCAACTCGGCCAGCGCGAGCAGGACGCTCGGCGCGACCAACAGGACGACCCCGACGACCAGCAGGGCCGCCGGAAGGACGAGTAACTCCATCCCTCCGACCAGCCAGAGACCGAGGCCGCCCAGCAGGGCGAACAGTCCGACCAGTCGGAGCAGCCACGTCACGACGCCTTCGAGTCCGGAGTCCGCGACGAGGTCCACGACTTCGAGTACTTCGTCCATGCATCGGGCCTGCGAACGCCAACCACTTCAAGGACGTGGTGAAAACGGTCGTCTCGAGCGTGGAAACGGCCGGGCACTCCGTGAAGGGACGCCAATTTCTCGGAGGCTCCCGGAAAACCCCGCTTCATCACCAACACTAAACACGTCTCGCGTCGTACCACCGTCGATGTCCTACAACAAGGTCGATTCCCGCGACGTGGAGCCGATAGGCGACGGACTGCGCTTCCTCCGGGACCCGCTGGGCTGCGAGAAGCTGGGCGTGACGATACTCGACGCCGACCCCGGTTGGACCGGCAAGGAACACGACCACGGCGAGGACGGCCAAGAGGAGGTCTACGTCCTGCTCGACGGGTCGGCCACCGTCACCGTCGAGGGCGAGGACGTGCAACTGGAGTCCGGGGAAGCCCTCCGGATTCCCGCCGAGGCGACCCGCCAGATTCACAACGGCGACACCGAGAGCAAGTTCGTGCTGGTCGGCGCGTCGGGCGAGGAGTAGGCTCGTCGAGAGCGAGCGACGCGTTGCTTCTGAGTTGGGAGAAGGCTAGAGCGGGATACCTGATTCTCGGCCGACGCTCGCCGGCCCGGACCGCGACTGGGAAATTTTATGTCGGTTGCGTGTAGATTTCGCGATATCGTGCGAGTGAGTAACGAATGGCGGTCGGGAGAGAGTCCCACCCCGACCGGCCCTCCCGCTGGTGATGCTCGTGAATAGGCGGCGGTACATCCTCTACCGACTGACGTGGACGGTCGTCGGCGCGTGGGGCGCGCTCACGACCATCTTTCTGGCGTTCGCGCTCACGCCCGACCCGAACCAGTACTGCCTCGGGAGCGGGTGCCGGGAGTTGTACCGCGAGGCGCGCAACTACGACGTGCCGATTCACGAGCGGTACTTCTCGTGGATGGAGAGTCTGCTGAGGCTCGACCTCGGCACGACCGTCAGGGGGGAACCCATCACCGGCGTCCTCGGTGACGCGAGTCTGGTGACGGGCCTCTATCTCGTCCCGGCGGTCGTCTTCGCGGTCGTGGTCGGCGTCGGCGTCGGGACCTACGTGGCGATGAACCCCGAGAGCCGACTGTTGCGGGCGGTCCGGGGCGCGTCGTATCTCGGCTTCGCGGTGCCGACGTTCGTCGCGGCGGAGGCGCTCTTCCTCGTCGCCGAACACTGGCTGCAGTGGTACAACTTCAGCTACGAGCCGAAGATGGCGCTGTTCACGGGGCGGAATCTCGCGGCGCTGGTGTTGCCCGGACTGGTCCTCACGGTCAACCTGCTGGCGGTCCAGTTGCGCTACGCGCAGTCCGAGTCCGTCGAGATTCTACAGGAGGACTTCGTGCGGACGCTCCGGGCGACCGGGGCCGACACGACCGACTTCGCCCGCCACGTCCTGAAGAACGCGGCGTCGTCGCTGCTGTCGCTGTTCTTCTCGGAACTCGTCGGCGTCATGTTCGTCGTGGTCGTGGTCGTGGAGGTCATCTTCGGCGTCCCCGGCGTCGGCTCGCTCCTGTTCGAGGCGATTCAGAACCGCGACGCCGCGCTCATCCTCTCGACCACCATCTTCCCCATCCTGCTCGTGATGTTCGGCAACCTCCTGCAGGACGTTGCCTACGTCTACATCGACCCGCGCGTGGAGGTGGAGTGACCGATGAGCCGACCGACCGTGACCGAAGCGGAACTCGCCGACGCCGACGGCGGACGGTCACGTCTCGCCCGACGCGACTGGGCGTTTCTGGCGGTTCTCGCGGTCCTCGTCGTCGCCTTCCTCGCGGACTGGCGCGGCGTCTACCAGACCGACCGATTCGTCTTCGACGCGGACCTGACGGGGCTCGACTGGCTCTCGCTGTACGCCGCCGACGTGTTGGGCTTTTACTTCTGTCTCCCGCTGGCGGCCGACCGCGAGCGGACAGTCGGTTACCTCCGGAGCGTCCGCGAGAACCGACTGGCGACCGCGAGCCTCGGCGTCCTCGTCGCGTTCGCGGTGGTCGGACTCGTCGGTCCCCTGTTCTTCCGTCCCGACCAAGCCGTCTTCGGCCAGACCGGGGGGTACGGCGTGCCCATCGGCCAGCCGCCGGTCGGGTTCGACGTGTTCCGGAGCGGCTACTGCCGCGGACCGAAGATAGACGGCTACTGTCACGGGACGTGGGCGCATCCGTTCGGGACGACGCCCGGCGGCAAGGACGTGTTCGGGATGGTCGTCGCCGGGGCGCGGGTCGCACTCCAGATTTCGGCGGTCTGCGTCGCGTTGGTCGTTCCGCTGGCGACCGCGGTCGGTACCGTTGCCGCGACCTACGGCGGGCGAATCGACGAGGTGCTGATGCGGTACGTGGACCTCCAGCAGTCGATTCCCGCGTTCTTCGTCATCATCCTCGCCCAGCAGGCGCTCGGGTTCATCAACGAGAGTTTCGGCGGGAGCCTGCTCCTCATCGTCCTCGTGTTCGGACTGATGAACTGGGGCGGCGTCGCTCGCATCGTCCGCTCGGAGGCGCTCCAGTTGCAGGAGCAGGTGTACGTGCAGGCCGCCCGGAGCGCGGGCGCGAGTACCTTCGACGTGGTCCGGTCCCACGTCGTGCCGAACACGCTCAACGCGGTGTTCACCGCGCTGACGGTGCAAATCGGCTGGTTGCTGCTGCTCGAAGCCTCGCTGTCGTTCATCGGCATCGGGTCGGCCACCCATCCCTCGTGGGGGTACGTGCTAACGACCAGCGTGCGAAACGGCTTCTTCCCGACGTTCTACTGGTGGGGTGCGCTGTTCCCGACGCTCGCGCTCGGCGTCGTCGTGGTCGCGTTCCAGACGCTCGGCGACGCGCTCCGGGACGTGACCGACCCGCGGGCGGAGTAGCGCCGACTATTCTTCCCGCTCGTCCCGTCGCTTCGAGACGTGGCTGTCGAGCGCCGAGACTGTCGAGAAGCGAAAACGGAGAGAAAACCGAGTTAGCGGGCCGCGGCCGCGACGCGCTCTTTCTCCTCTTTCTGGTTGATAGCGTAGGTCTGGACGTCGTAGTTGGCCGCGCCGACCAACTGGTCGGCCAGCGCCTCGGAAGCGTCGGTCGAGGTCTTGAACGACGAACTGTAGACGCCCTCGGCGATGTACTTCAGGGCCTGATCGACGCGACGCTGGGGTGCCACGTCCACGGCCTTCGGGACCGAGATGCCACCGTACTTCAGACGGACGGTCTCCTCGCGCGGGGCGGCGTTCTCGACGGCGGTGACCAGAACCTGCACCGGGTTCTCCTCGGTGCGGTCGTGGATCTTCTGGAACGCCTCGCGGGTGATCTGCATCGTCTTCTGCTTCTTGCCGGTGTTCTCCTCGGTCTGCATCAGCCGGTTGATGAGTCGCTCGACGATGGACACCTCGCTCTTCTGGAACTGCTTGGAGGCGTGGCGGCCCATCGTGTGCGCGACCGGCGTGACCGTGATGTACCGCTCGGTCGAGGGGTCGTCGTACTCGATGCTGGTGACGTCCCACTCGCCGAACAGCTGTGCGACGGCGGTTCCCTCTTCGTCCGTGCCCGCGGGTTTGTCGGGTTCGGGTTGGTCTTCTGCTGCCATGATTAGCGCACCGGTTTCTCGGCGTTTCCGCGAACCAGTTCCTCGAGGCTCACGCCGTTGACCTTCTCTACCTTGTAGTTGACGCCCGAGAGGTCGCCCATCGCGCGACCCTTCGCACCGCCGATGCCCGCGATGGTGACCTCGTCGTGTTCGTCGATGAACGAGATGGCACCGTCGCCGGGACAGAAGGCGGTGACCTGCTTGCCGTTCTTGATGAGCTGGACCCGGACGCACTTCCGGATGGCGGAGTTGGGCTGTTTGGCTTCGATGCCCACTTTTTCGAGAACGATACCTCGGCCCTGCGGCGCGCCTTCGAGGGGGTCGGACTTCTCCCCGAGGCCGCGCTCGCGTCGAGCGTAATCGGAGTCGGACCACCGGTGGTTCTGGCGGTCCTTTCTCAGCTTGCGAGCTGCGTACTTGCCGTTCGCCATATGGCGTGTGCTATCCGTCCGAGGTACTTAAGCCTCCCTCTTTAGAGCGGACGAAACCGTCGCACATCGCTGTAACGGGGGCGATTACGGAATCTGAGAGCGTCTCATCGAAACGATTTGCGCGCCGCTTAGGTTCGGTTCTGTCAGCAGAGTCGTTCGCGGCGCAGAGAAAGGAGGTTTGAGTGGACCTACTGTTCCAGCGAGAACACGCCTATCTCGTTCCCGTCCTTGACCGACCGAAGGCCGCCGCCGCCAGCCTGCACCGCGACGTACTGCTTGCCGACGGCGGGGTCGTACCAGGACATCGGCGAGGCGTTGATCGAGGCGTCGAACTGGTACTGCCAGAGGCGCTCGCCGGTCTCGGAGTCGTAGGCGATGAACTCGCCAGCACCGTTACCCACGAAGGTGAGACCGGTCGCCGTGCTCATCGACCCGCCGAGGGCGAACTGCTCCCACTCGTCCTGCCAGACGACTTCGCCGGTCTCGGGGTTCACCGCCGAGAAGATGGCGAGGTTCTGACTCCACTGCTCGGGCGGCGGACCGGGGTCCTCCATCGCCGGATAGACGGTGAAGTTCCCGCCGAGGTACGTCGAGGGGTACTCCCACTCGTCGACGGGGTCCCACTGGAACTTGCTCGGGTAGTTCATCGCCTTGACGTGGACGTTGCCGGTCGCCCTGCTGTAGGACACCGGGTTCCACTCCGACCCGCCGTCGGCCGACGGCATAATCCACGGCGTGTCCTCCAAGTTGTCCTGCGGCAGGTGCCACATGTTGAGGTGTTCGCAGAACTCCCGACTCCGCTCGTAGAGCTTCCCGTTCTGGGCGTCGAGGAGGTAGTTCCATCCGGTCTTGCCTGGGTGACTGACCACCTTTCGCTGCTCGCCGTCGACTTCGGTCTCGAACACCACCGGTGGTGCGGAGGCGTCCCAGTCCCACCAGCCGTGTTGGGACTCCTGGAAGTACCAATTCACGTCGCCGTTGGTCACGTCGAGCGCGACGACAGCGTTGGAGTAGACGTTCGGTCCGGGTCGGACGATGCCGTTCACGTCCGGGCCGGGGTTACCGACGTTGGCGTAAAGAGTGTCGGTGTCCGGGTCGACCGTGACGGTCATCCAGTTGGTCGCCGCCCCGTTCTTCCACGCGTCGCCGATCCACTGCTCCGGCGGGAGCATCGAGGTCCGCCACTCGCGCTCGCCGGTCTCGGCGTCGATCGACTCGATGAAGCCCTGCACGCCGTACTCGCCGCCAGCGCTCCCGTTGAGGATGCTCCCCTCGTAGACGACCGGTGCCCACGTCGCCGAGTAGCCCTGTCCGGTAGGTGCGGAGTTGTACACCCACTTCTGCTCGCCGGTGTAGCGATTGATGGCTACGACGTCGGCAGTCAGCGTGGTCATGTAGAGGGTGCCGCCCAGTACGGCCGCACCTCGATTGTTCGACCCGCAACAGAGGAGCGGCGCTTTCTCCTGCTCCTTGGGCGCGAACTGGTACTCCCAGATGATTTCGCCCGACCGGGCGTTGACGGCCCGAACTACGTCGGGGGCGTTCGTCTGGTACATTATCGGCGGATCCGAGGGGACGACGATGGGCGTCCCTTCGAGTTTCCCCCGTTGCTCCTTCGGGACCTCGATGAGGTACTCCAGCGAGAGGTCGCTGACGTTCTCCGGCGAGATGACCTCCGCGGTCGTGAACCGCTGTTGGCGGTAGCCGCCGCCGTACATCAGCCACGTCTCGGGGTCGTCGCCGGAGTTGCGCAACATCTCCTGCGTGACGTTGAGTTTCGGAATCTGCTGGAGGTCGAACTGCGTGGTCGTCGGGCCGTCGGCGAGGTACTCGATTCTCTTGCCCTCGTCGCTGTCGATTACTCGTGCGTGTGGCGTGTCGGTCGACATGTTAGATGCCCTCCATCGGCGCTCGGTCGGCGTCGGTGATCCGGAACAGGTCGGCCTCTATCCGCTCCTGTCCGCGGATCGCCACCGCGGAGCCGCCCGCGAGCGCGGCGGCGAGCTGGCTGTCGGACAGTTCCTCGGGGCCGGCGACGTCGCGAGCGGCCGAGACGAACATGTGAACTCCGCCCAGCATCTGCTTCACGTCCCAGATGCCGTCGTCGAGCATCGACTCGGTCAGCAGCACCTCGCGCTGCCAGAGTTGCTGGTCGAGTTCGTCTATCCAGAGCAGCGCCCCGCCGAGCGCCCGCTGGTGGAGCGGCGCGACGTTCGCCGGGTCGAAGTCCTCCGGGTCGGCTGGCAGCGCCGCGGTCGAGACCCAGTGGGAGAGCCGGTCGTTGTTGTTCACCGCGTCGACGACCACCGCCGTCCGCTCGCGCTCGGTGAGGCCCGCGTCGGCGAGCGCCGCAGTCAGCGGTTCGGCCCGAATCAGTTCCGCGGCAGTCGCCCGAACGTGGTCGGGCGTGAATTCCGGCAGGTGGCGCTCGGCCGCCGCGAAGAAGCCCACCTCCGCGAGGTGGTCGTAGGCCTCCCACGCGGGTTCGGCGACCTCCTGATACGCGGTCCCCGGTTCGTCGGGGAACCCCGCGGCGCGGAGTTCGGGCAGTTGCGCGATTCCCGCCTCGATACCCGAGAGCGCGCCCGCGAGTCGGCCGCCGTCGAGACCGCCCGCGAGGTCGGCCCGAATCGCCTCGCCGTAGGTCGCCAACTGCTCGGCCGACTCCCCGCCGACCGCGCCGCGTAGGTCGGACAGCGAGAGTTCCGAGGCCGCGCCGACGCTCCCCGTCACGCCGAGGACCTTCAGGAAGTTTCGCCGGTCGCGCTCGTCTACGTCCGGTACGTCGTCCGCGAATATGCCATTGTCACCCATGATGACGTACGGAGTCACCACGGGGAGTCGGGAAGAACTTCGCCTCGGGAACGGGGTCGCTGTGGCTAAAATTTCGGGAGAGAGCTTTCAACGAGAGGACGCGACTGCGCCGGCGGTCGTGCCGACCACCGGCGCGATAGCGAGTGCGAAAAGGGCTACGAGTCTACGTCAACTGGATGTCGTCGATGTCGTAGTGGCGCTTGGCCAACGTCTCGGCCGCGGCGATGTTCCGGCCGTCCTCGCCGATGGCGACGCCGGTGTCCTCCGAGTCCACCTCGGCGTAGGCGACCGTCTCGTCGTCCTCGCTGACGGTGACGTTGTACACCGCCGCGGGAGCCAAGGCGTTGGCGACGAACGCCTCGGGGGTGTCGGCGTCCTCGACCAACACGACTTCGCGGTCGAGTTGGGACTCGACCGACCGGACCGTCTCACCGCCCGACCCGATGGCCTTGCCCATGTCGCCGGGCTTGACGAGGAAGACGACGCGCTCCTCGCCGTCGTCCTCCTCGAAGATCACGCAGTCGCGGGCGGTCGCACCCGTTTCGTCCTCGAAGAGGGCGATGAACTGCCGGGCCGTGTCCGAGAGCGTGACGACCATGGCTCAGTCCGAGGCTTCGGGTTCGCTACGCGAGGTGGACCCCATCCGGAGGTCCACGTCGCCCGTCCCGAGTTTGATGGGCTTGCCGACGATGACGTTCTCGGTGACGCCGTTGAGGTCGTCCACTTCGCCGTGGATGGCGGCGTCGAGCAGGTGGTTGACCGTGACCTCGAACGCTGCACGCGCGAGGACCGACTCCTTGCTCCCGGAGATGCCGTGGCGACCGATGGACTCGATTTCGCCGCGGTTGGTCATGATGTCCGCGACCAGCATCAGGTGACGGACGTTCACGTCGCCGAGGCCCTGCTCTTCGAGGGTGTCCATCGTCTCCTCGATGATGGCCTCGCGGGCCGCCTCGATGCCGAGGTTCTTGCGAATCTCGTGGATGTTGTTCGAGGTAGTCCGGCTCGCGTCCACGCCCTCGATTTCGATCACGTCGCCGAACGCCGACCCCTCGGTGTAGAGGACGAACTCCTCGCCCTCGTCGAGTTGCTCTTTCCGGATGACGACGCGCGTGATGTCCTCGATGCCCTTGAAGACGATTTCGCGCAACTGCTCGACCAACTGGAGGAGTTCGCGGTAACTGGGCTGTTCCGGACCGAATTCGATGACGGTCCCCTGCTGGTTGGTCTGGACGCCGAGTTCGTCCTCGATGATTCCCGAAATCTCGTCGGGCGTGATCATCCGTTCTTCGAGCGTGTCCTCGTTGAGGTCGATGGAGACGATCATGTCGGCGACGTTGGTCGAGATGTCGCCGAGCGCCAGAATCCGAGTCGCCTCTATCTGCCAGACGACCTCGTGGGCCTTCTCGCGGTCGGTCGCGTACTCGTCGTCGAGGTGGACCGTCATCATCGGCGTGTCGGGGGTCTTCCGGGCGTCCACCAGCTCGATGAGCCGGGGGAGACCCTGCGTCACGTCGATCTCCGCGACGCCCGCGTAGTGGAACGTGTTCATCGTCATCTGGGTTCCCGGCTCCCCGATACTCTGGGCCGAGACCGTCCCCACCGGGTCAAGCGGATCGACGCGCGTGTCGAGATAGCGGTTCTCGACGGCGCGGGCTATCTGGTCGGCCTGCTCGGCGGTCGCGTCGCGGTCCTCGACGGTGCTGTACACCTCGTCTTTCAGCCGTCGCGGGAGGTC